>JABEUU010000019.1 GCA_013044295.1 Candidatus Dormiibacterota bacterium
ACTTGTTGCGGCTGCCCTTGGGAATCTCGACCACCACCTCGACGATGCCTTCCACTGCGATCACCTCACTCACTGAAGCCAGGGAGCCAGCGCGCTGGCCGGCTCGTTGGGGTTCATTCTGACTCTCGCCAGCTGCCAGATCGCGGCCGTGCTCTGAGCGTCGGAATCGATCCGTGAGTCGACCGCCCCGCCCACATAGCCCAAGCCCGCCAGCTCGCCAAAGAGTGCCCTCTGGGCTAGGCCCACCCCGCTTGCCGTGGGGTATGGCCAAAGGCCGCTGTAGGCGATGAACTGGACGGCGCGACCGGTGTGCTGCTCCAGCTGAGCGGCGGTCCGGCCCGCGAGCCGGGCCACCTCCGCCGCCTTCAGGCCCCAGAGGGCGACGTTGTCATGCAAGGTGTGGTCCTCCACCCAGAAGCCGCCCTTCGCCAGTTGAGTGACCTGGCTCCAGGTCAGATAGTGCTGCGGGTTGCGGCCGCCTCGCACGGTCACGAACTTGCCGACCAGCCCGCTGGGGACGAAGAAGGTGGCCGTGTAACCGACCTGCGTCAGCACCGGGACCGCGTTCAGATACGGGCTCTCCCGGCCATCGTCGAAGGTGATCACGACCGGCTTCGGCGGCAAGGCGAGGCCGTAAAGCAGGAAGTCGGCCAGCCGTGTGAGGGAGATGGCGTGAGCGCCATTGGCGGCGAGGAACCGAATCTGGGCCGCGAACTGGCGAGGGGTCACGGTCAGGCCATACTCGAGTCGGTAGGCGTAGCCGCTGTTCCACTGAGAGGCGATCGGGAAGGGGGCCACCACGTGGTACATGAGGATCGGCACCGCCGCGGCCGCCTGCGATTGGTGCCCGGGCTGGATAACCGGAGCGTCCAGGGATGCTGGGCCCTCCCCCACAACCTGGGGCGCCGCCCCGGGGCGGGGCAGCAGAACCAGCCGCAACAGCTGGTACATGGCTGCGACCCCGGCCGGGGCCAGGGCCGAAGGGTTGGCGAAGTGGACCAAGACCGGAACCTGGTAGCCTCCGGCCACGCTCACGCCCGGATCCTCAGGGTCAACCCAGGCCGGAGCCGGTTGCGGTCCTCCCAGGGTGTAGGAGGTGATCCCGGCGGCGCCGCTGAACTTGGCAGCCAGCATCTGGGAGCGCTGGGTGGCAGACGGCCACATGGCCTGGGCCTGGGGCGCCAGCTCGCCCCACTGGGCCGCGTAGTCGCCGTCCTGCATCTGCTGCATGAAGCTGACCGCCACCGCCTCCAGGCGCTGCGTCAGGCCATCTGCAGCCGGCTGATCGCGGTGCGGGCGAGCCGCGGTCCGCACCCGGGCCGGGGAGCTGGAGTTGGCGATCCCAGCCGCCCCGAGGAGAAGCGCCAGGCCCACAAGCGTGATCAGTGCCCGCCACCATCGGGATCCCACAGAGCCCGATCCTACCCGAACCGGAGCGCGCCCGGTCCCGGCTGCGGAATCGCGGGCGGGGCCCTCAGGCGGCGGGGGGCGGCCGATGCAGCACCGATTGGAAGTCGCTGCGAAGCAGCCAGACGGCGCCGTCGGAAGTCGACTCCACCCGGACGTAATAGCGATCTAGGACCTGCTGGATCGGACCGTAGGATGACAGGGCATCGTTGGTCACCACGATGAGCTCCGGTCGGGCCTCCACCGTGCGCTGTATCAACCCCTGTTGGCCCATCCAGTCGAAATCCTTGTAGATGGGCGGAGCCGGCAGGACCGGAGTTAGCGGAGCCAGCAGATACACCCAGGCATCGGCCGACCACACGATCGCGGTCGCGCCCTGGAGGTGGTGCGCCTGCACCCAGTTGGCCGCCGCTCGCTCGGCTGGCACGCGCAAATCGTAGAAGCTCTGGTACTGACCCTCGGAGATGCGCCCGGTCATCCGGCCCAGGAACATCGGATAGTAGAGCACGGTTCGCGGCACCGTGTAGAGGTCGCCCTGAGGCAGGCCCCCGGCGAACATCACGACCCAGATCAAAGCACTCACACCTGCCGATGCCACCAGCGGGGCGGTCGCCCACCCGACCCGAGAGCGCAGCTTGGCCCAGCCGGGACGTGCCGCGCGGCCCACCAGCAGGGCCAATGGCACCGCGCTGGGCAGCAGATGGAACGGATAGGCGCGATTGGGCAGCATGTAGGTGAACAGCTCCACCCCAAGCCACAGCCACAGCAGCACCGTCCGGGGATCGCGGCGGCGCCCCGCCACCAGCCCCCAGGCCAAAAGCAGGGCGGCCAAGAGCCTTGGCAACAGGGTGGTCGCACCCAGCGGAAGTGTCCTCGAGGTATAGCCCTGATAGGACGTGACCAGATAGAAGTAGACGTTGCCAAGCCCCGCCCACAGCACATAGGGCGCCAGCCCGGCGGCACCGATCACGACTCCGGGCACGATCATGAAGACAGCCGCCGCCAGCCCCCTACGCCTGGTCTGGAGGGCGACAAAGACAACCGCCGCCAGAAACGGGGCCAGGGATGTCTGCTGGATCAGGCAGGCCAGACCGAACAGCCCTCCGGCCATGGTGGCAGCCAGGTACTGCCGCCGGCCTGGGCCGGTGCGCAGGGCGCGCAGCACGAAGAGCATTGCCCAGGCCTCGGGGGCGATCAGAAAGTTCTCCGGCAATGCCAGGTCGCCGCTGAGCAGGGGTAGACCGATCAGCAGCGCGGCCACGATCAGAGTCGGCCAGCTGCCCCGCCCGTCCCAGTTCTCCCGGACGATCTTCCCCACCGCCACCAAGGTGAGCACCCCGGCCAAAGTTGAAAGCAGATGCAGTCCCAATTCGCTGGGTCCGAATCCGGCCAGGGCCAGGTCGTAGATCCAGAACAGGAGCGGCGGCTTGTTGTTCCAGACCGTGAGGTAGAGGGTCCGCCCATGGGTCGACATCCAGGCGGTGGTGGCATACCCCGCCTCATCCGTGTACCAGTGCGGCTCAAACCACGAGGGCAGTCGAACCAGCAGATAGAGCAGCACCGACCCCCCCAGGGAGTGTCGCCTCGCGGCTGCAAGTGCCGCTCCCAGCCAGCTCCACCGCGCCGCGCCGTTGGGAGATGCCGCAGTGGTCCGGCTCAAACCAGGCTGAACTCCATTCGGGGCAAGCTACTGAGAGGACGCCATGGTGGCCGCGGACGCCCGCGCGCCCGGCCGCGACAGCCGTCCCCAGTCTGCCGCCATTGTCCGACTTCGCCCTGAGACTCTGCTTAGAGGATGGCAGGTGGCCACCGCCCGCCTTTACCGACGACTACCATGGGCGCAGTGAGTGGGCAGGTACTCCGCGTCACGGTCACGGGAGGAGCCGGTTTCATCGGCACCCACACCGTGCGGCTGCTGCTCGAGCATGGCCACCAGGTGCTGGTCGTGGACGACCTCCGCCACGCCTGCGGCCAAGCCGTCCCAGAAGGGGTGCCCCTGGTGGCGGAGGACATGGCCAGCCCAGCCGCGCGAGAGGCCATGATCGACTTCCATCCTGACGCCATCATTCACTTCGCCGCCCAAGGCGGCGTCAGTCGGTCCCTACGCGACCCCGCGGCTGACGCTCTCAACAACGTGGTGGGAACCGTGGCTGTGATGCGGGCCGCGGTCGATGCCGGCTGTTCTCGCATGGTGTTCGCCTCCTCGGGTGGCGCCATCTACGGGCGGGCTCGCCGGCTGCCCAGCCGCGAGACTGACCGGGCCAAGCCCCTTTCACCATATGGGGCTGCCAAGCTGGCCGGGGAGGGTTACCTGGGAATGTTCGAGCGCACCTTCGGGCTCAGCTACGTCGCTCTCCGTTACGGCAACGTCTACGGCCCCTACCAGGACGGGACCGGGGAGGCTGGCATGGTCGCGATCACGTGCCAACGGCTGGTGGCGGGCGAGCCACCTCAGATCACCGGCGACGGCGGCCAGACCCGCGACTTCGTCTACGTGGGCGATGTGGCGAGCGCCAACCTGCTGGCCCTGACCGCGGCCTACCGCGGGCCCGTCAACATTGGCACAGGCACCCCGACCTCGATCAGGCAAGTGGCAGCCGCGCTGGCCCAGCTCGACGGATCCACCACCCCGCCACTCTTCGTCGCCGGCCGGCCCGGCGAGGTGCGCTCCAACTTCCTCGACCCCTCGCGGGCGGCCCGTCAGCTCGGCTGGAGTGCCAAAGTCTCCCTTCAGGAAGGGCTCGAGCTCACCCTCAATAGCTTCCAGCACCGGGGCTGACCCTCACCGGGGGACCCTGGTCAAGAGGGTGGGGCCTCTTTCGGTGACCAGCTCCGAGCCAGCTCCAGCCGGAGCCTGACCAGCTCTCCCACCGCCCGAAGAATCGGACGAAGGCGGCCGCCGGAGCGCACCCCGGCCAAGCGAGGGTGGTGAGTCAGCCCAACTTGGGTGACCCTCAATCCCGAGCGCTGGGCTTTGAAATACAACTCTGTGTTGAGCAGGGCGGAGCGCGCCAGCAACGGGGCGGCGGCGTCCAGGACCTGGCGCCGCATCAACTTGAAGCCGCAATCGACATCGCGGTAGCTGATCCCGTAGAGCAGGCGCACCAGAATATTGAAGGTGTGGCTCACCACGGAGCGATGCCAAGGGTCCGCCCGTCGCTGGCGCCAGCCCGCGATGAGGTCCGCTGCGGTCCCCTGTTCCGCCAGGCGAGCCAGGTCCATCGGGTCGAACTGCCCATCCCCATCCATGAACGCGACCCACTGGCCATGGGCGGCCCGCAGCCCGTCGGCCACTGTGATGCCATATCCGAGCTTGTGAGCGTGACTCACCACCCGGAGCCGTGCCCCCGCATCCCCCATCTCGCGGCGCGCCACCGCCACCGTCTGGTCGGTGCTGCCGTCGTCGACCAGCACGATCTCAAACTCGTCGGCCAAAGCGGCCAGCACCTGGCGCGCAGCCGGCAGCACCCGAGGCAGGTTGTCGGCCTCGTTATGCGCCGGAATAACCAGGCTCAGCAGCCCTGCCAGGTGGCCCCTGGAGTCAGCCGTGGACAACGGTGATGCCCTGGAGCAGAGTGTAGATCAGGGCCGGGAAGATCCCCAGCACCACGGTACCCACTCCGGCCAGCACCACCACCACACCCGCCGGGATCCCGACGGAGGCCGCTGTCGATGAGGCCACCGCCGTCCCCTCCAAGGACAGCCCCGCCAGGGTCGGCGCAGTGTCGGAATCGGCATCCGGGACCGCCGTGAACATCACCAGAATCACCCGCAGGTAGTAGAAGAGCGATACCGCCGAGGTCAGAATTCCCCAGATCGCAAGCGGCAGCTGACCGTCGTGAATGGCGGCGGAGAAGAGGAAGAACTTGCCGAAGAAGCCGACGGTCATCGGGAAACCGGCCAGGGAGAGCATGAACAGAGCCATCAGACCCGCCAGCAGCGGTTGCCGCCGCCAGAGACCCGCCAGCTGCGAGTAGCGATCGCAGTCCTCGCCGCGCTGGCTGAGAATGGTCAGTACCGCAAACGCCCCGGTGTTCATGAAGGCATAGGCGGCCAGATAGTAGAGGGCCGCCTGGGTGCCGTCGGGACTGCCCACGGCGACCCCGATCAGGATGTACCCGGCCTGGGCGATTCCGGAGTACGCCAGCACCCGTTTGACCGAGGTCTGGGCCACCGCCACCAGGTTGCCGAACACCATCGAGATGATCGCCACGACCGCAATCGGCACCTCCCACTCGGAGCGGTAGGGAGCCAAGGTGGCAGAGAACAGGCGGAGGAAGACTGCGAAGGCCGCCACCTTGGTGGCGACGGACATGAAGGTGGTGACGATCGCGGGGGAGCCCTGGTAGACGTCCGGGGTCCACCACTGAAATGGCGCCGCCGAGACCTTGAACAGCAGCCCCACCGAGAGCAGCGCGATGCCGGCCAGCAGCATCGGGTCGAAGCTGTGCGAGAGGGCGCCCTGCAACAGTTGCTGGTGAATGGCGGCCAGCCCGGTGTGGCCGGTCTCGCCATAGATCAAGGCCATTCCGTAGAGCAGGAACCCCGACGCGAAGCCTCCCAACAAGAGGTACTTCATAGCCGCCTCCTGGGAGAGCGGTTCGTCTCTGGCGAATCCGGCCAGGACATAGAGCGGAATCGAAAGCAGCTCGACCCCCAGGAAGATCACGATCAGGTTGGTCGCTCCGCTCAGGACCAGCATTCCCGTCAGCGACGCCAGCAGCAGGATGTAGTACTCACCCTCCTCCATGCCTCGCCGGCGGAGATATCCCGGGCTGAGACAGATCACCGCCAGAGCCGTCAGCAGGACCACGAAATCGGCGAAGAGGGCGAAGCGGTCATCAGCGAAGGCACCGTTGAAAACGACGGGGTTGGTGGCATTCAGAATCCACTGCCCCACGGCGGTTCCCAGAGCGCCCAGGACGACCACCCCTGAGATCACCGGCAGCACCAGATTGCCCCGGCGGGGGACCGCCAAGTCGGCCAGTAACACCAGCACCGACCCGCCTCCCACGATCAGGACCGGCAGGATTCCGACCAGATTGGACGCCGGGACGAAATGGAGGGGGAACCAGGGCGGCAGGCTGAGTAGGGTCGTCATCGAGAGCTCTTCCCCCCGGCCTGGTCGGGCCTGATGATCCTGGCGCTGGCGGTCGAGAGGACGGGATCCTGTCCGGTGGAGCGGTCCGCCGCCCTGACGTACTGATCTGCGCTATAGCGACTGTAGCGGATGATCGGCCCAGGATAGACCCCGATCAGAATCATCAGTCCCACCAGGGGCGCCAGCGCCACAATCTCGACTGGGCTCAAGTCAACCCGGCCGAGGCGGCCCAGGATGGCGGCCGGGGTGGAGTCATCCCCACCTCCCGGAATTCGGAGCGGGCCCTGGGTCAAGCCCTGATAGAGCCGCAACATGTACCAAGCCGCCAGAATCACCCCGAGGCTGGCGACGACCGCCCAGGCAGGCGACACCTGGAAGGCCCCCAGCAGAATCAGGAACTCGCCCACGAACGAATTCATGAGGGGCATCCCCAGGCCGGCCAAGGCGACCACCAAGAAGATGCCGGCCATCACCGGCATCGCCTTCGCCAGCCCACCCAGGTCGCGCAGGCGCCGCGTGCCGAAGCGGGCTTCGAAAATACCCACGCAGATGAACAAGGCGGCGATTATCAGGCCGTGGTTGACCATCTGAATGATGGCCCCATTGAGCCCGTCGATATTGAGGGCAAAGATCCCCAGCACCACAAAGCCCAAGTGGCTGATGGAGGCGTACGCCACGGTGCGCTTGATATCGCTCTGAGCGAGGGCGGCCAGGGCTCCGTAGAGAATGCTGGCCACCGCCAGACCCATCAGCAGGGGTTGAAAGAGATGGCTCGCCTGGGGGAACAGGGTGAGGTTGTAGCGGATGAATCCGAAGGCGCCGAGTTTGCTGACGATCCCCGTGAAGAAGACCAAGAATGGTGTCTTGCCCGACGCGTAGGCATCCGGCAACCAGCCGTGGAATGGTACCAGCGGTACCTTGATGGCGAAGGCTAGGGCGAACGCGAGGAACAGCCAGTCCTGAGGATTGAGGGCGGGAAAGCTGTGCCCGAAGAGGCTGAACGTGGTGGCGTGAGTGCTCTGCACAAAGGATTGGGCGGCGATCAGGGTCGGCACATCGAAGGTGTAGACCCCGGTCTGCGCTCCGGTGACGAAGTACACGCCGATGATCGCCAGCAGCATGAAGAGACTGCCGGCCACCGTGTAGATGATGAACTTGAGCGCCGACCGGCCCCGGCGTTCATCCCCCCAGCCGATCATGAGGAAGTAGAGCGGGATCAGGGCCGCCTCCCAGAAGAAGTAGAAAAGGACCAGATCGAGCGAGGTGAGGACTCCGATCACCCCCGCCTCGGACAGCAACATCAGAACGGCGAAGCTGCGCAGCCGCTCCTCCTTGCGGCTGAGCACCACGGCTGCCACCAGGAAGAGCAGCCCGGCCAGGGCGATCAACCACACCGAGAGCCCGTCGACCCCGACGTGGTAGGAGAAGTTGATCGGGGGTGGACCGGCCTGGTTGAAGGCGTTGTTGCCCTCATTGAAGGCCGGATGGACCTGGGAGAGAGATGCGCCACTGTGCAACCAGTTCACCTGCTCTTGGAATTGGAAGGTCACCGGGGAGTGGACTTGGGACAGGGCCTGCCCATTGGCTGTGCCGCTGAGCTTGGCCGTCCCCGAAGTGGGCACCGCCAAGAACACCACCAACAGCACGCAGCTCAGCCCCAAGGTCACCGCCGTCACCGCCATCAAGATCGCCCGGATCGCCCCGGGCCGAGCGCCCGGCAACGCCAGCAGGAGCAGGGCGCCAGCAACCGGCACCAGCAGCAGCACGGTAAGAATTGGCCAGTTCACGAGAGCCGCAACCCCAGGATCACCAGCCCCACCACCGCAAAGAAAAAGAACCAGGTAGCGTAGTCCTTTAGGAATCCAGTCTGAAAGGTGCGGAAGTCATCGGCCAGGGCGGCGATGGAGTCTCTGATTCCGCCCAGGGCTCCGTCCATGACCTCGGGTTCGATGACGCGGCGGATGACCGTCGCCAGGGAAACCGTGGGGCGGACCAAGGCGACATCGTAGATCTCGTCCCAGTAGAACTTGCGAAACGACAGTTGATAGAGCCAGGGCAGATGGTTCGGCACCAACTCCCGTGAGATCAGACCTCGCCCGTAGACCGCCCAGACCAGGACGATCCCCCCCACGCTGAGCAAAAAGCCGGCCAGCAACGCCAGCGCCCCGGCGGTATCGCTGGCGGTCGCCGCGGGAACTCCCAGAACCGGCTTGAGGAAGGCTGAAAACAGCGTGATCGGAGCGAATCCGGCGAAGTCCACATTGAGGAAACCGACCACCGTGGCCAGGCCCGCCAGCACCAGCACCGGCAGGAGCATCAGCAGGGGCGCCTCGTGGGCGTGCTCGGCGTGCTCGGAGCGGGGCTCGCCGCGGAAAGCGATCCACACGACTCGGAAGATGTAGAAGCTGGTGAGCACGTTGACCAAGACCCCGACCACCCAGAGCCAGGGCACCGCCGGCCCCAGGGCCAAGCCCGAGCCCAGCAGCTCCTCCTTGCTGAAGAAGCCGGCGAAGATGGGGATGCCAGCCAGGGCCAGGGAGCCGACGGTGAACGCCACGAAGGTGGCCTTCATCCGTTTGGAGAGCCCGCCCATGAGTCGGATGTCCTGGTCGTCGTGGAGGGCATGGATGACGTTGCCGGCGGCCAGGAAGAGCAGGGCCTTGAAGCAGGCGTGGGTGAAGAACTGGAACATCCCAGCCGAGTAGGCGCCTACGCCCACGGCGAAGATCATCAGTCCGATCTGGCTCATCGTCGAGTAGGCGATCACCCGCTTGATGTCGTACTGGGTGCACCCGATGATGCCCGCCATCATGGCGGTGCCGATGCCGATGAAGGCCACCAACCCGGCCGCCACCGGTGCCTGCTGGTAGATGGGATGGAACCGGGCCACCAGATAAACCCCGGCGGTGACCATGGTGGCGGCGTGGATCAGGGCCGAAACCGGGGTGGGGCCCTCCATCGCATCGGGTAGCCAGGTGTGCAGCGGCCACTGCGCCGACTTGGCGGCGGCTCCCAGAAAGAGCAGGATCCCGATCGCGGTCACCATGCCCCCGCCGAGCGGGCCCAGGCCGTCATGGAAGTGGGCACCCGGCCCCACATTGGCGAAGATGGTCTGCATGTTCACGGTGTGCAGCAGCTGCCCGTGGGCGCCCCGCAGGTTGAGGAAGATCAGAAACGCGCCCAGGTAAAGGCCCACGTCGCCGATCACCTGGGTGACGAACGCCTTGCGGCCCGCCACCACCGCCGAGCGCCGCTCATACCAGAAGGCGATCAAGGCGTAGGACGCGAATGCCACCATGGCCCAGCCGATGACCAGGAAGACCAGCGTGTTGCTCATCACCAAAAGCAACATGCTGGTGATGAAGATGTTCATGTAGGCGAAGAAGCGGTTGAAGCCAGGGTCCTCGGCCATGTAACCGACGCTGTAAACGTGGATCAGACCGCCGATCCCCGTGATCACCAGCATCATCAGCACCGATAGCGGGTCGATCCGAATGCTGAAGTTGGCGTTGAAGCCGGTCTGGGCCGCCACCCCATGGCCCGACGCCACCGAGGTGTTCAGCCAATGCCAGAAGACCACGGTAATGCCCCGTGACGAGGCCGGCTGCTGCAACATCGCCACGAAGATGATCAAAGTCGCGACAAACGCGCCCAGGATCACTCCCGGCCCCGTCCATGCCACCAGACGATGGGGCAGTCGACCGGCGCTGATGGCGCTGACTGCGAATCCCGCCGTGGGCAGGCCGAGCACGATCGCGCTCAGAACCAGGATGAGGGTGGGGTTCATGGCTGACTCACTCGCTCATCTCGCTGAGTTCATCCAAATTGAGCTTGTGCCCGCTGCGGTAGACGCCGGTGATCAGGGCTAGCCCCACCACCACCTCGCTGGCCGCCACCGCGATCACGATTAGGGCAAAGACCTGGCCGGCCATGGTGTGGGTGTAGCGCGCGTACGTGATCAGGGCCAGATTGGCGGCGTTGAGCATGAGCTCGATCGACATGAACACCACCAGCGGGTTGCGCCGCACCAACACTCCCACCGCGCCCACCGAGAACATGGCGGCGGAGAGGATCAGGAAACCGGGGAACAAGCCCGTCATGAGCTCACCCGCCGATGCTTGGAGAGATAAACCGCGCCCACCGCCGCCACCAGCAGCAGCAGCGAGGTGACCTCGAAGGGCAACAGATAGGTCGTGAAGAGCTGCTCGCCCAGAGTCTGGACCTGGCCGTGGGCATCCACCAAGCTCGGTGAGAACGGACCCAGCGCGCCGTGGAAGTGGCCGTTGTTGGTGACCGTGATCCCGTTCAAGGCGAGCCGACCGATCACGACCGTGAAGACCGCCGCGAGGACTCCGCCAAAAAGCATCCGCAGCTCCAACGGGCGGACCCGTTCCTCGGCGCCCGGGGAGAGCAAAGCGATGATGAACACGAACAGGACCATCACCGCCCCTGCGTAGACGATGATCTGCACGGCCGCCACGAACTGGGCGTCCAGGAGCAGGAATAGGACCGCCAGCGAGACCATGTTCAGCACCAAGCTGAGCGCCGAGTAGAGGGTGCGCTGACTGAGCACCACGCCGAGGGCGCCTCCGAATGCCAGCACGGCCGCGATCCCAAAGATCACCGTCATATGGGCGCTGCGCCTCCCCCACTCCCACGGGACCCGGGGATCGGAGGCCGTAGCCCCGGAGCCGAGCCGGCCGGCCCCTGATGGCTCGAGCCCGCTCCCAGTGGACTGGTTTGGGGCGCGGGCGCCCCGCGGCCCTCGGCGACCCCCTGAGCCATGGGGTGGAACCCGGGCCAAGCCTCCAGCAGGTCATCCTTGGTCGCCACCAGGCGTTCCCGCTTGTAGTCGGCCAGATCCAGGCGGGGGCCGAGCGTGATCGCCTCCGTGGGGCACGCCTCGGCGCAGTACCCGCAGTAGATGCAGCGCATCAGGTTGATCTCGTAGCGCACCGCATACCGCTCCCCCGGGGAGACCGGGTGCTGCGGGTCGTTCTCCGCCGCCTGGACGTAGATGCAGCCCACCGGGCAGGCGCCGGCGCAGAGCTCACAGCCGATGCACTTCTCCAGGCCATTGTCATAGCGATGCAGAATGTGACGGCCCCGATGGCGCGGTGGCACCGGCCGTTGCTCCTCGGGGTACTGGATGGTGATCGGCTTGGTCATCATCTCCCGGAGGGTGATCCGCAGACCCCCGACCATTTCACGAAACATGAACTGTCACCTCGTGGGCCGCAACCAGTTGGCCATCAGTGCAGTGCCACGAACACGCTGGTGAGCAGGACGTTGGCCATGCCCAGAGGCAGCAGCACCTTCCAGCCGAACTGCATCAGCCGGTCGTAGCGCAAACGGGGGAAGGTCCAGCGCACCCACATCATGACGAAGATGAGCAGCCCCACCTTGGCCCCGAACCAAAGTGGCCCCAGCCAGTTTGGCAGGAAAAAGAAGGGGCCCATCCAGCCCCCCAGGAACATCACGGTGGCGATTGAGCAGACCGTGATCACGTTGACGAACTCGGCCATTTGCAAGAGCCCGAACCGCATCCCCGAGTATTCGGTGTGGTAGCCGGCCACCAGCTCCGACTCCGCCTCGGGCAAATCGAACGGAAGCCGGTTGGTCTCGGCCAGGGCACCCGTGAAATAGAGCAGGAACCCCATCGGCTGGAGGAACACGAACCAGAGCGAATGCTGCTGATTAACCACGGTCTCCAAGTTCAGCGAGCCCGCCAGCAGCACCGGTCCGATCAGGGCGAAGCTGACCGCCATCTCGTAGCTTATCAACTGAGCCGCGCTCCGCAACCCGCCCAGTAACGAGTACTTCGAGTTGCTGGCCCACCCCGCCAGAAAGATCGAATACACCCCCAGTGAGGTGATCGCCAGGATGAAGAGCAGCCCCACATTAATGTTGGCGACGTCCCAGTGCAGCGGATAGCCCCCCGGGCAGCGGGCCGACAGCGGCCCGGCACCGTGGGTGCCGGCGATGCAGATGGTCTGGTTCACGGGGATCGCCGAGAAGGCAAAGAGCGCCGCACAGGCTGCCAGCGCGGGCGCCAAGAGGTAGAGGAAGCGGTCTCTGCCCTCCGGCGCCACCTTCTCCTTGAAGAGCAGCTTGACGGCGTCGGCGGCGGGCTGAATGAGTCCGAAAGGGCCCACCCGGTTGGGGCCGTAGCGCAGCTGGATTCGCGCCGAGACCTTGCGCTCGATCAAGGTCAGGTAGGCGAAGCCCGTCAGCAGGACGATGATGACCAGCAGCCCCTTGACCACCGTCACCACCACCGCCAGCAGCACTGAGGTGGCCGCGGGGCTCAACTACCCGGCTCCCAATGAGCCCTCAGCCCAGCCTGGCAGCCCCGGTAAGCGGGAACCGCAGCGGCCAGCAACTCGAACACAGGTGCGGCGAGCGCCTGCACCCCGAGGTCAGATCCCAACCCGGCGGCCAGATCGCCCAGGATGCGCAGGTCCGAGGGGAAGGTGAACTTGGGCTCGACAGCGGTCCGCACCCGTTGCACCCTGCCCTCGGTGTTGGTTACGGTGCCAGCCTTCTCGGCGATCGTCCGGCCCGGCAGCAAAACCGTGGCTGCGCGGCTGGCGACCCCCTGCCAGGCGGTGACGACCACCGCCACGTCGACCTTGGCGAGGGCCTCATGAAACAGCCCCTCAGCCTCGAAGTCAGCGCCGTCGCCAACCACGAGGAGCGCCTTGATCTGGCCAGCGACGGCAGCCTCCAGAAGCTGTCGACCGAAGAGGCCCGAGTGCTCCAGGGACCGGTACCCCGGGCCCACATTGGGGAGCAGCCCAAGGTCCTGGCAGCCCCGGCTGTTGACCGCCTCAGTGATGGTCAGGACCGCCGCCTCCCGGCCAGCTGAGCCGGCCTTGGCGCGCAATCCCATGGCAGCCGCTCGGTCCGCCTGCGCGGCCACGATGCCTATCCGCCCGGCCGCCGGCAGCTGCTTCACCACCTGAGCCGCTGAGAACGTCTCCGGCACCCGCAGGATTTGGCGCCCCAACTTGTTGGCCACCTTGTAGAGACGCAGGGTCAGGACCGGGCTGAGACGCTCCGGTCGATCTCCGATCACCACCACGGCGTCGCAACCCTCCAGCTCCGCGATCCCGAGCCGGAACTGTTCGGGAGAGATCCCCTCGAGGGGTTCATAGCGGTGGTCGACATGGGGGGTGGCGATCACCTCCCGAGCCAGCCACTGGAGCACAAATGCCTCCTCATTGGTCATTCGAGGAGACCCCAGAACTCCGACCGAGGTGCCCCCGTGGTCGCCTCTGACCCGCAGCAGCGCCCCGGCGGCACGGGCGACCGCGTCCTGGTACGAAACCGCCTGGCGAAGCCCCCCCACCCGCGCTTCGGGGTTGATCACCCGCTCGGGACGGTTGAGCTCCGGAAAGCCGTACCGTCCCTGGTCACACAGCCAGCTGTCGTCCACCTCCGGGTTGTCGTTGCTGGCATAGCGCGCGATCTGCTCCTCTCGAGCATCGACGAAAATGTTGCACCCATAACTGCAGTGGGAGCAGACGCTGGCGGTGCGACGGAGGTCCCAGGGTCGAGCGCGAAAGCGATACTGGCGGTGGGTGAGGGCGCCGACGGGGCAGATCTCCGGCAGGTTGCCTTGGAACTGACTCTGAAGCGGCTGGCGTTCAAAGCTGTCCACCACCGTGTGGACTCCCCTCTCCTGGAGCACGATCTCCCGCTCGCCGGTGATCTCCTCGTAGTAGCGCACACAACGCCAGCAGAGGATGCAACGTTCCTGGTCGAGCATAATTTTGTCCGACAGCTTGACCGCCTTGTCAAAGTGGACTTTCTCAGTGATGCTGGAACGAGCTCGCCCGGGACCGTAGCGCTGGGTGAAATCCTGAAGGTCGCACTCGCCTCCGCGGTCACAGACCGGGCAGTCCAGGGGGTGATTCAGCAGTAGGAATTCCAGGTTGCCGTCTCGGAACTTGCGCACCTGCTCGGTCTGGGTGCGGACCACCATCCCCGGCGCCACCCTGGTGGCACAGGCCGGCTGGAGCTTGGGCAGCCCTTCCACTTCAACCAGACACATCCGGCAGACCGCGACCGGCTCCAGCTTCTTATGGGCGCAGTAGACCGGCACGAAGATCCCGGCCTTTTCGCAGGCGTCCCAGACCAGGGTTCCCGGGGGAACCTCGACCGGGCGCCCATCGACCGAGATGTTGACCAACTCAGCTACGGTGGATGCGTCAGCCACCTAGGCGGCCACCTCGGATCCGGCTCGGACCGGGCAGCGGCCGGCCCCACAGTGGCTCTCGAACTCCTCCGGGAACATTCGCAGGGCGGACATGACAAACCACGTCGCCGTATCCCCGAGCGGGCAGAAGCAGCGGCCCTCCATATTGGCGCAGATGTCGGAGAGCTCGGCCAGCTCCGCGCGGCTGGCGATTCCCGCCTCGAGCCGGTGCATCAGTTCACTCTCGAAATAGGTGCCCTCCCGGCAGGGCACGCACTTGCCGCACGACTCGTGTCGGTAGAAGTCGACCAGGCGGCTGGCCACATCCACCAGGCAGGTGGAGTCATCCATCACCACCAGGGCGCCGGCCCCCAGCGAGGATCCCGCCTCCGCCACCGCCTTGAAGTCGAGCGGGACATCGAGGTGTTGAGGGCCGAGGACTTGCATCGACCCCCCCCCAGGCTGCATCGCCTTGAACTGACGCCCCCGCCAGACCCCGCCGGCCAGCTCGAGCAGATCTCGGAAGGTGGTCTTCCCCATGGGCACTTCAAACGTGCCCGGGCGCTCGACATGCCCGCTCACGCAAAAAAGCCGTGTCCCGGGGCTTGCCTCGGTGCCCAGAGCCGCGTACCGAGCCCCACCCTCGGTCACGATGTAGGGTAGATTGGAGAGCGTCTCGACGTTGTTGACCACCGTCGGTTGGCCGTAAAGGCCCTTCACAGCCGGGAACGGCGGCTTGAGCCGGGGCTGCCCGCGCCGCCCCTCCAGGGAGTTGAGCAGCGCCGTCTCCTCGCCGCAAATGTAGGCACCCGCGCCACCATGGACGATCAGCTCACAGTCCCACTTGGTGCCCAGGACACCCTTTCCCGCGTAGCCCGCCCGGTAAGCCTCCTTGGCCGCTCGCTCGAGCAACTCCCGCTGGAAGCGATACTCACCCCGGATGTAAATGAACGCGTGAGTCACTTGGAGCGCATAGGCGGCAATGAGGACCCCCTCGAGCAGCTGATGGGGAAATTCCTCCATCAGCACCCGATCTTTGAAGCAGCCAGGTTCGGACTCGTCCGCGTTCACGCACAGGTAACGGGGGAAGACGTCCTTTGGCAAAAAGCCCCACTTGGTCCCGGTTGGGAAGGCCGCCCCCCCGCGTCCACGCAAACCCGACGCCTTGACCTCGGCGACAATCGCCTCCGGTCCCATCTGGATCGCCTTCCGCAGCCCCTGGTACCCTCCAACCTTCTCATAGCCGCCGACGGTGGTCAGTCCGGGGGCTCCCAGGTGGCGAGTGAGAACCTTCTCGTCGTCCATCAATCGAGGTCCCGCGGCTCGCTGTTGCGGATCTTGGTGAGCACCTCTTCCGCCCGTTCAGGGTTCAGGTTCTCGTAGCTGAAACGGTCCACCTGCATCATGGGAGCGCCCCCGCAGGCGCCCAGACACTCGACGGTTCCCTCCAAAGTGAACGCCCCATCCGTCGTGGTCCCGCCGTCCTCGACCCCCAGCCAGTTCTCCAGATGCCGGAGCAACTCATCGGACCCCCGCAGGCCACACGAGACATTTCGACAGACCTGGATCTGGTGCCGCCCGGGTTGATGGTTGAAGTACATGGAGTAGAAGCTTGAGACCGCCTCCACGTCTCCTGCCAGCAAGCCCAGTTCGGTGGCCACCACCTCCAGTGACCAAGCGGGCAAGTAGGCGAGCTCATCCTGGATCGCCCAAAGCGCAGGCAGCACGGCCGACCGGGGCGACGGGTACAAGTCCCGCATCTGGCGGATCCGAGCCAGCGTTGCAGGGTTCAAGGCATCGGTATGGTCGGCTTCGACCATCTGGGGGTCAGCCACGGGCGGCGCCACCCCATGGGTGCCCCAGCTGAGATAGGCCCATCCCCCCCGGAACGTGGCCGGCGCGCGACTCCATGCCCCTGCTCATTCCCCCCCACTTTACCAACCCAACGCCCCCGGCCGGAGGGCCGCGAGCCGCGCCTTCGTCCCCTTGGTGCGGCCGCGCCGGGGACGAAGGCGCGGCGCCGCAGGCCGGCTCCATCTACCGTGTCGAGGCCGGGCTCGGGCCACTCGAGGCTGGCTGGGCCACTCACAACTCCTGCTCCCCGGGCCGGACCGATGGGATGCCGATCTGAGCATCCGACCTCGGCCCCATCGGCCAGCTGGATGTGGGCTGGAGCCGACCGTGCTACCCGTCTCGGCCGGTTGGCGGGTCGGGTCGCTAATCTTGGCCAGCAAGATGATCGTGCCCAGAGAGTCGGATCGGGCCGCGAGCGGGGCGATCGTCCAGCCCGCCCTTCCCGGTGCCGCGGCAAGTGGCCCGGGGTCGCGAGGCACAGGCCCCACCGCAGCGACCCCATGCGGTTCGGCGGCGCGGAGCGGGAGAGAGAGTGAGGAAACCTCCTGCCCCCTGGCTATCACCGGCCGAGTGACCATGACCTTCGAGCACACCGCCCCGACGGGCCGTCATCCCCTGGCCCCAACGCCGGCGGACCACTTGCCAGGGGCGCCACCGGTGACCGGCCCGGCCAGAGCCAGGCCAACGCCCAGCCACCAGCGGTCGACGGTCGCCACGCGAGGCCATCGGCCGAATCGGCCAGACTCCTCTCTCCCTAAGGCGACCTGTCGGATGGCCATAGCCCGCGCCCCCGAGCGGGCCTCTGCCAACCTCCTGTGACCAGCAGCTCCGGACCACCTCCCCGGGGTGGGACCACAGACCCTCGGTCCCAGCCCCACATGGGCCGCCGATCGCTGCGGACGTTGGCTCGAAGTCCGCTGGTCCGGCACAACCTCCTCTACCTGGTAGGCATCGGAGGCTCCGGAGCCGGCGTGCTGGTGGCCCAAGCCTATGGCGCCCACCACCTGACGGCAGCCGCCAACGGGGCGTCCACTTCGGTGGTCGCCGTCCTCAACCTGCTGTACACCATGTCGTACGTGGTCGCCGCCGGAGCGGCCCGCGAGGTGGCCGCCGCCGTCGCCCAGGGAATGCCGGCCGCGGCCCAGTGGCCGAGCCTCCGGCGAAGTGGTTGGAAGATTGGGCTGGCCCTGGGCGCGGCGATGGTCCCCCTCGATATCGTGCTGGCGCTGCTGCTGCGACTGCCCGATCCCTGGGTCCTAGCAGTTGCCGTGGTGGCCGGTCCGGTCGCGGCCCTGGGTGGCTCGCAACGAGGCTACCTGCAAGGGGCACGTGACTTCCGCCGCCTAGCTTTTAACTTCCTCCTCTATGGGGGCACCATGGTGGTGATGGCCGTGGTGCTGCTCAAGCTGGGGCTCGGTGCCACCGCGGTGCCCCTGGCATCGGTCGCGGGAGCCCTGGGGTCGGCCGTTTATCCCAGACATCGCGCGGTGCAAGGCTCGGGCCGCCGAGCCCACCCGGGCCCACTCATCGATTCCAGTGTGGTGGCTGGGGCGGCGACAGCACCGATTTTCAACAACTTCGATGTGGTCGCCGCCCGCCACGTCCTCAGCCCCTACGGCGCCGGACTCTATTCGGGGCTCTCGGTGATGGGGAAGATCCTCTTCTTCGGCACCAGCAGTCTCAGCGCCGTGATGTATCCCCGGGTGGCCGCCGCTCCCACCGCCAGGCTCCGTCGCCAGCTCCTGCTCCAAACCCTGGTGGCGCTCGCTGTCATCGACGGGCTGGTGCTGGCAGCGTATGCAGTTTTCTCTCGTCAACTGCTGGGAATCGTTCTCGGGCACCAGTATCAGAGCGACTCCTCACTGCTGCTGCTTTTCAGTGCCGGGGTGGCTGGCCTGACGGTGGTGAACCTGCTGGTCTACTTCAGCCTGGGCGCCCGAGAGAAGGGCTTCGCGGTGGTGCCGGCGATCGGAGTCCCGGTATTGATCGGTTGGCTCTTCACGTCACCGCCAGAGGTCGGTGCCTTCGTGCCCCGGATCGCTTCAGCCCTTCTTGTACTGGCGGCACTCGAGGCACTTATCGTCGTTCCCAGAGCCCTTCGGGCCAGGGCCACGCCGGAGGTTGGGCAGACTTGAATTCGCTCGTCCGGCAGCTCCGGGCCCAGGCCGTGCCGAGCCCACCGCGGCTACCGGTCGATGTCGCCGAGGATGATGTCGATGCTGCCGATCACGGCCACCACGTCGGACACCATCTCGTCCTTGACCATCTGGGAGAGAGCCGACAGGTTGCTGAACGATGGCCCCCGCACCTTGCACCGATAGGGCCGATTGCCACCATCGCTGACGATGAAGAAGCCCAGCTCGCCGCGGGCACTCTCCACTGCCGAGTAGCAGCTGCCCGGGAGCGGACGAAACCCCTCGGTGCTGATCTTGAAGTGGTGGATCAGTGACTCCATCGAGTTGTCTATCTCCGCCCGGGGCGGCAGCATCACCTTGCGATCAGATGTGTTGACTGGCCCACCGGGAAGGCCGGCGATGGCCTGGTCGATGATGCGGCAGGCCTCCCGCATCTCTCTGACCCTGACCAGATAACGGTCGTACACATCGCCCCGGATGCCGATCGGGACGTCAAACTGGAAGTGGTCGTAGCTGGAATATGGTTGCGCCTTGCGCACATCGTATGGGACACCGGAGCCCCGCAGGGTCGCCCCGGAGCAGCCGTAGCCAATCGCGGTGGCAGCGTCCATCACCCCCAGCCCGATGGTTCGCTGACGCCAGATCGGATTGGCGGTGAGCAGACCCTCGTACTCGTCAACGCGCTGAGGGAAAGCCGCCGTGAAGGCTTTGACCATGGAGACGAACTCGGATGGCACGTCCGCCAGCAGCCCACCCACCCGGATGAAGCTGGTCATCATACGAACCCCAGAGATCCACTCCATGATGTCAAGGATCTGATCCCGCTCCCGGTAGCAGTACATGAAGGCAGTGGTGGCGCCCAAGTCCATGGCGTGAGTACCCAGCCAGATCAGGTGACTCGCAATCCGCGAGAGCTCCGCCACGATGACCCGGATGTACTGCCCACGGGGTGGGATCTCGATTCCCATCAGCTTCTCGACCGCGAGCGCAAACCCGAAGTTGTTGATCGGGGGGGCGAGGTAGTCCATCCGATCGGTGAGGGGAATGCACTGCTGGTAGGTGTGGGACTCGAAGCTCTTCTCGAATCCGGTATGGAGATAGCCGATGTCGGGGCGGCAGGCGCGCACCCGCTCGCCGTCGAGGCTGAGCACCAGTCGCAGCACACCGTGGGTGGCCGGATGCTGGGGGCCCATGTTGAGTTCCATGAGCTCCTCCGCCGGCTCGATCTTGTCGAGGAACTCGCCCTGGCCGCCAGGATGGATTTTGGGCACCCCTCCCTGTACCGGAACGGTGTCAGTCGGGGTCCCATCCCCCCGGATTGGGGGCAGAATCGCCATCAGGCTCGTTCCACCGAGCCGCGAACCGCTCCCGGCAGGTACTCCGGCCGATCCTGGGGCGAGAGCGCCCATTCGAGGTTGTGAGTGAATGCCACCGGCTCGCCGAAGGATACGTAGTCCTTCCGCAGCGGATGCCCCTCCCAGTCGTCTGGCAATAGGATCCGGGTCAGATTGGGGTGGTCGACGATATTCAATCCGAAAAGGTCATAGCACTCCCGTTCGTGCCACTCCAAGCCCGGATAGAGTGCCGCCAGAGATGGCACCGGCGTCTGCTCCCCCGCTTTGACACGCAGCCTGACCAGGTCGTTGTGTACCAGCGACCGAAGTAAATAGATCACGTCGAAGCGCGGATCACGCTCTGGCCAGTCCACGCAGGTCATGGTCACTGGCATTTCATAGGCGGTGGCGGAGTCATCGCGAAGTGCGGTGGCCACCTCCAAGAGGCGCCCGACCGGAATGGTTATGGTGGCCTGGCCGCGATCCCAACTCACCTCGAAATCGTCCGGGCCCAGGTTCCTGCGGACCCAGGCCAGGGCCAACTCGCCCTGGCCCAGCACCGCTTCCCCAGGCTCGACCTCGGTACCCGCCAAGGCGCTACTCCCTGATCCCATTGACCGGCGTCGCCGCGATCTTCTTCTGAAGCTTGATCACGGCGTCGAGCAGGCCCTCAGGACGCGGCGGGCAGCCAGGTATGTAGACATCGACCGGCACCACCTTGTCGACGCCTTGGATGATCGCGTAGTTGTTGAAGATCCCCCCACAGGAGGCGCACGCCCCCATTGAGATCACCCACTTGGGGTCCGGCATCTGATCGTAGATCTGGCGCAGGACCGGCCCCATCTTCTGGGACACCCGGCCGGCCACGATCATGAGGTCGGACTGCCGGGGCGAGGCGCGAAACACCTCCGCCCCGAAACGGGCCAGGTCAAACCGGGCATTGCTGGCAGCCATCATCTCGATGGCGCAGCACGCCAGCCCGAAGGTGGCCGGCCAGAGCGAGGAGTACCTGCCCCAGGCGATCACCTTGCCAACAGTGGTGGCGAAGATTCCCTCCTGAGCGGCAGCGTCAGCCAGATCCCTCTCGGCTGGAATCACTCCCGGGAGCGCCGGAGCCTGGAGACCGCCCGCCCGCAGGAGCCTAGGGACGGCGAGCACCTCGTCTCTGGTGCTCAATCCCACTCGAGGGCCCCCTTGCGCCAGACGTACAGCAGCGCCACCGCCAACAACGCGATGAAGATGGTCATCTCCACCAGGCCGAAGATGTGCAGGGTGCTCCGCACCAGCACCGCCCACGGGTAGAGGAAGATCGCCTCCACGTCGAAGACTATGAAGAGCATCGCGGTCAGGTAGAAGGTGACCGAGAACCGCCGCCTGGCGGTCTCCGCCGGCACGATCCCACATTCGTACGGGAGCCCCTTGGCCGTGCTCGGATGCCTGGGACCCAGCAGTGGAATGCCAAACGTCAGGCCCACGCCCAAGGCGGCGACCATGACCAGGAATACCAGCAGAGGAAGGTAGTCGAAAAGCATCCGCAGCCCAGTCTACCAACCGAGCCACGCCTAGCGGAGCCGGGCCCGGCCCGACCTCTCCGAACGCCGCCGCCTCAACCCCTCGGGCGCGCGGACCGGGGCTCGGAGCTCAGGGCGGATCCGAACCTGGTGTCAGTTCGAAGGCCAGCCCACAGCTGGCCTCAGCGTCTCGCCACAGAGAAACTCCGATCTCCTTGGTGCGCGCCCTCCTGGGGACCTTCGCGGGGATGGGATGCCCACGTGTCGCGAGGAATCCGCCGGGGCCATACATCGCCCCGCCCACCACAGGCGCCCCAGCGGCGGCGAGAAGTATTGGCTCGGAACCCATCGGGACCCCCTGCGTCAGCCACGAAGCGGGATTCAACCGAGACGCCGCCACTTGCCATGGGCGCGCTTGCCCCTGCGAGGGCGCGGCCCTGACGTAGCCTGGGTGGGCGGCGATGCTCAGGAGGGGGACCCGTGCCTCCTCGGCTCGCCGGCTCAACTCCAGGCTGAAGATCAGATTAGCCAGCTTGCTCGCGGCGTAGGCTCTCATGGGGCGATAGTCACCTGCCCCCTCCGCCGCTCCCGGCCTAAGCCGACCCCACCTCGCGACCAGACTCGTCACGGTAACAACCCTGGGGCTGCGGGCCGCCAACAGCAACGGCATGAGCCAGGCGGTGAGGGCGAAGTGACCGAGGTGGTTGACTCCCCAGTGCAGTTCGAATCCTTCGGCAGTCGTACCCTCCGGCACCAAGATCGCGGCGGCGTTGTTGACCAAGCCGTCCAGGCGATTGTGGCGCTGCCCGTACCTGTCGGCGAATTGCTGGATGGACGCCAGGCTCGCCAGGTCGAGCTCGGCTACTTCCAGTGCCGCCCCCGGGACCGCTCCCTCAATGGCCCCGACGGCGGCCTGGCCGCGGGCGTGGTCCCGAACTGCCAACGTCACCACCGCGTGATGGCGCGCTAGGGCAGTGGCCACCTCCAAGCCGAGTCCACGGTTCGCCCCCGTCACGACGTAGGAGCGACCCCGAAGGTCCGGGAGCGAGTCGGCTGTCCAAATAGAGTTCGTGACGGAACCGCTGGCGTTGATGAGGGGGCCTCCGATGGGCGCGCAGGGCGCCAACTGTTCTTCGAACTCTACTTGCCTGGCCATCGAAGGCTCAGAGTCTTGGTACTGGCGGTCGTGCCGGGTGATGCACCCTTCGGAGGTCGGTCGTTGAGACGAGGACGGCAGGACGGACTCAGCCCTGTGGTCCAGCTTAGCCAGCGTCCAGTGTTCCCATTCGGGGCCACATCTGTAAACTTGGTTCGGAAGATCGTCGGCACGGCCCAGGCCGGTGATCTCGGCGGGAGTAGCTCAGTTGGTAGAGCGCTAGCCTTCCAAGCTGGATGTCGCGAGTTCGAGTCTCGTCTCCCGCTCCA
>JABEUU010000129.1 GCA_013044295.1 Candidatus Dormiibacterota bacterium
ACCCCTCGCACGGTGTGGATGAATCGAGGGTTGCCGCTGTCGTCGCCGAGCAGGCGGCGGAGCTCGACCACGGCATTGTCGACGGCCCTGGTGTAGACATCCGAGTTGACCCCCCACACCTGGTAGATCAACTGCTCCTTGCGGCATACCCTGCCCGCCTGGCTGGCGAGAGCCAGCAGCAGGCTGAACGAACGGGGCGGCAACCGGACCTGGCGGCCGTCGACGTGGCAGCTCCATGTGGAGCTGTCGATGACCAAGCCCCCAATCTCGATCCTCGACCCGGTGGAACCCGCGCGATTGAGCAGGCGCTGGATGGCAGCCCGGACCACACTGGGGTCCTCATCCTTGCCAACGTAGACGTCAGCGCCGCTGGAGTAGCCCGCGGTTTTGTCGTAGGGGTCGCTCTTGGCGCTCAGCATCAGTACTGGTATCTGGTCTCCTGAGGCACGCAGCGAACGGAGCACCTCCAGGCCCGTCATCTCCGGCATGGCGTAGTCCAGGACCACACAGTCAGGACGATCGCGCGCGATCCGCAGCAGCGCCTCGCGGCCGCCCCTGGCCACCGTGATCCGATAGCCATCCCCAGCCAGCAGCGCGCTGAGCGCAGCCAGGCTGGTGGGGTCGTCGTCGACCACCAAGATCCGGATCCTATCTTCGGCGCCCATCTCCCTCCCCGAGGCCCCCCAGCGTAGTCGCTGCGGGCCCCTGACACAAATGGTGCGCTGCGAATGCAAAACCGGGTGGCGCGGCCGACAGAAGCGGGGCGGTAGCACAGCGGGAGTGGTCCAACACTGCCACGTCGAAGGGTTTTGGAGGACCCGGTGGGAGGAAATCTGGATGTTGGATGAGGAATTCGCCGCGCACCTCGAAGGGCTGCGCCTCGCTGAGCCGGACGCGATCTCGTGGATGTTCACGGCCTTTCGCCCTGATGTCGAACGCTGCTTTCGGCAGCGCCCCCCGGAGGATCGCGCCGACCTGGTCCAGGATGTCTTCCTGACCGCGATCACCCGGTTGCACTCCTTCCGCGGTGACCGGCCAGCGGTGCTGAGAGCGTGGCTCAAGAGCATTGCGTTCCACCGCTGGCATCACCGCTGGGAAGCGGACCTGGTTCGCCAGCGCCACGCCGGAGTCGCGTTGGAGGTGCTGCTGGACCTGCACCCAAGCCACCCGGCCTTCAGCGACGAGCGCTCGGACCCGGCCCTGGAAGCTATCGAGCACGACGTGATCGGTCGGCTGCTGGGCTGTCTCACGCCGGGCCAGGCGCAGGCGGTCCATGCTCACGTCATCGAGGGCAAGTCGACCCGACAGATCGCGGCCGACTGGGGCGTTCCGCGCGAGCGAGTGCGCGGGCTCTACAAGCGCGGCATGGCCCGCCTGCGCGTGGCCGAACTGACGCGCAGCTTGGTGGGCGACCCAGCCTGATGCCAAGGAGAACTCGGATGTATTCGGATCGCCGCGCAAGTGAGATTCAAGTTTCCATGCGCGTAACAAATCCCGCAGATTGCTTGGCGTCCTCTAGAGGTGCAGAATCCCAGGCACTGGTTTGGGAGCACCAGTGCCGCCCTGGGGGAAGTGGGGCAGCTAAGTGAGGGAGGCGCGGCGGTGAGGCGCAAGTTGGCCGTGACCGTGGGTTTCGCCGTATTCTGCATTGCCTTAGCCGGGTTTGTAATGTTGGGGGTGGCGGCCCAGACCGGCCAGGTTCGGGTGCTGGCCGCCGCCCGCACCATCGCCGCCGGCCAGGTGCTCCAGGCCAACAGCACCGATCTCAGTGCCGCGGGTGCCCTGGTGCACCTGGGAGCCAGCGCGCTGGCCGACACCTTCCCCCAGCGGGACTATCGCGCCGTGCAGGGTGAGGTGGCGCTGGTCACCATCCCGGCGGGGTCGGTGATCCTTCGCAACGACCTGAGCGGTGGGTCCGCGGTCGGCCTGCGCCAGGTGACCCTCGATCTCGCCTCCATGCCCCCCGCGCTCAGCCCCGGTAGCCGTGTCGACCTGCTATCTGTGTGGGGCGATCAGACCGGAGCAATCGCGCCCGGGTCAAACCTCTGCGGTCCGTCGGCCACCGTGGGCTGCGTGGTGCCCCTGGCACAGTCGGTGCTGGTGGTAGCCCTGAGTGGGCCGGCGCACTCGATCACCATCGCCGTCACGCCTGCGGAGGTTGCTCCCTGGCTGTTGTTGGACGCCACCGAGCCGATTTGGGCCGTGCCCGCCAGTGCGAGCGTCTGCCCTGGTGCCGAGCGGCAGATCTCGAACCCAACAGCCGCCTTGCGGGCGATCCAGGCGCCCGAGCCAGTCTCCGCCTGCCCTCTCGCCTCAACCGGCGGAGGCCCGTGATGAGGATCGGCCGGGGACGCTCCGGTCCCCCTCCAGGGCACTTGGTCGACTCCGCCGTGGGGTCCGCCACCCCGGCCGGCGCCGGTCGGCTGGTGGGGGTCATCGGGGCTGCCGGGGCGCCCGGGCGAAGCTTCATCAGCGTCAACACCGCAGTCTGGTTGGCCCAGCGCGGCCTCTCCGTGTGCTTGATCGACGCCGACCCCGGGCTGGGGACCGTGGCCGCTCAACTGGATCTCAGCGAAGAGCGATCCCTCTTCTACCTGGCCCACGAGTCGACGCTGAGCGCGGTCGACGATGAGCTCATCGACCGGCACCTGCAGCACTTCGGCCCGCTCGCGGTGCTCACGGGACGCTTTGAGCCCGGCTGCGGTGGCGCCATCTCAGACGAGCTGATGGGCCAGGTGACCGGCTTGCTGCGTAGCCGCTTTCGACTCGTGATCGCGGATCTCGGCCCCCTGGACAACCCCGCGACGGCGACCATGGCGATCCGGTGCCAGCTGCTGCTGTGGGTGGTCTCCCCGACCCCTCTTGGCGCTGACCGTTTCGACCGCACCGTGACCTCGGCGCTGGCCAGCCCCCTCCGCCCGAAGCCGAGCCTTGCCATCGTCAACGGCACCGGGAACGGGTCCCTGTTGGAGACCGAGGACGCTCTGGTCCGACGCTACGGGGTCGCGGTTGGGGCCAGCGTGCCCCATCACCGGCTGGCCTGCCTTGAGGCTGAGGCCAGTCACCGCCCGGCGGTCCTGGACGGACCTCTGAGTAAACCGTTGCGACGGGTGGCGGCAGCGGTGGAATCCGCAGCTCTTCGGCCGGGACACCTGGAGACCGCACGAGACCTCGGCGAGTCAGCTAGATCGACAGGGTCGCTCCTGGCTGACGGGGCCGGTAGTTGAGCCTCCATCTCGGGATCGACCCCGGCGCCGATGTCGACCATCTGCAGGAGGTGGAATCGGAGGTGCTGACCCGCGTCCAGGCCGGCATTGCCGGCCGGCTGGCGCAGCGGTCTGAGCCAGAACTCCTGGCCAGCGACCGGGATTGGATCGCAGAACTGGTGCAAGCGGAGATTCAGCGGTATCACACGGCGGCGCCGCACCGGAGCAGCCCCGTGCTGGACGGCGCCGGGTACGACCGCCTTCGGCGGCGGGTCCTGGCCCAGGTCAATCCGCTTGGTCCCCTCGCCGAGCTCCTGGACGATCCCTTGGTCGAGGAGGTACTCGTGAACGGGCCAGGGGAAATCCTGGTGGTCAGGGACGGGGTCCAGGAAATGTCCGGAGTGGAGTTCGCCAGCGAACAGGACCTTCTCACAACCGTCCAGCAGCTCCTGGACACGGGCTCATCCCATCTGGACCGCGCCAGCCCCATGGTCACCGCTACCCTTGGCGACGGCTCCCGGATCAACGCCGTGCTGCCACCAGTGGCGCTGCCCATGGCGGTCACCATCCGGCGCCACCAGCTGGCACGCTTCGGCAGGCTGGCCGACCTGGCCCAGGTGGGCACGCTCCCGTGGGAGCTGATCCCCCTGCTGCAAGCGGCCGTCCGCTCCCGGCTCAGCCTTATCGTGTCCGGCAGCACCGGCTCGGGAAAGACCACTCTGCTGCGCCTCCTGATCGGTGAGGTGCCCGCCTTCGAGCGCATTCTCACGATCGAGGACCAGCGCGAGCTCCACCTCCGGACGATGTCCGGAGGCCGACCCAACACCATCTCACTCGAGGCCCGGGACGCCAACACCGAAGGCCGGGGCGAGGTCACGATCCAGCAGCTGGTCCGCAACGCCCTGCGCCAGCGGCCGGACCGGATCTTCGTGGGAGAATGCCGCGGGGCCGAGGCCCTGGACGTCGTGGATGCCATGGGCACCGGCCACGACGGCAGCGGGACCACCCTGCATGCCAACAGCGCCCGCGATGCTCTGGCGCGCCTGGCGGCGCTGGTCCGACGCCACCCCGCCCAGGCCCAGGCGGACCCCGCCGCGATCGCCCGCGAGCTGGCGGCCAAGGTGGACTTGGTAATCCACCTGACTCGATTTCGACGGCTCGACGGACGCGACCACAGGGTCGTCCAGGCGGTGGGCTTCGTCACCGGCCAAGTGGAGGGCGAGATGCCCCTGGTCGAGGAGGTCTGCCGCTACAGCCGTAGCCGTGGCGAATGGGATTGGGGCATGACCCGGCTCGACGACCTACCCGCCAAGATCACCGACAAATTCGAGGCTGCAGGGATCGCTCTGTCCGACATTCTGGGGACCGGGGCGTCCCTGGGCGTGAGCGCCTGAGGTCGACCAGGTGCTGCCCTCGGCTGTGATCCTGCTGGCGGTCCTCGCCTCGGGCTTGGCCGGCGCCACCGCCACGATGCTGATCCTGGACGGCGGGCGAACCTCACTCGGTTCAGGAGCGGTGGTCCGCACCTCCGACTCGCGGCTCGGTCTCGAGCGACGGATCGCCAAAGTCCGCTCGGCAATCTCGGACTGGCCGGGCTGGCTGCCACGGCTCGGCCTGGGGCTGGCTGCCGGCATCGGAGCCTACCTGGTGCTGGGACTGGTGCTGCCGGCGGCGGTGGTGGGCTCCCTGGGGTGGATGGGCCTGAGCGCTCTCTCCCATTGGCGGGAGATGGGCAGGAGGGCCCGCCAGCGCGAGGCCCTGGTGGCTGCGATCGACCTGCTCGGCCAGCTGCTTCCCGCTGGGCACGGGGTGCGGCAGTCCATCCAGGTGCTGGCCGAGAGCGGGCCCCTCGAGCTGAGGCCGGAACTGGCTGTGGTGCTGGCCAGGGTGCGCGAGAGCTCCCTCGAGCAGGCTCTGCTGGAGGCCGAGATCCGACTGCGGCAACCCCTCTTCACCCTGCTGGCGACCACTCTGGCGGTCGGGGGACGGTCAGGAGGACGCATCACCCCACTGCTGGAGGAGCTGTCGCGGGCGGCCCACCAGATCGAGGCTGCTCAGAGCCAACTGCGGGCCGAGCAGGCGCAGGGGCGCTTTGGGGCGCTGGTGATCGCGCTGATGCCGCTGGCCCTGATCGCTGGCCTCAGGGTGGTCAATCCCAGTTACCTGAAACCCTATTCGACCCCACTTGGCCAGTTGGTGCTGGCCCTGCTTCTGGCGACCATCGTGGCCGGCTACCTGTGGATGCTCCGGATCCTGCGCATCCCCGACCTTGATGTGATCGAGATGGCGGACGCTCCCGGCCCGCGCCGACAGCCAGCCCCGGCGCCTGGCCGCGATTGGGGGCGGGCGTGATCACCGGCTGGGAGCTCCAGGCTCCGATGGAGTTCGCCCCCAGAGCCGGATCCATCTTGACGCCCTTGGGCATGTCCCCCGACTGGCTACCGCTGGTCGTGGCTGCGGCTTTGGCCATCGGCGCCGGGGCTGGCGCCTGCATCTGGCTATGGCCGGGGCGACCGAGCTGGGGGGGCTGGGTGGGCCGGAGAACGGCCCACCGACGTGCTCGGGCGGGCAGGCGCCCCCAACACGGCCTGCCACTGCTCGGCCGCACCGCGGCTGCAGGCGAGCTGCTGGCGGGCCGGCTGCTGCCCGGCCCGACGCGATCCGCCCTGCTGGGCCTGCTCCAGCGTGGCGGGGTAGACTCCAGCCCCGAGCAGGTGGTTATGGAGCAGACCCTGCTCACGCTGGGGGCCGCGGTGCTGTTGGCTATACCCGCCACCTTGGGGGTGCTCCCGCTATGGATGGTGGCCCTGGTCCTGCTGCTCCCACCCGCCAAGGGTTTACGGTTGCTGCGAGCGGCGCGCAACCGCCGCTGGGCCACGCTGGCGCAACTGCCCATCCTGGTCGACCTTATGGCCCTGGAGCAGAGTGGTGGAGGGGTCGGCGCCCGCCGGGCCATGGAGTTGGTGGTGGCGCGAGTCAGGGGCGACGCCGCCGCGATCCTGCGCGAGTGCCTTAGCCGCTCCGCGGCCTCTGGCACACCGCCCCTGGACCGGCAGTTGGAGGATGGCGCCGAGAGGATGCGGATGCCCGCGCTGGCCGCGCTGGCCGCGGTGATCCGGCTGCAGCGGGAGGAGGGGATCTCCACCGCCTCCCCCCTGGGCAACCTGGCTCGGAGTTTGCGAGACCGCCAGCGCGACGATATGACCAGCCGGGGTCGGCGGGCGCTGGTCTCGATGCTCCTCCCGGTCGCCCTGTGCATCCTGCTTCCCTTCATCGTGATCATGCTTTACCCAGCCCTGGAGCAGCTGGCCGGGGCCTTCCAGTGAAGTCCGGGAAGCAGTCGGGGCAGGCCATGGTGGAGCTCGCGATCGGGGTCGCCATCTTCCTGCTGGCCACCCTCGGAGCAGTCCAGCTCGGGCTCTCGGCCCTGGCGCAGGAGGGTCTCCAGAGCGCGGCTCTGACCGGCGCCCGGATCGCCTCGGCCGGACCACTGCCGGGAGATCCGATGCAGCGGCTGTCCGCCGGCCGTGCGGCCGCCAGCGCCGCCATCGCGGCCGACTCGATGGGCCTGGCCGAGGTCGCTGGCTGCCCGTCCGGGTCGTCAGATGGGTGCGGGGTCGGAACCATCTGCGTCGCCTACCACAACGGCATCTCCCAGCCCGGCACCGACCTGCCCTGCGCCCAGGTCAGCGGCACGTCGGGGGAGACGTATGGACCCGCCCCCTATGAGCTGGATGGCCGGCAGAACCCCAGCTGCCCGTCGGGCCCCTGCTTCGGCGCGTCGCGAGCCATGGCGGCCTGCGCGACGGCCTCTGCTCCAGGGCGGCTGCGCGTCTGTGTGGCCTACACCAGCTGGCCGCCGCTGGCGGTCGACATCTGGATCACCGGCGGTCTCCGCACCATCACCCCCTGGCTCAGTTCGACCGGCCTCGACGTCGAGCCGGTGAGCGTGCGTTTGCGACTTCAGGTCGAGGCCTTCTCCTCGTGATCCAGACGCGACGGCGGGCGGCTGGCCAGGCCCTGGTAGAGCTGGCCCTGGTGCTGCCGCTGACGCTGCTGCTTGGCTGCGGCGCGGTCGCGATCGTTCAGTTGGCGCGCACCCAGATGGCGCTGAGCACGGCCGCCAGCGCAAGTGCCCTGGTCGCGGCCCGGGCGGTCGATGCGGTCCAGGCCTGCCAGCAGGCGCATCTAGAACTAGCCTTCGTGCTCGCCGATTCAGGCGGACTGCTACCGGCGCACCTCCACGATGCCACGAGCGGCAGCTGCGTGGGTTCCATCCCCGTGGCGGCCACGCTGCCCACCTCGGACGGCAAGGGCTCAGAGGTCGTCTGGCTCGGATTCGGGTCTCCGATGGACACCTTCTGCCGCGCTGGAGGCGTCCCCGGCAGTGGCGGGGTGACGGACGGGGATGTGGTGGTAGCGGTCGCGTATCGTCCTGATCTGAGGTGGATTCCTCTGCTGGGAGCCTGGCTGTCGCCTACCCTGACAGCTTCCGCAACCGACAAGGTCGACCCCTTTCGCAGTCGTGACCCGTCCCAGGACCAGACCGGTGACGGCTGCTGAAGCGGGCCGCGAGGCCGGCCAGATTCTGCCCCTGTTCGCCCTGCTGCTGGCGCTGCTGCTACTGCCGATCACAGCCCTGGCGGTGGACGGGGGCTTACTCCTGTCGGCCCATGCCGGGGTGGTGGCCACCGCGCAGAGCGCTGCCCAGTCTGGAGCCGAGGCCGTCGATGTGATCGCGCTGGATCGCTCCGGCACGTTTCAACTGTGCGGAGCGCCGGATGGCAACCCCACCTGCGGCAATGGGGTGGGCGACGTGGCGGAGGTGGTGACGGCCGTGGTCGATGCCGGGTTGTCAGGACCCTGGGTGACCTGTCAGCAGGTGGCATCCTCCGATCTGACTCCAACGGGGGGGCACAGCCGCGGTTGTGAGGTGGCTCTGCTCGGAGCCTGCCCGGGAGGGTCCGGTTCGGTCGGACCTGGGATCGGCCAGGGAGTCGCGGTGCTGGTGTGGCAGACCTCGCAAATGCCGTTGCTGGCGATCGGGGCCTGGAGCTCTATCCTGATCCAGGGGCGGGCGACCGCCTGGATGGCTCATGGCTTCGGGCAGCCGGTACCGAACCCTCCGGCCCCATGCTGACTCTGCCGCCAGGGGCGCCCCCGCCCGGGAGTTTGCCGCCACCGCCGGAGGTGCCCCAGCACGCGGTCCTCGCCTGGCAACGGCCGGGAGAGGCAAGACCACAACGCCAGGTCCCCAGCCACCCCCTCTTCTGCTTGGCCGAGCCGGAACCGGCCCCAACCAGAAGCCGCGGGCCGAGGCGGCGCTGGACGAACCTCCCCCCAGTCGAAATGACCCGCCGCCTGCTCGCGGCCGGGAGCGGTGACCGCATCCCGCTCTCCGCTGGTGGGAGGCCCGCCTCCGACGGCGGTCGGGGAGCGGGACGCCCTCTGGTCCTGATGGTCGCCGGTGGACGCGGCGGCAGCGGCCGCTCCACTCTGGCTCTCGACATCGCTTGGGCCATCTCCAGCCAGCACGGCGGCCACCAGACTCTGCTGGTGGATGCCGACGAGTTCAGTCCCAGTCTGGACCTGCGGCTGGGCGCGGCCGAGGAGGATCTGGATCGGCTGCCGTCTGCGAGGGTGGACCAGGTGCTGCTTCGGTTGCCCGATCTGACGACGGGCAACCCCCGCCTTGAAGGCATCCTCTGGACCGACCCCCAGCACTCGCTGCGAGCGCTCTTCAGCACCTGGCCCGGGCGTGAGGCGCCTGCGGTCGGCTCCGAGCACCTGGACTATCTGCTCCAGTACCTAATCCAGCCAGCTTTCGAGGTGGTGGTGGTGGATGGAGGGCCGCGGCCCGGAGCCAACGGCTCTCAGGCACGTTTCTGGGCCAGCCGCTCCAACCTGTTCCTGCTGCCGCTGAGGCCGTCGCCGGCCCATGCGCGGTCGGCGTGCCAGGTCCTGCAGGTGCTGGAGAAGGAATTCGGAGTTGGCCCCGATCGCTGCCGAGGGGTGGTCGCGCTGGCTCCTGGCGAGTCAATTCGACGCTGGCATCGCCAGCCTGCCCTGGAGGGTCTCGCACTCTGGCCGCGGCCCTGGGCCCAACGCAGCGCCGCCCTGGCGGAGGCACGCCACCTCCCGCTTGCCCAGGTCGACCGCAAAGTTGCGACTGCCACGGCCAATCTGGCCGCCGACCTCTGGGCAGCTACCGGGGAGGGCTGGCCAGGTGGCTGAGTTCGGCTGGCTGCGGGCGCAATTCCGCCCTCAAGGTCAGCTCCGGCGCCAGGGTATTGAGCAGACCACCGCCCGACTGCGCCAGCTGGTGGATGGGTTGGAGGCAGCCGTCGGCAGCGGGGACGACGTCGCGCTGGTCCGCTACCTTGGTCCCCAGCTGACCGCCAGGATGTTGGCTGCAGCCGCCGGCTTCCGTCGCCAGGGGGTGGTCTGGCGACCCGCCCGATCCGGGCTGCGCTGGAGCCCCTGTCGCCGAGCCCCGGATGGTCCCGGCCTGGCCTGGCTGCGGTTGCGACTCGAGGACCGCACCCGCTGCGAGTACCCCGAGGGAACGGTCGCCGCCCCCCTGCGGACCCGCGAGGTGGATGTCGAGCTGGACACCACGGGCGTCCCCTGGAAGCTGTGCCGGGTAGTCGAGCGCCCGGGGGTCGAGGACTGGTCCGGGAGTTAGAAATCCTCGAAGCACCAGGGGGGCGGGTCCCACGCCAACAGGTCGTCCGCCCTGCGAGCGGCGGCTGGATCGCCCATCGACAACCTCCCGGCCGCCGCCAGACCGGTCAGGCACCGCTGGCCCAGACAAGCCGAGCTGAGCTCTGAGACGCCCAGGATCAGGTCCGGGCTGGACTCGGTCTTCCGGCACTCCCCGACACCGTTGGCAACGTGGAGACGGAAGCGCCCCTCGGCGAGATGTTCGACCGGGTCTGACACCTCGATGGTCAGGTCGCCATCGCGCTGGTAGCGGCGGGCGGACAGGACCTCGGGAACGTCAATAATCCTGGCCCAGATGGTCGTGCCCAGACCCAGCTCCAGCGCCTGGGGGTCCTTGGCGAGCCAGAGGATGGGGTCGTCCAGCGGCCGCAGCCCACGCCCCGAAGCCTCCACCCGGTGCACCAGGTCGACCTCGAGGCAATAACGCCACATATCGGCGGCGGCTCCCGGCGCGTTAGCCACCATCTCGGAGATCAGAAGGGTAGACCGCGCACCGAGGGCGGACCAGGCCTGGCGGATCCGGTAGACAAGGTAGCCGTCGTCCCCGCCGTCGCCTTGATGGACGACCAGGAAGAGTCTGGCCTCATCCCGGGGCAGGTGAGGATCGTCCTCCGAGAGGGACATCTCCCAAGCGCGCTGGTCGCGGCCGATGGTCCCGGGTCGGCTTTGGAGCAGGTGATCATGGAGTGGAGGAAAGCGCTGCAAGGCCTCGTCGCGACCCACCATGCGCAGTGACCCTGATGTCGGGAGGGGAACCAGCTGGGCGCGAGGATGCTCCAGCGCGACCCGCCAGGACCGCGCCGCCGGCCCGAACCCGAACCGCGAGTAGATGGCCCCCTCCGAGGCCCACAGGATAGCCATCGCCAAGCCCTGGTCGCGAGCCCCCAGGATCTGTCGGGTCATCATTTCGCGGAGCAGGCCCCGGCGCCGGTGGGTGGGCAGCACCCCGACCGCGGTCACGCCGCTGGCGGTGACCACAGTTCCCGGCAGGGCCAGCTCCAGCGGGAAGGCCAGAGAGCTGCCCACCATCTGACCGTCGGCGAACGCAGCGATCGTATCCTGGGGCTTGACCCGCTCCCGGAACCAGCGCTCGAACCAGGGGTCACCACGCTCACCGAAGGCGGTCAGGTTGACGTCGGCGAACTGGGCGAGCTCCTCGGGGCGAATGGGGCGGAACTCGACTGGCACGGCGGGGATGATACCTACCGTCCCCGACCCAGACATGGCTCCACCTCTCGATGATGTGGCGCCGCGGCGACCAATACCCCACCGTGAGAGAGGTCCGCTTGCGTCTCTGGCATACTCCAGGGACCCGTTGGCGGCGATTGTGCGGTTGGAGGGCACGGTGTCCGGGGATCTCTTCAGGGGCCGGCTGGTACGCCTCTGTGCACCGCGTGCCGAGGATGCCGATGTCCTGGCCCGCTGGAGTGAGGACGGGGCCTACCGGCGCCAGGCTGACACCGATGCCCCACGGCCCAGAACCGCCGACCACTTCCGGGAGCGGGACGAGTTGTCGGGCTCAGACCCGGACACCTTCGAGTTTCGCATCCGCACCCTCGATGACGATCGACTGGTGGGCTTCGTCGCGGTCTGTCGCATCGAGTGGGCCAACCGTCATGGTTGGGTGGCGGTCGGCCTTGGCGAGGTTGCCGACCGACGCCGCGGGTACGGCGCAGAGGCGGTTTCGCTGCTGCTGAAATATGCCTTTCATGAACTCGGTCTGCACCGTCTCAGCCTGGACGTGATCGCCAGCAACGAGGCCGCCATCTCCCTGTACCGCAAGTTGGGGTTCCAGGTGGAGGGAAGGCTGCGGGAGCGCGTCCTGCGCGACGGGCAAGCGGTGGACCTGATCTACATGGGGCTGCTTTGCCGCGATTGGGAGAGCGCCCAGTCGGCCCCCGCCTCCGCGCCCTCCTTGGACGGCTGAACGGTCGTGCCCGGGCGACCACCGCCCCCCCTGGAGCCCCCGCAACCAGGCTTTCAAGTCTTCTTCCAGAGAGGCAACTCGGTGCGCGCCTCGGATGCGGATCGAGAACAGGTGACCAGCCAGCTCTCTGAGCACCATGTCGCCGGCCGGCTCACCACCGACGAGCTGCGGGAGCGCACCAATCGGGCCCTGGACGCAAGGACGATCGGGGAGCTCAAGGCCGTGATGGCCGACCTGCCGGGCAGCTTCGCCACCCCGGTGAACCCGTGGGAAGCCATGCTCTCAAGGCGCAACCGAGGACCCTTTCCCGGCCTCGGCTACGGAGGCTTCTGGGCTAAGGCGGGTGGCCTCTGGGCGGACGTGCTGGCAATCACCGGCATCTCAGCTGTCCTGGACCCCTTGGCAGCGGGCGTCCACCTGGGCGCTCTCATTGCCCTCACCCCGGCGGTCTACTTCGTCGGTTTCTGGGGCGGATTCGGCCGCAGCCCGGGAATGTGGTTGGTGGGGATCAGGGTCGTGCGGGCTGAGGACGGCGGCCGCCTAGGGTTCAGACGCAGCCTGCTTCGGGCCGCCGGCTACCTGCTCGATCTGGCGTCCTGCTTCGTCGGGTTCGGTTGGGCGGCGCTGGATCCCCACCGCCAAGGCTGGCACGACAAGATCGCCGGCAGCTATGTGGTCAGGCGTCTGCGCTGACTCGAAGGCCAGCTCCGGCACTGGCCATTGGAGTTGGAAGCGGCGTCCGATCCGATGCAGACCGGCCAGTATCGGCAGGCCCAGGAGCACGACCATGAGAGCGTTGCCGACGGCTCGGAAGGCGTCGTAGCCGAACGACGTCACCAGGTAGTAGCGGGCGAATCTCGCCAAGGCGGGTAACGGCGCCATCCCTGGACTCCAGCCGAGCCCGGGCGAGCCTGCGAAGAAGGTCCAGTTCCACACGTCCATGACCACTCCGAACCCAAATCCCGTCACCACCCCGACCAGAGCCAGGCTCAGCACGTCCGCCCGGGTCGGCCTGCTTCCGGCCCGCAGCCGCCCCGCCCAACCGGCCAGCAGGCCCACCCAGCCGAGGGCGAACAGCTGGTAGGGGACCCACGGGCCCAGGCCGCCGGTCGCCAGAGCGGAGGTGAGCAGGGAGCCGACACCGACCAGGAAGCCGAAGCTCGGCCCGAGGGCGTATCCCGCGCAGAGGACCAGTAGGAATATGGGGCTGAAGCCACCGATTCCGGTCACCAGGGCGGCCCGCAGGGCGGCGTCCGCGGCACTCAGGGCCGCCAGCAGGGAGAGCGAGCGCGAGTCCAGCCGGCGAGTGCCGACCTCGAAGACGAGCAGGGCCAGAACGGAGCCCAGACCGATGGCCAGGGCCGGGGTGCTGGAAGGCAGTCCCAGGCCCACGAAGGGCCAGAGGAAGAGCCCCATGCCCAGCAGGCTCACGAGCAGCAGGATCATGCGGGCACCGGGTCGAGGGTCCGCAGCCGGCCACCCTCGGCCACCACCACGAGGTCGCCCACCTGCTCTGCGAACTCGCGGTCGCTGGTGGCCACCAGCACCGCCGCCCCCTGGCTGGCGAGCCGATCCACGGCCAGAAACAGTGCCCGCCGCGAGGCCTGGTCGGCTGCCCTGGTGGGCTCATCGAGAAAGACCATCTCTGGCCCTCCGACCAGGATCGCGGCCAGGGCCACCCGCTGCCGCTGACCGGTGCTTAGATCTCGAGGGTCCCGGCCCGTGAGCTGCCCTAGACCGAACTCGGCAGTGACGTCGCTCCCCGAGCCCGCCAGTCTCAGCCAGCGGATCGTCTGCTGGATTTCGGCCTGAACGGTCGCCTGATGGAGCAGGGCTCCGGGGTCCTGCGGGAGATAGGCGCGGCGGCCCGGCTCGCGGTGAAGGCCACCTTGGATGGGCTGGAGCAGCCCGGCGAGGGTGCGCAGCAAAGTGGTCTTGCCGGCTCCGTTGGCCCCGGTCACGGCCACGACCTCGCCCCGGTGGCAACGCAGGTTCACCCCTTCGAGCACAGGCTGCTCGTGCCCGACTGCGAGCGAGGTCGCCTCCCACGCCAGCTCCCCGGAGGTTCGCGAGCCCGGCTGGCGGAGGGGCCATACGGGCGCCGGCTCGGGACCCGACAGCCTGCCCGCCCTCAGGAAGACTCGACTCACTCCAAGATCCGGGAGCCGCTGGGGCCGGTGATCAGCGACCACGACCGCGACGCCGTGGGCGACCAGCCGGTCGAGCTGCTGGCGCAGAGCCCGAGCGCCCTCTTCGTCAAGCTGCGATGTGGGCTCATCCAAAACCAGCAGCCTCGGCTCCATGGCCAGCGCTCCGGCCAGGGCCACCCGTTGGCGCTCGCCACCCGAGAGCGTCGCCACCCGACGCCGCGCCAGGTGGGGTATCCCCATCGCGACCAGCGAGCGCTCGACGCGCTGCCTGACCACCGCCGCCGAGAGTCCCAGGTTGGCGGGCCCGAAGGCCACCTCCTGATCAACCACGGGCAGCACCATCTGCGCCTCCGGTTCCTGAAAAACCAGCGCTACCCGCTGGGCGAGCAGCCGTGGGGTTACCCCTCGAAGGTCCTGGCCGAGGACCTCGACCCGCCCGTGGGCAACCCCCCCATGGAAATGGGGTACCAGGCCGTCGAGGCAACGGAGCAGGGTGGTCTTGCCACTTCCGGAGGGCCCCGCCACGAGGGTCATGCCGTCCTCGAGAGCCAGGCTGAGATCCGCAAGCGCGGCGGCAGGGGCCTCTGGATAGCGGTACGTGTAGTCGGTGAAGCGCGCCGTGACCGCCATCTAGACGAGCCCCGGCAGGAGCAGCAGAAGGCTGGCCAGGAGCGGCAGCCAATCGACGGCGGGAAGCTCCAGACTGGGGTATGGCTGCCAGCCTCCAGCCCGCCCCAGCAGCAGGGCCGTGATGAAGACCGCGATCGCCAGCGCGGCGGAGATGGCATCGACCAGATCCCGTCCGCTCCAGGCTGGGGTCCAGACCTTGGTCCGGCCCCCTGATGCGAAGCCGCGGGCATCCATGGCCTCGGCCAGCAGGACCGAGCCCTCGATCGCGGTGAGCACCGCGGGAACCGCCACTGCCCGCCAGGAGCGGGGCCCCCGTGGCCGCCAGCCGCGCATCGCCTGGGCCTCCCTCACGGTGCTGAAGCTCTGGCCCAGTCGGGGCACCAAAGTGATGGCCGAGCCCAGGGCGGCACCGGTGCGGTGGAGGTGTCGCGGTAGCGCCTCGACCAACTGCTGGGAGTCCACCACCAGGGCCAGTGCACTCCCAGCCAGCAGGCAGGCGCCCAGCCCCAGGGCGACGTCGAAACCAAACGCCGCCGCCTCCAAGGTGAGCGTGCCGCCGATGGCAGGCAGCCAACCCGGCAGCGCCCAGACCACATCCTGGCCGGTGTGGCTGAGCAGAAAGTTGAGGCCGACCCCGCCCAGGCATGCCAATCCGACCCAGGCCAGCAACCGGGACACCCTGACCGCGGGACGCCGCCGCATGAGGACCATGGTGAGAGCTGCCAGCAGGGCGATCGCACGGTAGACCGGATCCTCAGTCCCCAGCGACAGCAGCAGCACGGCCCCGGCCCAGAGCAGCAGCGCCCGCGGATTCACGACTTCGCCGGTCAGCCCTTGGGCGGCTTGGGGGGAGCGGCTGGGCTGCCGGTGCCAAAGTGCCATCCCAGCGCGTCACCGGGGCGCAGATGGATGTCGGAGATGCCAGTCTGAGCCACCCGCCATGGGCCCTCGCCACTCCAGGTGAAGAGCGCCCAGTAAGGTTGTCCCGAGGCGAAGCAGTTGGTGTAGGCCGCCGGCTCGCGGTCGATCTGACAGACCGCATCGCCGTAACTGAAGTGCTTGATGGCGAACTCGATCCCGCTGCGCTTCATGGCCGTCTCGGCGGGGATTTCCGCCGCCGTGAAGGCGACGCAGCTATCCACCACCTTTTTGCTCGCCAGCTCGACCACCACCTCCACCCGATGGCCGCTGCCACACTGCTGGCCGCCCCCCCCGCCGGCGGCGGCGGCCGCCCCGCATCCGGCCACCAGCGTCGCCAGGAAAACAGGGGCCAGAATCGCGCTGACCGCTTGAGACGACCTCATCGTCTCCACCTCCCGGCGGCAACAATTGCCCCCCACGCCAGAACTGGGCCTGCCGCCAGAGGCCGTCCTTCCCGTTGCGCGCGGGGGTACGAGATACCCGCTCGGGCCGGTCTCCTGGCTTGCGGATCGGCGCCCAAAAGCCGCCTTCCCAGGATCGCTCCCGGTGGCCCGCTGGCTTGGGCTCCCCGCTCACAGTTGCGCGACAGCTCCGGATTTGGGACCACTTCCCGCACCGGATTCCCATTCGCTCGAGGGGCTATTCGATTGTGTGGCGAATGTTAGTCGAAATCGGCCCCAGCCGGCTGCCCGATCGGCTCTTGCCCCGGGCTTGGAAGTGGGATGAGGCGAAATTCAAAGTGGACCAGGCGCGAGTCCGAGCGCAGGGGGCGGACAGGGGTGGCGGAGCCTCGCCGCAGCGAGTGCGCGACGACCAGTTTGTCGAGATCCTCCCGCAGGGCGACGGCCTCGCTTACGGTGAGGTCCAGGATGTCTTGGCTGAGGCCGCCCGCCGCCCGCCAACCGGCGGCCTCCTCGGCCTCGGTCTCCAAGTACGCCATGGTCCGGCGCTCGGAGACTGCCAGCACCTGCTGGGCCACGCCCCGAGCCGCGGCGTTGAACTCTGGCGTAGCCAGGGATGGGTCTTCCGGCGCCATCGAAAGGCTGCGAAAGGTGGCCCGCCACGGCCGCCGGCGATGGTCCTCAGTGGAGGGCTCCTCCGCCACCAACCCGGCCCTCCCCAGCAAGCGCAGGTGATAGCTGCAGGCGGATGGGCTGAGACCGGTGAGACCGGCGCACTGAGTCGCCGTGATCGGCCCCTCCATGACCAGCCGCTCCAGAATCCGCATCCGCGCGGGATGAGCAATCGCGCGCAGGGTGGCGGCGTCCCGAATCACCAATGCCCGGTCGAGGTCGGGCGCCCTCGAGTCTGAGCTCGTCACCTGGCCATCCTAGATCCAACGCGGGTCGCAGGCAGCGCCGTGGGGAGCCGCGCCTCATCGGCCGGATGAACCCAGGTCGCCTTTGTCGCTCGGCCATCTCGAGTCACCGGCCCTACTCCGCTCCCTCCGCCTCCAGATTGGCGGCATCGGCAGCGTGGACGCGAAAGAGCAGCTTGTGCATCTGGCGGGTTAGGTGGAGACGCTCCTCTTCGAGCCGGGACCGCTTGCGGGCCTGGTGAATGAGATGAAGAGTGCCCCCGGCCGCGATGCAGGCGCCCACATCGCTGGTGACGTTGGTGTAATTGCCGCCGATGAGTTCAGCCTTGGCGCTCACCACCACCCCCAGCAGCGGTAGCAGCACCAGATACACCCCCAGGCCGAGCAGGAAAAATATGTGCACCTTGCTGGCCAGGACGCGGGGCACGAAGCCCAACAGGTGATCCATTCGCGACTCCGGGGTCGCCAGGTTGGCGAGCGAGTCGAAGTTGGAGACAGATGATCCAGGCTCGTCGGGCATGAGAGGCCTCCCGGGAAAACGGCAGTCGCAAAGCGGTGGGACCGAGATCCCCGTCAGCGCCTGCCGGGGCGGATATTGGCGCCAATCCTACGGCCCGCCCCGTCTCCTCGCGGCCTCGCCGCCAGGTCCGCCCCGAGCCCCTGATCCAGGCGCCCCCGGCCAGCTCCTGGGTTCGACCCCGGATCAGCTCAGTAGAAGACCCTGGCTAGTTCGTACAGGTCCTGGGGCACTCGACGCTGGCCTGCGGCGACCTCGGCCAGGGTCGCCACCGCGATTCCGTCGCCGCGCTTGACGGGAATGACGCCGAATCGACCCTCCCTGATCAGGTCATAGGCGGCAGCGCCAACTCGGGTCGCCCAGATCCGGTCGTAGGCGGTAGGAGCGCCTCCACGCTGGGTGTAGCCGAGCACTGTGACGCGCGACTCGAATCCTGTCGCGGCCTCGATCTGCTCTGCCAGCTGAGGCCCCACGCCACGTCGGCTGAGCAGGAGGTGCCCGAACGCGTCGCGAGCTCCAGCCTGGTCGTCGACACTCGGCAGGCCGCCAACCGTGGCCCCCTCGGCGACCACCACGATGCTGAAGTCGCGGCCCCGGGCGCGCCGGCTCTGGAGATGCTGGACGATCTCGTCCAGCTGAATCGCGAACTCGGGAATGACGATCATGTCGGCTCCGCCGGCGAGGCCGCCCATCAGCGCCACCCAGCCGGTGTCACGCCCCATCACCTCCACCACCATCACCCGGTGGTGGGCGGCCGCGGTGGTGTGCAGCCGGTCCAGCGCCTCGGTGACGATGCTGACCGAGGTGTCGAAGCCGACGCAGTACTCGGTCACCTGGAGGTCGTTGTCCACCGTCTTGGGGACCCCGACCACCGCCAGCCCGCGGTCCGCCAAGGCCGCGGCCACCGACAGGGTGTCGTCGCCGCCAAGGGTGATCAGGGCGTCGAGGCCAGCCGCTTCGAAGTTGGCGACCACCGCCTGCATGCTTTGCTCGCTGGAGAGCGGATTGACCCTGGATGTTCCCAGGATCGTCCCCCCCACGGCGAGGATGCCGGAGACCTGGTGCGGGTCGATCATGCGCATGTCGAGCTCCTCGACCAGGCCCGCCCAACCGTTGTGGATCCCAACCACCTCGCCACCGTCGGCGAGGGCTTTCCGGGCAATCGCGCGAATTGCCGCATTGAGCCCCGGCGCGTCCCCACCCCCAGTCAGGACCCCTACCCGCATCCAACATCTCCTCTGATAGGCGAACCAGCGTCTATGCAACTCTAAGCCACTCCGAGACCAGCGTCGACGAGCGCCCTGGAGATGAACGCGTCTCGAGGGGTGACCGCGGCGGCCTGGTTGTTGCGGCGAAGGCCGCGCCCGCCGGGGCGGTACCCGGGGAACACCGCCCCCGGCAGCGGGCGCGGCGTCGGCCGGTGACCGCGCACCACGTCCGGGGCCGCCTCGAGTCGCGACCGCCCCAAGCCCACAAATGTGCCCTGTAGCTCCGGCTCCCGTCGAATGAGTCGTCGCGGGTACGGCCACTCCTCAGGGTACCTAGCGAGGGGCAGACACGCTCGCGGAGACGGTCCGACCCCGGTGACCGGAGATCTCAGCGCAGCCCGCGCCACCCACCGGCCCACCCACCCACGAGTTTTCACCTAGTCCGAATGGCGGGTAATCCCCCTCACCCCTGGGCCGAGCGGCTGCCAGCATGAAAACAGCCATCAATCATCGGTAGAGAAGTTCTAGGAGCCGCCTATGGACGTGAAGGGAACCCCGATTGAGCGCGAGCCGGGAATGTGGATTCTGGGGGTGATGATCGTCGCCGCCCTGATGGCGGCGGTGGTGCTCATCGGCGGCTACGCCGAAGGTTGGGGAGGGCACCTGCGCATCTCCCAGGGGGCGGTGCCTCTGGGCGCCACCAGCGGGACCGCCAGCGCCACCCTCAACTTGACCATCGTGACCGGCCAGATGATGGGGTCCGGTTCGCTCGGCCCGGCCTACGTGCCGTCCGACTTCTCCGTACCCGCCAATTCGACGGTGAAGGTGACGGTGACCGACTTTGACACCGCCACGCCTCTCACCGGCGCGTTCACCAAGTTCGCCAAAGTGACCGGCACGGTGGGGAACGTGATGCAGGTGCAGGGGATCAACCCGCTCGCTCCCAACACCACGGTGGGCGGAGCGCACACCCTCAGCTACCTCGCCCCCAGCCAGGTGGCTCATACCCTCACCATCCCGCAGCTCGGGCTCAACGTTCCCATAGCCGGCCAGTCCCGCATCACCTTCGTGATCCACACCGGCAAGGCCGGCAGCTATCTGTGGCAGTGCATGGACCCCTGTGGCAACGGCGATGGCGGCTTGGGGTCCCCGATGGGACTCAAGGGTTACATGGCCGGAACCATGACGGTCACCGGCTGATCGGACCTGACATACCCGAAAGACACGCCCCGGGGGAGGGGGCGACATTCCGCCCTTCGCGACCGGACCGGGGGAGAACCTCGCAAGCGGTTCTCCCCCGGTCTTCGCGGCGAGTGAGCGTGTGAGCGGATTCAGGGACCGCCCGGATCGAGGGCGGGGGAAAGCCACGCCGGGGCCCCAGGTGCTGCGGCGGGAGCCGCGGCGCGGTGTCGAAGAGGGACGGCCGGCGCGGTTCGGCGGTGGCCCAGCCGTCACCGGTGACTCCCTGACGGCCGGCGCCGGGCCAGGCGCCCAGGGCGCCGCCAGCGGGATGGCTTCGAGTGCGGGCGCAACGGATTCCCTGGCCCACGGGGGCCGCGGGCGGTGAGCGCCCCGAGTCGGCTGCGCTACGAGGTGCGGGCCGAGCTGAGCGCCGGGGGCCGGGCCGTGGTCCAGGCCGGATCGACCGCCATCAGCTTCGATGCCAGCGCCGAGCCGGAGAGCGCGCTCCCAGGGCCGGCGGACCTCCTGGCGGCAGCTCTGGCCGCCTGCCTATCCAAGAACATCGAGCGCTTCTCCCACATCCTGGAGTTCCGCTACCGGCGGGCCATGGTCCGAGTCGAGGTGGAGCGCCAGCAGTCCCCGCCGCGGATCGCTAGATCCCACTACGTCATTCAGATTGACACCGAGGAGTCAGACCGGCGGCTCGAATTGCTCCATCTCAACCTGCGCCGACACGGCACGATCAGCAACACCCTGGCAGCATCCGGCGAGCTGAGCGGCGAGCTGACCCGCTGGGGGGACCCGTCCGAGCCTGGCTGAGAGAGGTTCGCGAGGAACCGCGATCAGACGCGTTGGCTGCCTCGCTGACCAGCGTTGAGGCTGGCCATGGCCAGGCCCATGCGGCGGCCGGCCTCGCCGGCCGGGGCGCGCAGCCCCTCGTTGGCCGCGAGTTCCCCGATCACCGCGGGGTCCAGGGCGTGAACCTGGGTGCGCTCCCCGTCCCAGCGAATGGCAACGCTGCAGGGCAGCAGCGCCCCCACCTGCGGATCCAGGCTCAGCACCTGGTCGGCGATGGTGGGATTGCAGATTCCCAGGATCAGGTACGGGTTGATCTCCTTGCCGATCTTCTCGCGCAGGGTCTTCTGGACGTCGACTGTTGTGAGCAGACCGAAGCCTTGATCGGCGAACGCCTGCTGGACGGCCGTGACGGCCGCCTCAAACGGCAGGTCAAGGCTGACGCTGTTGACGTACTTCACCACTCCTCCTCAAGGAAAAACTCGTCCGGCAGCGGGCCACGCTGCCGGAATGGGTCCGCCGACCGCAGGTTCGTCCGCCGCTCCGCCCGGGCCGCCCGGCTCACCCCGATTGTGACCGCACCTGACCGTCGACGAGCCCTGGCAAGCATCTCGAGCAGGTGCGTCGCAGGCCCAGCGCCCTCCACCGTCGGGTAGTCGTTGAGGACTGTCTTGGACATGCCGAGGACTTGATACTGCCGCGCCGGGTCAGAGAACTCGGTGGCTGCAAGGGTCGCTGCGGTCACCCACGGCGTGGCCATCTCGGTTCTGACTGGGGCGGAACAGCGGCTGGGGGCAGTAGGGAGGGGTCGAGGTGACAAACGACCCCCAGCAGCACCTCTGAGTCCAGTACGCAGAGCTGGCGCACCGTATCGGTGCTGGTCCAGGACAGCGACCGGCAGCCCCCCGGCGAGTCCGACCGGAGCGGTGGAGTGCGGCCAGGCGGTTGGACTCATGACAAGACTTTAGCCGGTCGTCGGCGAACTCAGCCGCCCGGGCCCACTCGTAGGATCCCGTCGTTCCAGCTGGCTGGTCATGACGGGCAGGACAGCCCCCCAAGTGGCGGCCGCAGCCGGTGGGTGGTTCCACTCGGCACCGCGCTGAGGGAATCACCCTAGATCCTCGGTCAGGTAAAGGCCAAGCTAGAGATGTGAGTTCTACCGAGGGCTCACCGCCCGCAAGGGAGGAACGGAACAAGTCGGACGAGCGACCGATTCGCGGCAGACCTGAAAAGGAGGTCGACAAATGCGACGCAAGACTTTCGATGCGCTACTGACTTCGGTGGGTGCGATGCTGACCCTGACCTTGATCGTGGCAGGGGCGCTCATGATGTGGGGCGCGGTCTTCACTCAGAATCAGGTGCACAATCAGCTGGCCTCGCAAAAGGTCTTCTTCCCGGTCGCAGCCGCCTTCACTCACGCCAAGGCCGGCACCGAGATCACCCCGGGGATGAAGCCCTACCTGCTCCAGTACGCCGGCCAGGAGGTGCTCACCGGCGCCCAGGCGGAGGCCTACGCGGACCACTTCATCGCGGTGCACCTGTCTGAGATGCCCTACCACGGCGTCTACTCCCTGGTGAGCTCGGCGGCCCGTGCGGCCCAGCCGGGGAGCTCCCAGGCCGCCCAGCTGTCAGCCCTTGAGGCCACCTCGTTCCAGGGCACCACGCTGCGGAGCATGCTGCTGGAGGCCTACGCCTTCGGGACCATTGGACAGATCGCTCTGATCGCGTCCATCGTCGCCTTCGTACTCGCGGCGATCACCCTGATCCTCACCTTCATGGGGTACCTGCACCTGCGTCGCACGTCACCGGCTGTGATGATCTGATCCGATCCTTTCAGCGGTCCCGAGACCGGGGGAGTGTGAACCCCGCACCGAATTCGGTGCGGGGTTCCTGTTTGTCAGTAATTGAGGCGGCCCGCCCCGGGTCAGCGCTTTAGAGGCTCGGCACCCGGGCGGGCGCGGCGGAGGCACGCCCGAGGCGGTCAGGAGGACCGGCGTCCGCGCCAGGTGGAACTGAGCAAGAGGGCCACCACCGCCAAGGGCATCAGCACCACTGCCAGCGTCGACACCCTGACTGCGACGAGCCAGGCTGCGACCACGATCACGGCGACACCGGCTGCCACCTCGGGCGTGTCGCCGATGATGAAGTCCCACCAGAAGCGACCGAACGCCGCCCCAGCGCGCCAGACGCTCAACTAGCCTCCGCGGCCTGAACCGTGGGGCGGGATCGGCCGAGACCTCGCACCAAGAGCCAGGCGACCCCTCCGTAGAGGGCCAGCAGGACCAGCAGGGCGAGGTCGGACCCCGGCCAACGGACGCCAGCGCCCTCGCCGCTCCAGAAGGTTCCGAAGGTCACCAACATCAGGCCAACTCCCAGCTTCATGGCGTTCTCGGGGACCTCGCTGAGCTGACGGGCCACCGCCAACCCGATCCCGCCCACCGCGATCACGGCCGCCGCCGCCGCGATGGTGGCGATCTCGAGATGGCCCGAGCTCAAGCCCAAGGTGAGCACGATCATCACCACCTCCATCCCCTCCAGGAACACCCCCTTGAAGCTGATCACGAAGCCAGTGGCGTCGCGCCCAGAACCGGTTCGCGGTTGGCTCGACAAGCGCTCGACCTCGCGGCGGTAGATGGCGTCCTCGTCATGCTTGGCCTTGTAGCCACTGGCCCTGAGGAGCGCCTTCCGCAGCCACTGCAAGCCCAGCACCAGAAGCAGGCTCCCCACCACCAGCCGCAACACGTTGAGCGGCACGTAGTGCACCAGAGCTGGTCCCAGGGCGGCCACCACGATGGCCAGGCACAACAGTGCTACAGCGCTGCCTTCCAGAGCCGAGCGCCACCCCCTGGTGAAGCCTGCCGCCATGACAATGGTGAGCGCCTCCACCGTCTCCACCACGCAGGCGCCGAACACCGACAGCGCAATCAGGATGGTGGCCGCCATCAGGCGAGGTCCAACTCCTGCTCCAGCGCTGGCCCGGCCGGAAGCCGGTGCGCCAAGGGCCGCTGGGAGGCTCCGACTGGGCCGCTCGCAGGCGGATCCTGGGCCGAGTCGAACCCGAGCGGGAACGCCAGGCAACCCGCGGGGTCCACCGCGATCCCGACGTTGGCCCCCCGCTTGGCGGATCTAACTCCCACCAGACGCGCGCCACCAGCGGTCTCCACCACGTGGTCGTAGGCACCGGCGCGGAATGCGCTGTCCCTCACCATGCCGTAGAGGATGCCATCGGTCCGCTCTGAAGAGCAAATCGAAAGGGAGTCCGGACGCAGCAGCAGGGATACCTGAGTCCTGGGACTGGGACGCTCGACGGCCGTGGCCACCACATCCATGGAGCCGATCCGGACTCGGCACAGCCGGTCTCCCGCCAGGCCGACCACCGTCCTGGTGAGGTGCCCGGACAGCCCGGGGAACTGGGCCACAAGCGGATCTGCAGGGTGCCAACACACATCCTCCGGAGAGGCCACCTGGCAGATCCGACCGTCTCTGATGACCGCCCGTTGGTCGGCAAGCGCGAACGCCTCTTGTTGGTCATGGGTGATGTAGATGACCGTGACGCCGCTGTCCCGCGACAGGGTGGCGATCTCGACCCGGATCTGCTCGCGCAGATGAATGTCCAGGTTGCGGTCGCGCCACAGCCAGTCAGCGCCAACGCAAGTCCGCTCGTGGCCAACAAGAGCGGCCGCCAGCGCGCGCCCTCGGACACCTTAGCCAACAGAGTCACTCTCATCCTTCACTCCCGCAACCTACACGGCCCCGGGCACCGGCCCGAGGCGGACTCCGCCATGGTCGAGGACTCCCGACTAGGCGGGTTCTAAGGGAAAGCTATGGCGCGGTTAAGGGCGCCTGGGAAATGCACGCGGGCGGGGGCAGCACACCGCTCCTGGGCCAGCCCGAGCGACGGCTAGGTGGGCAACTGGGCGGCGTAGCGAACGGCCCGCCGGCCCACCAACCTGCCCACCCCGATCAGGACCAGGATCATCGCCAAGATGACCAGCCCGGCCGCCCCTGCCACCTCATGTTCAAGCTGCGTGGGCAAGGTGGCGTTGAGGTAGACCACGTAGGTCAAATAGCCGATGGGATGCTGGAAAAGGGTAAGCGTCGGGTTCTGGTCGGTGAACCCTACCGTGTAGAGCAGAGGCGCGGTCTCGCCAACGGCGATCGCCAGAGCCACCACCAGTCCCGATGCGATCCCCGGGATGGCCGGGGGCAACAGGGCGCGCCGAAGGATGGTGACGCGGGGTAGCCCCAGGGCGATGGCCGCGTCGCGCAGGGTGGCTGGCACCTGCATAAGCGCGACCTCGGTGGTCTTGACGACGTAGGGGAGCACGATGGCGGAGAGTGCCAGGATCGCCGCCAGTAGTGAGAAGCCCCAGTGAAACTCCTGGTCCAGGACGATGTAGCCGACAAAGCCGATCACGATCGAGGGGACCCCGGCCAGGGTCTCGTAGCCGAGGCGAAGAATGCCCCCGCGAGTGGGACTGGCAAACTCCGCCAGGTAGATGCCGCCGGCGATCCCCACCGGCCCGGCCACCACCAGGATGCCCACCATCAGCAGGCCACTGCCCAGGATCGCGTTCTGGAGGCCGTTGCTGGCCGTGGTGGCCGTCAGCAGATGCGCGTTGAGAGCCGGGGCCGACTGCTGCAGCAGGCTGGCGATGATGGCCAGCGATGGCACGATGACGATGGCCAGAGCCAGCAGGCAAAGGCCCCAGAAGACCAGGTCGCGTCCCCGGCGCAGCGTCGAGCGCACGGTCAGATGCCTCGACCCACAGGCAGCACCGCCCCGCCGCTGACACGTCGGATCACCAGACGGCCGATCAGATTGGTGGCGACGGTGATCACCAAAAGCACCACGCCAATCGCGGCCAGCGCGTGAATCGCCATCCCGGTGGCATCGGTGAGGGCGGAGTCCAGCATGGCCACAATGGTTGCCGCCAAAGTCGAGAACGGCGAGTAGATGTTCACCGGGAAGCCGTTGAGCAGGTTGCCGCTGATCATCAGCACCGCCATGGTCTCTCCCAGCGCCCGCGCCCAGCCCAGGATGGCCGCCGCCAGAATGCCCCTTCGGACATAGGGGATGGTCACCACCTTGGCGGTCTCGTACTGGGTCATCCCGAGCGCCAGGGCCCCTTCCTTGGCCAGGATCGGCACCGTGCGGATGAGCTCACGGGTGGTGGCGGCGATGATCGGGATGATCATGACCGCCAGGATCAGAGACGCGGTCAGTAGTCCCTCACCACCGCCCACGCCCCCACGGAATATGGGGATCACCGAACCCAGCTCGGTGAGGATGGGAAAGACGTGCTTGGCCAGCAAGGGCCCGAACACCAAGATGCCCCAAAACCCATAGACAACACTGGGGATCCCCGCCAGCAACTCCAGGAAGATGGAGAGGCTGCTCTGCAGCCCGGCCGGCACCCGCTCGGTCAGGGCCAGGACCGCTCCGACCGCCGCCGGCACGGCGATCAGAAGCGCGATCAACGACGACGCCAGCGTCCCGAAGATGAATGGAAGGGCGCCATAGCTAGCCCCGTGGGGAGCCAGCACACCGTGGTGGACGGTTTCCTTGGTGATGTAGAGATTGCCGAAGGTGAAGATCTGACCGGTGAAGAAGTTGGTGCCGCTGTAGACGAACGCTGGGATCGCCTCCCGAATCATCTCCGCGGCCAGGAACAGCAGCATCAGGGTTGGCACCAGGGCCGCCGCCAAGAGCGCGCCGCGCACCGCTCGGTCCCGACCGGTCAGGTCGGCATCGGCAAGCCGGCGGCGCGGGGGCACCACGGTGGGACCGGCGTCGCCGCCGGCCCCACGCGCGTTGCCAAGGAATCTCATCAAGGGGACAGCTGCTACCTGCTCTCTACCCCGTGATCTTGTTGATCGCGGCTTCCACCTTGGGGATCACGCTGGTCGGCAGGGCCACGAAGTTGACCGCCGAGAGGTTGCCGCCGGTGGCACCCCCGGTGGGGCTGATCGCCCAGTACAGGAACGTCCGAATCGCCTCCGCCGTGGTGGGGTTGGGCTGGGTCTTCTGGATCATCAGGTACTCGAAGTTGATGATCGGGTAGGAGTTGGCCCCCGAACTGTAGATCAGCGACTGGCGCAGGTTGGACGGTGTGCTGCCAGATGAGGCATTGACCGCCGAGGTGATCGTGGCCAGGTCGGGGACCAGATAGTTGCCCGCCTGGTTCTGCAGCAGGGCCTCCTGCAGCCCCTGCTGGAGGGCTGTGTTCTCCACGCTGACTCCGATGTAGGCGACGCATCCGGGATTGGCCTTGCAAACCTGGATCATCCCGGGGTTGCCGTTGGCCGTGAGTTCGTTGGACACGGAGGGCCAGGTCACGGTGGTCCCGAAGGCCGGCCCGTTGGCCCAAGCCGAATTGGTCTTGGTCAGCAGGCTGGTGAAGATGAAGGTGTCGCCAGAGGAATCCACCCTCCGCACTGGCACAACCTTGACGGCTGGGAGCGTGACCCCGGGGTTGATGCTGGCCAGCTGAGGGTCGTTCCACTTCGTGATCTTGCCCTCATACATTTGGGCCAGAATGTTGCCGGTGATCTTGAGGTTGGCGGGCATCCCGGGCACGTTGTAGTCAACCGCTTGGGCGGAGATTGCGATCGGGATGTTGAGCAAGCTGGGATTGGCGGTGGCCTGGGCCGGGGAGAGGTAAGCGTCCGAGCCCCCCATCTGCACCAGGTTGCCAACGGCCTCGCTGATCCCCAGTCCCGAGCCGCCCGGACCCGGAGCCAAGGTGATGTTGGAGTAGGCCGCGTGAACCTGAGGCGCCAGCACCTGCAGGTACGGATAGATCAGGGTCGATCCCGCCTCGTTGAGCGTGACCGCGGTGGACGGATTCCCCCTGGCCGCTGCCGCCGGCTGGCCGGAGCTGCTGCTCGGGGCCGGGCTCTTGGCGGGGTGGGTGGTGGTGGTTGTGCCGCAGGCGCTCAGGGCCAGCGCGCAGGCGCCGATCGCCAGTGGAATAACGCCGAATCGGGGGTTGCCGACGAATTTAGGGTGCATTGAATCCTCCCATAGAAATTTGGTGAACCTCCATCGAACTGGTGCGGGGCGTCCCCCTGGCAGTTACGCTGTTCGTCCCTCAAGGTAGGCGCGGCTCCGCTCGTCCCCAGGGTGGTCGAAGAAGGCGCGAACCGGCGACTGCTCGATCGCCTCCCCGGCCATCATGAACAGGACCTCGTCGGCGCAGCGCGCCGCCTGCTGCAGGTTGTGGGTGACAAACACCACCGTCTTGCTGCCGCGGAAGCTGGCCACCAGCTCCTCGATCCGGCCGGTGCTGTGCGGGTCCAGCGAAGACGTCGGCTCGTCCAACAGCAGCACTTCCGGCTCCACCGCCAACGCTCGCGCCATGCAGAGGAGCTGCTGTTGGCCTCCGGAGAGCATGAACGGCGTCCCTCCGAGGCGGTCGCGCACGGCCTCCCAGAGACCGACGTCACGGAGCAGGCCCTCGGTTCGCGCCTTCACCTCACCGCGCGCCCAGAGCCCGTGGATACGGGCCCCCAGGGAGACGTTCTCGGCGATGCTTTGGGGAAACGGGTTGGGCCGCTGAAACAGCATGCCCATGCGCCGGCGCAGGTCGCGCACGTCGGTGCCGCGAGCGTAGATGTTGCTCCCCTCCAGCAGGATGCTCCCATCGAGGTGAAATCCCGGCCGCTGGTCGTGGAGCCGGTTGAGCGCCCTCAGGAGGGTGGTCTTGCCGCAGCCGGTGGGTCCGATCAGGGCGGTGACCTTGCCTCTGGCGATTTGCGCCGAGATCCCCTTCAGGACCTGAGTGGACCCGAACCTGACGCTCAGGTCTTGGATGGCGACGGCGCCCTCGCCAACCGCCGCCGAAGCCACGTCGGGCGGTGTCCCCCGGCTCTCCATAAGCATGACGCCAGCATATGGAGGCTCTACTAAGACTCGGTTATGTAAAAGCTATGGGGCGGTTAAGGCCCCGCCGGGGACTCAGTCAGCCAGCTGGCGGAATGCCAGACAGGCGTTGTGGCCGCCGAAACCAAAGGAGTTGTTGAGGACCAGCCGAGGCTGCACCAGGCGCACTCCCTCCGTGACGTAGTCGAGATCGCACGCCGGATCGGGCGTCTCGTAGTTGATCGTGGGCGGCACCCGTCCGTCCACGATCGCCATCACCGAGAAGACGGATTCGATGGCCCCCGCCGCTCCCAGGCTGTGCCCCGTCATGGACTTGGTGGATGAGACCGGGATCAGCCGCGACCGCTCTCCCAGCACACTCTTGATGGCGGCGGTCTCGGCCGCATCGTTGAGTGGAGTGGAGGTTCCGTGGGCGTTGATGTAGTCGACATCCGCCGCGCTGGCCCCCGCCTTCTCCAGCGCCCGCTGCATCGCCCGGCGGGCGCCCCGCCCGGTCGGCTCAGGGGCCGTCAGGTGATAGGCATCGGCGCTGGCACCGTAGCCAGCCACCTCGGCCAGGATGAGAGCCCCCCGCCGACGCGCTCGTTGATACTCCTCCAGCACCAGAATCCCGCATGCCTCGGCGACCACGAAGCCATCTCTGCCCGCATCGAAGGGCCGGCTGGCGTGCTCCGGGTCATCGTTGCGTTGGGAGAGCGCTCGCATGGAGCTGAAGGCACCCACCGCCAGCGGGGTGATGGTCGCCTCGCTGCCCCCGGCGATGCAGGCGACAGCGTCGCCGCGGCGAATGATTTCGGCGGCCTCCCCGATGGCGTGGGCGCCGCTGGCACAGGCGGAGACCAGGCCGAAGTTGGGCCCGCTGGCGCCGAAGCGCATCGCGATCTCGCCCGCCGCGATATCCACCATGATCATCGGAACCGTGAAGGGGCTGAGACGCCGGGGACCCTTCTCGGCCAGGGTCAAGGTGGCCTCCTCCATGACCTTTAGGCCACCGATCCCGGAGCCCACGATCACCCCCACCTCGTCACGGTTGGAGTCGTCGATCACAAGTCCTGACTGCTGCATGGCCTCGCTGGTGGCCGCCAGCGCGAACTGGGTGAAGCGAGCGGTCCGGCTCACCTGCTTGCGGTCGATGAAGTCGGTGGGTTCAAAGCCGAGCACCTCGCCGGCCATCTGGGACCCGAAGGGTGAGGGATCGAAGGAGGTGATCCGGGCAATCCCGTTGCGGCCGGCGCAGAGCGCCTCCCAGCTGGCCTGCACCCCGATTCCTACCGGAGTCACCACGCCCATCCCGGTGATGACCACTCGACGCGACCGGGTCTCGTCTGAACCGCTCAACCCCGCTCCTCCTCCCCAGTGCCCGCCTCGTTCAAGGCCCGGCCCAGATGCTTTTGCGAACGCGCCTCCAAGCCAACGGGATCATCGATCCCGATGGCCGTCGACCCCCAGCGGAGCAGCAGCCCGCCCCAGGTGAGTCCAGCGCCGAAGGCTACCAGACAGATCAGATCACCGCTTTGGCACCGGCCCTGCTCCGCCGCCTCGGCCAGGGCCAAAGGGATCGAGGCCGAGGAGGTGTTGCCCAGCCGCTCCAGATTGCCGGCGAAGCGCTCCAGCGGCAGCTCCAGGCGCCCGGCGGCGGTCGCCAGAATCCGGGAATTTGCCTGATGGGGAACGACCATTGTCAGCTGGTCCGGACTGCTGCCCACGGCCTCCGCCAGACGGGCCACGACCTGCTCCAGGATCTTGGTGCTGAACCGGAACACCTCGCGCCCGTTCATGGTCACCACTCTCCCCAGCGCCCTGGGTGAGGCGGTGTACCCGGGCCGGTCGGTCGGCTGGGAAGTTGCCTGGAAGGGCAGGGTCCCCAGGGCCAGCGCTCCTCGGCCATCGGCGCCCAGGTCGATCGCGAGCAACTCACTGCCGCCCGCGTCCGGGCCGCCGACGAGGAAAGCTCCTGCGCCATCCCCGAAGAGGACCGCGGTCGACCGATCAGACCAGTCCACCAGCCGGCTGAAGATCTCGGCTGCCACCACCAGCACTCGCCGGCTCAGTCCGGTGTGGATCAGGGCCTGGGCCAGGGCCAACCCATAGATGGCGCCGGAGCAGGCGGCCTGGACATCGAAGGCCGGGCCGTGGGGGCAGCCCAGATCCGCCTGTAGGCGACACGCGAGGGAAGGGAAGGTCTCGTCTGGGGAACTGCTGGAACAGATCACCGTGTCGACCTCGGCAGCCTCCACGCCGGCGGCGGCCAGCGCGGCCCGAGCGGCCCGGGCGGCCAGCTGCAGCAGGGTCTCCTCGGGGCTGGCTACCCGGCGCTCACGGATCCCGGTCCGGCTGGAGATCCATTCATCGGAGGTATCCAGGAAGTGCTCGACCTCGGCATTGGACACCACGATCTGGGGCAGGGCGCTGCCAACCGCCATCACCCGGCAGCCCGGAACGGCCGGACCGGTAGCGGCGTTGCCGGGCTGCGCCCTCCACACTGATCCCATCGCGTCCCCAAGGCTCAAAGTGCCCTCTAGGTTACGGGCTCGGCCCGGATTTGGCCCAGGGCGTAACCTTTCCGGCGGTGCAGGACTCTGCTTGCGTCGGTAGGGCGCCCAGGCGCGACCAATTGAGGGCACCGGAGATGCGCCAGAGCGGAATGCTCGAGAAGGGAGGACGTGGATGTCGATAAGTGCCACCTACGCCCGTTCGCAGGCCGGCCCGGATGCCGGGGCGTTCACCTGTACGGCCTGTAAGGCCACCTACCCGCTGGCCCAAGTGGCCGGCAACCTCTACGTCTGCCCGGGTTGCTCTCATCATGCGCGGATCGGCGCCCATGAAAGGGTGCGTCAGTTGGCCGACCGGGGCACCTTCCAGGAGTGGGACGCCGCCCTTGCCGGCACCGACCGGCTGGAGTTCTTCGACACCAGGGCATATGTCGACCGTCTCGACGAGGCCCGGGTTCGACAGCAGTTGCCCGACGCTATCCTGACCGGCCAGGCCGCCCTCCAGGGCCATCAGGTCGGCCTCGCTGCCTTTGACTTCGGGTTCATGGGGGGCAGCCTGTCGACCGCGGTGGGCGAGCGCCTCGCCCGCGCCATCGAGCACAGCGCCGAGGCCGGTCTGCCCTTCGTCTGCGTCACCTCATCGGGCGGCGCCAGAATGCAGGAGGGAGTCTTCTCCCTGATGCAGATGGCCAAGAGCGTGGCGGCCCTGCACCGGCTGGCGGAGGCGCACCTGCCCTTCATATCCATCCTGGTGGATCCCACCATGGGCGGCAGCATCGCCAGTTTCGCTGCCCTTGGCGATGTGATCCTGGCCGAGCCCAAGGCGATGATCGGATTCACCGGGGCCCGGGTGATCACCCAGGCGACCTACGAGCAGCTCCCGGCGGGTTTCCAGACCAGTGAGTTCCACCATGCCCGGGGCCTGATCGACCGGGTGGTCGACCGACGCGAGCTCAAGGAGGTCCTGGCCCAGCTTTTGGCGGTCCTGGCAGGGCCGTCAGGGGAGCACAGCCAGGCTCTGGCATGACCCTCGGTGAGTCCGAGGCGGTCGCGCCTCCCGACGACGCCGCCGCCGCCTGGGCTCACGTCGAGGTTTCCCGGCATCCCGACCGTCCCTATTCGCTGGACCTGATCGAGCGCTGCCTGGACGACTTCATCGAGCTGCACGGTGACCGCCAGGGCGGGGACGATGCGGCCGTGGTCATCGGGTTGGCCCGGCTGGGCGGCCAGCGCCTGGCCGTGGTCGCCAACCAGAAGGGGCGGACCCTCGAGGAGCGCGGCCGGCGCAACTTCGGCATGGCTCATCCGGAAGGCTATCGCAAAGCCCAGCGCCTCTTCGCCCTGGCCGGTCGGCTGCAGCTGCCAGTGGTCAGTTTCATCGACACCCCTGGCGCATACCCAGGAGTCGCCGCGGAGGAGCGCGGCCAGGCTTGGGCCATCGCCCAGACCCTGGAGGCCCAGCTGGCCCTGCCCACCCCCTACCTGGCAGTCGTGATCGGCGAGGGCGGCAGCGGTGGAGCCCTGGCGACCCTGCTGGCAGACGCCGTGCTGGTCTTGGAGCATGCCTTTCTTTCCGTGGCCTCGCCGGAGGCTGCCGCCGCGATCTTGTTCCGGGACGCCGGTCAGAAGCAGCACGCCGCGGCCGCTCTCCGCCTGGAGGCGGCCAATCTGCTGGAGTGGGGGATCGCCGACGAGATCGTGCCGGAGCCACCCGGCGGCGCCCACACCGACTGGGATGCGACCGCCGCCCTGCTGCGGCCTCGCCTGGAGGAGAGGCTGCGGCTCATCACCGAGCGGGGTTTCGACCCGGCCCGAAGGCGCGAGCGGTACCGCCGGCTGGACGGCCTCTTCGAGGCCTGAACCGGGTCCCGGCCCGGGACGGCGCCCGTCGGCCCCTCTGGGGAAGTGCCTTGGGGGACCTCGATCAGGCGGCTGGCTGCCTCGGAGCCACGAAGACCAGCCTCTGGTAGACCACGTACTTGGCCACCCAGAGGAGGACATAGGTGCCGACGTAGGCGACGCTGGCCACCACCACGTGGAGGCCCCGGCCCCCCGGTGCGTGGGCGGCGGCCGCCCCCGTCGCCAGCGAGGAGACCACCAGACTGGCCCCCGTGGTGAGCCAGTAGAGCGTCATCTGGCGGCCAACTCCGCGACGATCGGCCTCGGGCCAGATCCAGTATCGGCTGATGAGGTACGACGGGACCGTGCCCACCAGGGTCGCCAGCACCGCTGCGGTCATGGCACCGGTGATTCCGGCGGCGTAAAGCACCACCAGCGCGATCTCAGAGATCCCAGTCGAGAGACCCGAGGTCAGCAGGTAGCGCAGCCACCGGGACGAGCGCGCCCGCGCCAGGGCGGGGCGCAGCCACGGCCGCTGCGCGGCCCTGGCGCCAACCCAGGCTGGGACCGGGGTCGGCGCATCCAAGCCGGCCGCGGGGGCCAGCTCCGAGGGGCGGACGGACGGGTCTGCCAGGGACATGGGTGAAGCATCCCATAGGGCAGCTTCGGTGCCCTGAAACCAAACTTAGAGTCGGTGGCCCGGGTAGGCGAGCATAGCCCCGCCCGCGCTGGCCGGCCGGTTCCGGTCACGCTCCGCCCTGGCCGTCCGCCCCCCTGGCGGCCGTTTGAAGCTGCTCCCAGAGAACGGCCACGTCCTGCGGCTCAGTCCTGAGGCCCCCGATGGTGGCACGCAGGACGAAATGGCCAGCGAGCACCGCGTGCGAGATGAAGACCTCGCCAGCGGCGTTGACGCGGGCCATCAGGTCCCGGTTGTGAGCTTCCAGCTCCGCCTCCGAGGTGAGGCGCCCGGGATGGTGCCGAAAGCACAGGGTCGACATTGGCATCGGAGCACACATCTCCCAGTCCGACGCGGCCTCCAGCTGAGCCCGCAGCCATCCGGCCATCGCGAGGTGGCTGCGCAGCAACCTCTCCAGCCCCTCCTGGCCGAAGTAGCGAAGCACCATCCAGAGCTTGAGGGCACGCATGCGTCGCCCCAGCGACACCCCGAAATCCATCAGGTTGCGGGCGCCGAAGCCCTGGTCCCGGTCGGCCTCGGGAGTGGCCAGATAGTCAGGGACCAAGGAGAACGCCCGTCGCAGGACCTCCGGTCGCGTGGTCAGCAGGACCGAGCAGTCGAGCGGTGTGAACAGCCACTTGTGAGGGTTCATCACCACCGACTGCGCCCGGGAGACGCCGGCGAAGACTCCCCTTCGCTCCGGCAGGATGGCCAGGGCGCCCCCATGGGCGGCGTCGATGTGCAGCCACAGCCCGTGGCGCTCGCAGATGGTCGCGATCTCGTCGACCGGATCGATGCTGGTGCTGGCGGTGGTTCCCACCGTGGCCACCACCGCGCAGGGGCGGTGGCCGGCTTGAAGGTCAGCTTCGATCGCCTGAGCGAGGGCGCGTGGGTCCATCCGGAACTCTTCGTCGGAGGCGACCGCCCGAAACCCGGTCCGGCCCAGCCCCAGGGTGACCACGGCCTTCTCCACCGAGGAGTGCGCCTGGTCGGAAGCGTAGACACGCAGCGCCGGAAGCTCCGGCCGGCCGGCCAGGCCCAGCTCGCGCACCTCCAACCCGGCGGCCTCCCGCGCCGCCGCCAGGGCCACCAGGGTCGAGGAGGAGGCGGTGTCGTTGATGTGCCCGTCGAAGGTGTCCGGGAGACCCGTCATCCGCGCCAGCCAGCGGCACACGACCCACTCCAGCTCGGTCGCGGCGGGGCCGGTGCGCCAGAGCATGGCGTTGGCGTTGAGGGTGGCGGTGAGAAGCTCCCCCAGGATCCCGGCGCCGGCGGCCGAGCTGTTGAAGTAGGCGAAGAAGCGAGGGTGGTTCCAGTGGGTGCTGGCCGGGATCAGGAGGTTCCCGATGTCCGCCATGATCGCCTCCATGGGCTCCCCCACCCGGGGAGGCTTCCCTGGGAGCGCGGCAGCCACCGCCCCGGGCTCGACACGGGCCAGAGGGGGCAGGCTGGCGACCTGTTCGAGATAGGCCGCTGCCAGGTCGACTGCGGCGTAGCCGTGGCGTCGGAACTCAGCTGGCGACATGTCCCTCTGGAAGGCCGCCTCGAGGTCGGACTCGGCCCCGGGGGTCCGCGTGGTCACCCGGCCGCGCCCACGTCGGCAGCCCGGGCGGCGGTGAAAGCGCGGCTTATCCCCACCGCGTAGTGCTCGGCGCCCAGGGTGATGAGGTGGAGGCGCAACCCGGGTCGGTGGCCGATCTCCGTCGCGATCTCAGCGGCCACCGCGACCCCCTCTCCAGCCGCCATCCGCTGGGCCATGGGCTCCGGTATCGGCAGGGCCGGCAAGGAGGCACGGACGAAGGCCAGGCTCCGAGCGGAGCGGATCACCCCCAGGCTGGCAAAGATGGCCACGCGCGGGGGGAGCACGTCGCGGGCGTCTTCAAGGAAGGAATCGAAGGCGTCGAGATCGAAGATCATCTGAGTCTGCACGAAGTCGATCCCGGCCGCCACCTTGCGCGCCAGCAGCCGCAGCTCGCGAGGGCGCTCAGCGAATGGGTTGACCACGGCGCCCCGCAGGAGATCCTGCGGTTGGGCCCAGGTGGGGATTCGCGCCAGCACATCGACCACGCTGATCCCGGTGTCGACCGTCGCCTGGTTCCGATCCCCGCGCACCACCAGCACCCCGGCCGCGCCCAGAGCGGCTGCTCCGAGCACCTGCTGCTGGAGTCCCAGCAGGTTGCGGTCGCGACAGGAGAGGTGGACGATCGGCCTCAGGCCGTGGGCCAGGCAGGCCGGTACGGCCGCCAGGGGCGAGAGCCTGGGCCTGCCCATGTGGTTGTCGGTGAGGCCCACGACCCCCACGGCCTGGGCCAACTGGGCGAGCGCCTGGCGGACCGGCTCCAGCTGGGCGTGGCGCGGCATGGAAAGCTCGGCGGAACGCTCGGCGGCAGGAAACACGATGCCCCCAATATATTGACCTCGCAAGACATGGAAAAATTCATCCTGATGGCGGATGGCAAGGCGGCTCTGGGCCAGGCAGAATCCAACTTGGCCGAGGTGCCTCCTTCGGATTCTCCGTCCCATCCGATTCGAACTCATCGCGTTGGCTGACTCCGCACCCGCAGCCTCCCCCGCGGGTGCCCCGGGCGCCGTGGCGCCCAGTGACGGGGTCCCAGTCCTGGAGGTTAGGCACCTCGGCCGCTCGCTCTCACTGGGAGAGCAGTCGCTGGAGATCCTGCGTGACATCACCTTCGCCATTCCCAAGGGCGAGTTCGTGACCCTGATGGGCCCATCTGGCAGCGGCAAGAGCACCCTGCTGGGCTGCATCACCGGGCTGGACACTCCCAGCAGCGGCCAGGTCTTCCTCAACGGGACCGACATATCCTCGATGCGCGAGTCGCAGCTGGCCGGCATCCGCAACCGCACCGTGGGCATGGTCTTCCAGGCATTCAACCTGATCCCGACCCTCACCGCCCGGGAGAACGTCGAGGTGCCTCTCTACGCGGGTAGCTGGAAGGGGTCCCCGACCGCCAGGTCGGAAGAGTTGCTGGGGCTGGTTGGCCTCTCCCACCGCCTGGAACATCGGCCCAACCAGCTGTCGGGAGGCGAGCAGCAGCGGGTGGCGATCGCCCGTGCCCTGGCCACCCAGCCCCCTTTGGTGGTCGCCGACGAACCGACTGGCAATCTGGCCGCCGCCCAGGGCAAGGAGCTGCTGGACCTGCTCTGGGACCTCCGTGAGAAGCTGGGAACCACCTTCGTGATCGCGACCCATGACGCCTCGATCACCCCCTACGCGACCAGGATGCTGCAGCTGGCCGACGGGCAATTGGTGGGCGACCATCCCGGCCCCCGCGCCGACGTGGCGTGAAAGCCGGGCTCTACCTCCGCTACACCACCCGCTCCCTCCGCCGCGGTGGGCGCAGAACCGTCCTGGCCGCCTTCTGTGTCGGGGTCGGGGTGATGGCGATCGTGGGGCTACAGCTGGCGGCCGCCATGGTCACCGCATCCCTCACCTCCAACGTGCGCCAGGCCAATGGGGGTGACGTCTCCGTGGTGTCGGTGGCGGTCCCCCTGCCCTCCGCTGAGCTGGGCACCTTCGCCAAGCTCAAGGCGGAAGGCAGAATCACCAACTTCACGGCGGTGCGTGAGGACCAGTCCACCCTGATCGGGGGCAGCGGCCAGGGCGTCTCCGCCGTGATCAACGCGGTCGACCCCCGGAGCTTTCCCCTGGTCGGGAGCCTGCCGCTGCGCCCTGGGGCGCTGGGCGACTTCCACCAGCTGATGGAGAGGCCCAACACCATGGTCCTGTCAGGTGGCGTCGCCAGCCTCCTCAGGGCAAGGGTGGGCAGCCGGGTCCGCGTCAACGTGGCCGCCGCCAAACACAGGATCCTCTGGACCGTCGGGGGCATTCTCCAGGGTAGCCCCCCGGCCGGCCTCAGCCAGGACGTCCTGGTGTCCAGCCTGACCCTGGACCAGGCGCTGACCTCCTCCGCCCCCAACGAGTACGGTGCCATCTACGTCACCACCCGCAGCTCCAAAGCCGCCGGCCAGGTGGCGGGTCGGCTCCGCAGCCAATTCCCGCTGGCGACGGTTTCGACGGTTCAGCAGGCGCTCAACTCCAACCAGAAGGCCAGCCAACAGCTGACCCAGTTCCTGTCGGTGGCGGGGCTGGCCGCGCTTCTGATCGGGGGGATCGGAATCATCAACACCATGCAGGTCAGCATGGCCCGCCGGCGGCTCGAGATCGCCATGCTCAAGACCACCGGATACCGGCGCCGAGACCTCTACCTGCTCTTCGGCCTGGAGGCCGCTCTGCTGGGCCTGGGGGGTGGGGTGGCGGGAGCCCTGGTGGGAATTGGGCTCTCGGACGGGATCCGAGTCCTGCTTCAGAACGTGGCGGCGATCGACATCAACTTCGTCCTCAACTGGGAGGTGGTCCTGGCCGGGGTCGGCATCGGCGTCGCCACCACCTGCATCTTCGCGATCCTGCCGATCGTGCGCCTGAGCCGGGTGCGTCCCGCGGCCGTGCTCCGCGACGACCCCGGCCCTCCCTCCGCGGCCTCGATCGGGACCAACTTGCTGCTGCTCGCGCTGGTCGGAGTCCTGTTCTGGCTGCTGGCTTCCGCGATCCTCAGCTCTGCGGTACTGGCCTTGGAGCTGGTGGTGGGGAGCGCCATCGCCCTGGCCCTGCTGACAATGCTGTTCAGCCTCGCGCTCTGGCTGGTCGGCCACCTGCCGGTGCCGGAGCGTTTCACCGCCAGCCACCTGCTCCTGGTGACCGGGGGCCTGGTGATCGCCATCGCCATAACCACGGTCGCCAGCCTTCGAGCGGTGGGCGCGCTGATGATCGCGATCGCCCTGCTCGGCTACCTGGTGGTGGTGCTGCCCCGCCCGATCCAGTCCACGATCCGGCTCGCCCTGCGCAATGCATCCCGGCAGCGCACCCGGACCGCCGGGACGGCGGTGGCCCTGTTCGTCGGGGTCTTCGCGGTGGGCCTGATACTGATCTTGGGAACTGACATCCGCGCCGACCTGGATAGCATCATCACCCAGGCCACAACCTACAACGTGATCGCGGTCGCGCCTGGCCAGAGCCAGCAGCAGTTGCTCCGGGCCGCGCAGCGCCTGCATCCCAGCGGCGAGCTCTCAACCGAGGCCGCCGTGACCCTGCCCGTCAGCATCAACGGCAAACCCTTGGCCGCGGCTCTGGGCTCGAGATCGGGAAGCTCCTCCGCCCGGGACGCGGTCTTTCTGTTCAGCGGGATTCAGGGTTTCCCGGTCCAGAACGGGGTGTTCCCCGGGGTGCGCATCACCTCCGGGCGACAGCTGACAGCGATCGACCAGCGCCGCAACGGCGTGCTGGTGAGCGCCTCCCTCCGCCAGAGTCCGTACCACCTGGCCGTGGGCGCCAGGATCGTCGTGACCAATCCGCTCGCCAGCCACCCCGTCCCGGTCGACCTGACGGTGGTGGGCTTCTACAGCCCAGCCAGTTCCAACTCCAAGAAGGGGATCTCTATAAGCACCACGGTGGCGCCCATCCTGGCCACCGACGCCACCACCCGGTTGGTGGGTGGCGCCAACGTGGAGCAGGTGCTGGAGCTGAAGTTCCCACCCAACCGGGCCGACGCTGCCGCCGCCAAGCTGCGGGCGGCCGACCAGGGGGCCCAGGTGGTGAGCCTGGCCGACTTCACCCTGATCATCGACCAGTTCCTCAACAACGCCATCCTCTTCCTCACCGCCATCGCCTCCCTGGCCCTGCTGGCGGGGATCGTGATCATCGCCAACTCGGTGGCCCTGGCGCTGCTCGAGCGCAGGCGCGAGATAGGTATCGAGAAGGCGGTGGGCCTTGGCAGCCGGGCCGTCCTGGGCCAGGTCCTGATCGAGACCGCGACCGTGGCCTGGCTGGGAGCTACCGGGGGAATGCTGGCGATCGCCCTGGTGCTGCTGCCCCTCAGCCACTTGGTGGTGAAGATCAACCTTGGCATACCCACGCCGCTGGCGCTGGCGATCGTACTTGGCGCCATCCTGATCGCGGTCGGGACGGCCGCTCTGGTGGCCTGGGGACCGGTACGGATCCGGCCGCTTGAGGTGCTGCGCTACGAGTGACTCCTCCTCTCGGGACCGTTCCTGGCGCACCCAGGCGAGACCAACCAGGGCGATCCCCGCTCCCAGGGCAATGTAGATCGGCTGCAGGGGAGGGTCGTCCGAGTAGCCGATGATCGCGATTTCGACCGCCAGCCAGGCCAGCAGTCCCACCCCGACCAGCAGCGCCAGCAGCGGAGCCGACCAATGGGCCCACCAGGCTGACGCAGCCGCCAAGAGCGGGTCCACCCCCAGGACTGTGAAGGGGACCAGCCCGGGCACGAAGTAGGTGTCGAACGGTGAACCGCTCAGCTGTGAGGTGGGCATGGACAGGATCTGGCCCTGAGGGCCGAGCATCAGCTCCATCCCCCCGGCCAACGCGCCTACGGCCAGCAGGACCTCGAGCCGGCGGCAGCTGTGCCAAGCTTGCTGCGCGCTGGCCCCCGGTGACAGGCTCCCCGTCCTCCGTGCCTGGCTTGCGCCCGTCGGGTCGGTGCACGGCGCGTTGGTCAGGGCCCAGGGGCGACCCCTGTTGATGTCGCCAAACCGACTCGCCAGCCCGTGCCTCCATGAGCCCTTTCAGACGAGCCCAGACCACCCGCTCCTGATGGCGGCTCCGGCTGGCAACCCAGGGCGCCACCAGGCTCAAGAGGCCAGGCGGGCGGAGGCCCCAGTCCCAGCGCATCCGAGTCCCGGCGGCGACGGGCTCGAAAGCGATGCGGCTGCGATTGTCCATCGAGGGCGCGTGGGTGACCTTCGTGAGCCGTCGAGGCCGCTCGCAGTTGGCCACCTCGACCATCAGCTCGGCTCGTCCGCGAAGGCCAGCCATCTCGACCAGGACGCGCGTACCCACTCCGACGGCGCCCTCGGAGACCTGCACGGAACGAGTCATCTTGGGTTGTATAACGACTCGTTTCGTTCGTGGGCGACGAAGTCGAACACTTCGCCGAGGGGCCGGTCGATGACTATCTCTCCTCGGATTCGTGGGATCGCTAGGGCACTCCGGTCAACCGCGCCTCGCCCGGCGAAGGCCGGGGATGGAGTTTGCCCAAACCGCTGGTGGCGCCGCGGCGGCTGCTCGAGGCCCGACCTGCCGCCGGGGCCGGTCGCGGGCCGTCCCGCAGCGCCCAGCCCGGCGACCGGCTCGGTGACGACCTCGAACTGGACGTCTGACCCGGTCTGGAATTGGACCAGCGGGAAGGTCGCCTGGGTCAGGCGCGCCCTAGGGGAGAGCGCCGCGGCGTCAGAGGCGATGCCTGAGCCGGGGTCCACCGTCGCCGTCTGGACGCCAGCACGAGTGAGGCGGGCCGACCCGCCGGTCCGACTGGCCCAGAGGCCCGCGCTGATGTCCTGACAGGGATTGAAGAGCCCCCCGTGGGGTCGTGCCGTAGGCGCGCGAAGATGCCACCGAGGCCGCGGGACCAGCGGCTCCGGCAACCCAAACCCGCCACCTGGGGACCGACGCCCCGCACCCCACCTGGCTCACGACGACTCCCTCCGTTCCGTGCCCTCCGCCGATCACAATCAACCCGGGAGGCCCTCCCCTTACAGGGGGCTCTCCCGCCGATCAGCGTGAGGATTTCACTCGGCACCCCCGCGGTGACCAGGTTTGATGGCTGCGGCGCGAAGCGCGTGCCAGCCGGGCCCGGGGAGCCCGCGGCCAGCCGCGTCTGAGGGCATCTTCTCGCTGGGTAGATTCACCCGCCCAAAGGCGCGAGCTTTCCGCCTGCCCCAGCCGCCCGTGGGTCAAAGAGCATGGAGGGCGAGCGCGGTTCCTCGCCCCGGACTCGAGACCCCATCGGGCAAAGCGCACCCTCTCTGGAGGAGGTGGGAATGGTTACCAATCCAGTCCGAGGCGGTTACCCGGCTTCCCTGAGCGGTGAGCTGGACCAGCGCCTGAGCCGGTGGCTTTGGCTGGTCAAGTGGCTGCTGGCAATCCCCCACGTTCTCGTCCTGGCCTGCCTCTGGCTGGCGGTGTTCGTGCTGACGGTCGTGGCCGGCTTCGCCATCCTCTTCACGGGGCGCTACCCGAGGTCGATCTTTGACTTCAATGTCGGGGTGATGCGATGGAGCTGGCGGGTGGCCTACTACGCCTATGGGACCCTCGGCACTGACCGCTACCCACCGTTCACACTGAGATCGGATCCCAACTTCCCTGCGGATTTCACTGTCGCTTACCCGAGGCGCCTCTCCCGCGGGCTGGTGCTGGTCAAGTGGTGGCTGCTGGCACTTCCCCAGTACCTGGTGGTCCTGCTGTTCAGTGGCGGCTTCGATCTTGGTTTCGGAGGCCCCGGCAGGACCATCACCGGCAGTGGTCTGATCGCCCTGCTGGTGCTGATCGCGGCTGTGATCCTGGCCGTGTCCGGGGCCTACCCTAAGCCTGTGTTCGACCTGGTCATGGGGCTGAACCGCTGGTGCTTCAGGGTGCTTGCCTACGCCAACTTGATGACCGACCAGTACCCGCCCTTCCGCCTCGACTGCGGCAGCCGTGAGCCCGATCTTGAGCAGAGAGGCGAGCGCGGCGCGGCGGACCCTGCCTAGGTGCACCCCCGCAGCACCCAGGCTGACCAGGTGCGCCATGCTGGCGACGAGACGACCTCCGGGACCGTCGGTCATGAGCCTGGATCGAGCAGGCGGCCCCCGCCGATTGGGAGCGAGACGGGCGGGATGGTCCACCGCATCGTCAGGAGCGGCGGGCGGTTCGCTCGGTTGGGCGGAGTCAGTTGATGGGGGCTGGGAAGGAATTCCCGCCACGGCGAGGGGGCGACGCGGATCGCCTTGACCAGGGCGCGGATTGGCGCGGCCGTGGTGCACCTTCGCAAGGCTTCGGATACGCTCTTCGGCGTAGTCCAAGGCTGGCCGTTCGCCGTGGGCCGGCTACCTCTCCCGCTTCTCGACTTGGCCCACTGGCGAGAACCGCCAGGGAGCTTCGAGCCGCGCCTGGTCCAGCCCGGTGCCACCAGGCGCGGCGAAAGTCAGGAGCCGTCGTTTCCGCTGTCAAGCCGACGGACCACACCCGGGGAGTGGGGGTGGGCCCGCGTGCCGCGGGGGCTGACCACCAGAGCCCAGCCATCCAGCCGGCTCGGGATCGTCCCGGCCGGAGCTGCCTCCCCAAGGCTGGCGGCGCGATTGGCAGCGGGCGGGGCCAGCTGCCGATCGGGAGCGACTGTCGACGCCCCGGGTGACTGCATCCGGCCGCCTGCCCGGACCAATTGGCAGCACCCTCTGGGCGATGGTGCGGGCCAACCTCTTCACCAGGTTCAACGCCATTCTGGGCGCGCTCTTGGTGGTGATCGCTCTGGTGGGGCCACCCCAAGATGCCCTCTTTGTGGTGGTGCCGGCGCTGAACACGGTCATCGGAATCGCTCAGGAGCTACGGGCTAGACGCACCCTGGCCAGGTTGGCAGTGCTCACCGCCCCCCTGGCCCACGTGTTGCGGGAGGGTGCCGTGATCGACCTGCCGGTCAGCCAGGTGGCCCCCGACTGGGTGCTGGAGCTTCGCCCTGGGGACCAGGTTGTGGCCGATGGCACCGTACTCGTGAGCGAGGGTTTGCAGGTGGACGAGTCACTGGTGACGGGCGAGGCCGAACCGGTTGACAAGGCCGTCGGCGACCAGGTGCTGTCGGGCACCTTCGTGGTGGCTGGGATCGCCACCATGCGGACCACCCAGGTTGGCGAGTTTGCCTATGCCCAGCGCCTGGAGGCGGAGGCTCGCGTCCCGAAACGGGCCCGCTCTGACCTCCAGGCGGGGACCAACCAGATCCTGCGCGGCGTCAGCTGGGCCATGGTCCCCGCCAGTGCGCTGCTGGTGAGCTCCCAGATGCTGCGCTCCGGCGAGCCCCTGGAGGCAGCTCTCCGTGGGTTGGTGGCCGGAGTCGGCGCCATGGTGCCGGAGGGCTTGGTGCTCCTCACCTCCATCGCCTTGGCGCTGGGCGCTCTCCGGATGGCCCGGAGCCGGGTTCTGGTTCAGACCCTGCCCGCGGTCGAGGTGCTGGCTCGAGTTGATCTCCTCTGCATCGACAAGACCGGGACCCTCACCGAGCCGA
>JABEUU010000020.1 GCA_013044295.1 Candidatus Dormiibacterota bacterium
GCGATCAGGATCGCGACCAGGGGGATGATGTGGATCAGGTCGCTGGTGGAGAGGCTCTGCACGTCGTAGGCGAAGGGCAGCACCCCGAACAGGCCGTTGTCGCGGGCTCCGATCCGGCCGGCCACCTGGGCGACGGCCGTGCGCACCGCCGGGACCGCCGCGATCGCCTGGGGAGAGCTGTCGCTGTTGTTGAGTAGCAGGGCGGAGAACTGGATGGTGCGGCCGTCCGGGCTGATGAACTGGGCCAGCTCTCGGTAGGAGTTGTAGAGGGCGGGGCTGACCGTGAGCGAGGCCGGCTCGGTCGGGGGCAGCAGCCCGGGGGCGCCCAGCTGGGCATGGAGCGAGGTGATCTGGGTGGGGGTGAGGCCGGCAGATCCAACCGGGCCGATGACGCTGCGGAACTGGTGGGTCCGCTCCAGGTCCTGCTGGGCGGTGGCGAGCACTCCAGGGTCACTCCAGGCGGAGCTCGGCAGTTTGAACAGCACCGCTGAGGCCTGCACGTTGGAGGCGGGGAAGTCCTTGGCCAGCACGGCCGCCCCCGCCGCCGAGTCGGTGCCGCTGGGAGCGCTGGTGTTGGCGAAACCGGCGGTGGTGCTGGTCAATGAGCCGATCGCGAGGCCCCCGAAGACAACCAATCCGGTGACCACGATCCAGAGCGGGTGACGCACCACTCCGCCCGCCATGCGCCCGTAGATCCCAGTGCGTGGAGCCTCCTCCTTGGCCGTGCTGGTGGGCCAGAAGACAGCCCGCCCGAAGATGGCCAGCAGGGCGGGCAACAAAGTTAGCCCGGCCAGCAGCATCAGCCCGATGCCGATCGCCAGCGCCGGCCCCAGGCTTTGGTAGATGCCGAACTGGGCCAGGATCAGGCTCAGCAGGGCGGCGATCACGGTGAGGGCGGAGAAGGTGATCGACTCGCCGACCGTGCTGACCGCGGTTACCACCGCCTCCTTGGGGTCGAGGCCACGACGCAGCTCCTCCCGGACTCGGAAGACCAAGAACAGACCGTAGTCGGTGCCGGCGCCCAGCACCAGGACGATCAGGATCACCTGGGTTATCACCGAAACCTGGACCCCGAGATGGGTCGCCTCCGCCACCACCGGGCCGGAGAGGGCCAGCACCAGAGCCGCCGGCAGGAGGGTTATGAATGGGGCGAGGATGGCCCGGAAGGCCACCAGCAGCAGCGCGATGATGAAGATCAGCGAGAAGAGCTGGGTCAGGTTCTGGGACTGCTTGGAGGACTGCTGGCTGTCGATTACGGTGGGCAGATCGCCGGTCAGGTGGTAGGTGAGGCCGGGTACGCTGGCGGCCAGGAAGTCAGCCCTGATGGACGCCACCAGAGCGGGTCCGCCGCCCCCTCCGAAGGCGGGCACCGCCGCTTCGATCAGGGCTTGGCGGGCCTGTCCGTTGGGCGAGGTGCCCAGGTCCCGCACCAGCTTGACCTTGGGCAGCTGGCTGATCTTGGCCTCGAACTGGGTGATGGCCGCCTGCTCGGCGGCCGAGAGGGGCCCCGAGCTGCTGGCCGCGACCAGCGTGGACGCGGCCAGGGTGGAGTTTTGGAATGGGCTGGCCAGCTGGGCGGCGCGCATGCTGGGAGCGTTGCTGGGCAGGAACGCCGAGTTGGTGTCCTTGCTCACCGAAGCCAGGGATGGCAGCAGATGGACGCAGACGACCGCCACCACCACCCAGGCGATCACCACCGGGACCCGGAAGCGCACCACCAACCGGCCCAGGCCGGCGAAGAAGCGGCTCATGACTCGGCTCGGTCAGGAAGGGGCTCGCAGCCGGCGCCACCGAGCGCGGTGGCATTGGGCTCGGGTCCGGTGCCGGTGACCCTCTCCAAGAGCCCGACCAGGGTCGCCAGATCCCCATCGTCGAGCTCCCGCAGAAGAGCCTGGGTGCCCGCCAGGAGCAGAGTTCGCGCCTGCTTCGCCATCTCCCGGGCGGGTCCGGTGAGCTGCACCACCACGGCGCGACGATCGTTGGCGGTGGGCAGGCGCTCGACCCACCCGTGCTCGACCAGGCGGTCCACCAGCTCGGTGGCGCTGCTGGCGCTGACCCCGAGGTGGCGGGCCAGCTCGCCCATCGCGAGGGCTCCCTCCTGGTTCAGCGCCATGAGGACCGCGCGCTGGTTTGGGGTGGCTGCCTTGACGGCCGCGGAGACGGCCTCGCCGTCGGCGCCCAGGGAGGCCGTCAGCGTGGTCCGGACCGAATGCCCCAGCCGCCACTGCTGGCTGAGGAACCGCCTGACGAGCTCTTCCCTGCCAGAAGAAGCGAGGCCCGGGTCCGGAGGGCTGTCGTTAGCTTGGTTGAACATGCGGGCAGATGATAGTTCATGGTCCGAAGATGTGACCAAAACGAGTTCACCTTCCCGCTTCGGGCTCCCCACTCCCACCTTCCAGCCTATACTTGGCCTCGGGAGCTTTGCTCCCAGCTAGGGGTGCGCCGGCAGGGCGCTGAGAGGCAGGAAGCCAACCCTGAACACCGGATCTGGCTAGTACCAGCGTCGGGAAGCCTCCTCCTGTCGGCCCCATCCGCGCGCGGTGCAGGGAGGCTGACATGGCGAACACCAGGGACGCTGAATTGGCGGTGGCTGACATCGAGCCCGGCTCAGCGCAGATTCCAGCCGACGACGACGAGTTTTTGCGGATCGAGCTGAGGGGCCTGGAGCCGGTGCCGGAGGCGGCTCGCCACGGTCGGCCGAGGGAGCTCTTCTTCATCTGGGCAGGAGCCCTGTCGGACTTCTTCTCCCTCTTCGCCGGGGCGCTCCTGATCTCCGCTGCCGGACTGGGTTTCTGGGACGCGGCGCTGGTCCTGCTCGCGGGCGCGGCCGCCGGCGGCGCCCTTTTGGGGCTGCTTTCGGTGACCGGGGTCCGCAGCGGCGCCCCCCAGATCGTCCAATCGCGGATGGTGTTCGGGCGTCGGGGCGCGTTCGTGGGCGGCTTCCTGACCATGACCATTGCCATCGGCTGGTTCGCCTACGACTGCGCCATCGCGGTCACCACCACCCGGGCGCTGCCGGTCTTCAACGGCACCCCGCTGTGGGTGGCCGGGGCGCTCCTGGTGGCCATCGCCGGAGTGTCCTTCCTGGTGGCGGTCTACGGGCACCGCACGATCTCGGTCTTTCAGCACATCCAGGTGCCGGCCTTCCTGATCGTCTGCGGCGCCCTGGCGCTCTTCACCTTCCCCAGGTGGGATCTGCTCCTGCAGACCCATCTGGCGCTGGGTCCTCACCTGGCGGCGATGGCGCTGGGCTTCACTCTCACCTTCGCCCTGGTGGTGTCCTGGGTCACCTACTCCGCCGACTACTCCCGCTACCTGCCGGTGAAATCCGGCCGCGGGCGGGTCGCTCTCGCCAGCGGAGGCGGCAGCGTCGCCAGCCTGGTCGGCTGCGGGCTCCTGGGGGCCGCCATTCAGACCGCTGACCCAGGTCGCCTGCTGCCGAACCTGATCGTGGCCTCTGTGCCGGTAGCCTTTGCGTACTGCTTTGCGGCGTTCATAATTCTGGCCGAGCTCAGCTCCAACTACCTGAACGTCTACTCGGCCGCCCTTTGTGCTCTGGCGATCGGGATCCGGGTCCGGCGCTGGCTAGCAGCCACCTTGGTGGGGGTCCTGGGCGGCCTGATCGCCGCCCTGGTCCTCTTTGCCGGCAGCGGCTTTCAGGGAAACTACGTCAACTTCCTCACGATCACCTATGTTTGGTTCCCCGCCTGGGCCATGGTGGTGATCCTGGACGGGTGGCTGGGGGCCAGCCGGGTGGACCCCCGGCAGCTGGTCTCGAGGCGGGGCTACTGGTTCCAGGGGGGCGTTCGCTGGACGGCGATGTGGCCCTTCCTGCTGGGCACCGTGGCCACCGTCCTCTTCTTCAACGAGCCGCCGCCACCCGGTGAGTGGGGTTTCGTGTCGCCACTGGCCCAGCATCTCTTCCTGGGCCAGCCCGCCGACATCAGCTCGTTTGTCGGGGTGGCGGTCACCACCATCGCTTACCTCCTCTTCCGTCGTCGGGAGCGCCGTCTCGAGACCTCCGACGCCGGCCTGGCCGCCGTCGGGGCGCTCTGATGGCCGCCGGCCCCGCCATCGCCTGCACCGTGGCCACCAGCGACAGCGGTGGCGGCGCCGGAATCCAGGCTGATCTCAAGAGCTTCGCCGCCGCCGGCGCTTACGGGGTCAGCGTGTTGGTGGCCCTGACCGCCCAGAACACCGTCGGGGTGACCGCGGTCCACGGCCTCCCCCTGGACTTTGTGCGGGCGGAGTTCGCCGCTCTGGACTCCGACCTGAGGCCCCAGGCGGTCAAGACCGGGATGCTGTTCACCGCTGCTCACATTGAGCTGGTGGCCGACCGCCTGGGGGAGCTGTCCTGGGGCCCACTGGTTGTGGACCCGGTGATGGTGGCCAAGAGCGGCGACCGGCTGCTGGAGGAGGCGGCGGTGGACACCATGCGCCGGCTCCTCCTGCCCCTGGCCCACTTGGTGACCCCCAACTGGCCCGAGGCCGAGGCGCTCGCCGGACTGGCGATCGACTCCGAGGCCGCCGCCATCGCCGCGGGTCGGGCCATCTTGGAGCTGGGTCCGGAGTTCGTGGTCGTCAAGGGCGGCCACGCGCCCGGTGACCCTGTCGACCTGGTGGTGCACAGGGGGGGGGTGGAGCGGTTACCGGGGACCCGCATCGCCAGCCGCCACACCCATGGCACCGGATGCACGTTCTCGGCCGCGATCACGGCGCATCTGGCCCTGGGCTTCACCACCGAAATGGCGATCGCGAGGGCCAAGGAGTACGTCACCGCCGCCATCCGCCAGGCCCCCGGATTGGGGTCCGGGCACGGCCCCCTGGAACACTTTCCCCCCGAATGGACGGGGCAAAAGCCCCCTCCCGGATCCGGGGAAGGCGGGGCCACTTCCCGAAGGTCACGCTCGAATTGAGCATTCGGGAATGTCCCGGGTAGACTGCCGTTAGAGCGTCAGATCTGGAGGATCCACTCATGGGGTTGTTACGCCGCAAGCAGCGGCCGATCGATAGGCTGGGGGCCTCCGCCGCCGACGCCGCCGGCGCGGTGGCCGAGGTCATAGGCACGGGGGTTCGGTCCGCGGGGGAGTCGATGGCGCCCGCGCTGGCCGCCGCCACCCACCAGGTCCCCGAGTTCGCTGGCAGACTCGCCGAGCAGCTCCACCCGATGGCGGACAGCGCTCAGCGGCACGCCGTGGAGGCAGTTGAGATGGCTCGAGAGCGTTCCTCCGACCTGGCTGAGAAGGTGGTCCAGGCCGCCTATGAGGCGACCAAGTCGCTGCCCCCGGACACCCGCAAGCGGGTGCTCAGCTCGCTGGCCAAGACCGGGATCAAGCCCCCAGCTCAGAAGCGCCACGGGATCTCGAAGAAATGGATGGCCGCAGGGCTCTTCGCCGCCGCCGGAGTGGCCTTCCTATTCTCCGGCACAGTCCAGGACAAGGTCTACGACCTGGTAGACCGCCTGCGCGGCGAGGACCTGGACACCCCGCTCGGCGGCTATCCCCCCGTGGCGCCGACCACGACCAATGGCAGCCAGCCGGCCGCTCAGGAGAGCGAAACTTCTCCTCCGTCCTGAGCGCTCGCGGCTGATTGATGAGTCCGGTGTCGGTGCCCTGGCTGGCGAGACCCGCCGGCAGGGGGACCGGATGGCGGGAGCTTGCCGTGATTCTGGGCGGCGCCGCGATTGTGCTCCTCCTGCCCCGGATATTCGGCGACCCTCAGGGGGTTGACCCCGACGCCTGGCGGCTGACCGGATACTTTGCGACCGTCACCGCGGCCAGCCTGCTGGTGCGCTCCATGCGCTCCGCGGCCCCTCTCTCATTCGCCTTCCTGACCCTCGGCCTGCCCTTCTCCACCTGGCTGTGGCTGTTGGGCTACGCGGGGCCGGCACCGGGGCTGATCGGCGGCCCTGACAGTCTGGCTCGCAACGCCTTCGCCGGGGTCGCGGAGATGGTGCTCGCCCTGGCGATGGCGGCCTGCTTTCACTACTTCACCCCGGCTCCTCGGCCCAACCTCCGGCTCTGGGCGCGGCCGACCTTGCTCATGCTGGCCATGGGGGTCGGCGGCTCGCTGCTGTTCCTGGCCATCGGCTTCGCGCTGCCCGCGCCCCTGCTGGGCCGCGAGGGGGTTCCCCTGCTGGCCCTCAACGGCTCCGCCGCCGTGGCTCTTGGAATAGCCAACGCCACCAGCGCGATCGCCCAGGAGATCCAGTTCCGCGGGGTGCTGATGTCGGCACTGGAGCGGCAACAGAGCCCTCTGGTCGCCATGCTCTCGCAGGGAGTGATCTTCGGAGTTGCCCACATCGCCATCCAGTACGAGGGCCCCGCCGCGAGCTTCATCCCGATCGTGATTCTGCTGGGCTGGCTTTGGGGTTGGATGAGCGTTCGCAGCCGCAGCCTGCTGCCGGCCATGCTGGTCCACATCGTTGCCGACTTCTTCATCCTGGCGGTGGTGGTGAGTGGACTCTACGGTGGCTGACCCAAGGCGCCGCCGTTGGCTCGCCGCGACGCTCTCAGCCGGCCTCGGGCTGGCTCTGGCGGGGCTGGTGACAGCTCCTGTCGAGGCGGCCTCGCCGTGGTGGGCGGCGGCTCCAGGTCCGGCTCGCGCCTGGACCCAGATCGCCTCTGACTCTGGCGATCTAACTCTGGCCATCTCGCATGGGGCCGCCGCCTGGCTGGATCCCATGACCGGCTCGTTTCAGCCAGTTGCGGGGGGCGGCGCAGCGGCCTACGTGGCAGCGCATGGCAGCTCCGGCCTGGTCCTTCTCCGTGACGGGCGTCTGCTGGCTACCCAAGCCGGAGGTTCCGCCCACTTCCTGCAACTCCTTCCCGGGCGACCCAGGGGCCTTGGGATCGGCCCCGGCCCTCGCCCCATGGTGGTGGCGGCGACATCCCAGGGCCTCTTCTGGGGCGAGCTGGACTCCCCGCTCTCGCACCGGCTAGCGCTCCGCGCGGGCGCGACCCCCATCCAGCTGACCTCTCCGGTGAGCGCCGGAGCGCCCTTCGTGGTGGTGGCGGAGAACGGCGAGCTGCTGTTTCTCGGCGCCGACGGACGCCTGCAGCTGAGCGTCGGCGCGCCGAGGCTGGGGCCTGACCCGGTGGTGGTGGAGCTGGGCGACGGGGAGCTCTTGGCAGGAGGCCGCAGTGGTCTGATTTGGGGCCTTTTGGGTAGGAGCTGGCAGCCGGTCTTCCAACTCTTGCCATACGGGGGCATTGGAGGGGTGCCGAATCTGACCGCGATGATCTCGGACGGGCCCACCGCCGCCTACCTCAGCACTGACGGATTCGGCACCATGCTCACGCCCGACGGCGGCTACAGCTGGTACCGGGCGGCTCCTCCGGCCAGGGACGTGCTCGGCCTCGCCACGCTGGGCCCGGTGTTCGCCCCCCGCCCGAGTGGGGTGGTTGTGGCGGCGACTCCGGGCGGGCTCTTCCTGCACCGCCTGCAGGCGCTGCCGGGGCCGCCCAACTACCGTGGAGCCGGCCTGGAGGGACAGATCCTGGGCACCGCTGGGGTCACGGTGGTGACGGCAGCCCTGGCGATCCTGCTGCTGTGGTGGCCGCGGCGCCACCACCGGCGCCGACTGTTCGTATGATCGGACCCAGGAGATCGGGGGCGGAGCCTTCTATCAGCCGGTGATGCCAGGAGGGTGGGCGTGAAGGCGGTGGTGATGGCCGGAGGCGAGGGCAGTCGCCTGCGCCCGCTCACGAGCCGCCGGCCGAAGCCGCTGGTGCCGGTGGTGGGGCGTCCCTGCCTGGAGCACGTTCTCCGGCTGTTGCGCCGCCATGGCATCACCGAGGTGGTCATCACCCTGCAGTACCTGGGAGCCAGCATCCGCAACTACTTTGGCGATGGCTCCGAGCTGGGAATGCATCTGGAGTATGCGGTCGAGGACCGTCCCCTGGGCACCGCCGGCAGCGTCAAGAACGCCGCCCAACTTCTGGACGGCACCTTCCTTGTGATCAGCGGCGACGCCCTGACCGACATCGACCTCAGCCAGGCCCTTGCCTTCCACCGGGAGCGGAAGTCGCGGGCCACGATCGTGCTCTCCAAGGTGGGCAACCCGCTCGAATACGGGGTGGTGGTGACCGGGGCCGATGGGCGCATCGAGCGCTTTTTGGAGAAGCCCAGTTGGGGGGAGGTCTTCAGCGACCAGGTCAACACCGGCATCTACGTGATCGAACCGGAGGTGTTGGACTACATTCCCGCCGACCAGTCGTGCGACTGGTCCCAGGACGTCTTCCCGGAGATGCTGCGACGCCAGGACTCGCTCTGGGCGGTCGTGGGGCGAGGTTACTGGTGCGACATCGGCAGCATCCAGAGCTACCTGCAGGCCAACTGGGACGCCCTCGAGGGCCGGGTCCAGTGCGAGATCGCGGGCCGTCGGGTGGGCGACTCCCAGTGGGTCAGCGAGGGCGCCGAGGTGGCCGCGTCGGCCCATATCGAGGGCCCCGTGTTCATCGGCCGCGACGCGGTGGTGGGTGCGGAGGCGTTCCTGAACGGGCCGGTGGTACTTGACCGCTTCGCCGTGGTCAGCGGCGGGGCCAAGATCAGCAGCAGTGTCATCTGGCCCCAGGCCTACCTCGGCGAGCGGTCCCGGCTGCGCCAGGCGGTGGTGTGCAGTGCCGCCACCATCAAGCCCGACGTGCTCCTGGATGACGGCAGCGTGATCGGTGACGACTGCACCATCGGGTCCGGGTCGGTCGTGGAGCAGGGGGTTAGGATATGGCCCGGCAAGGACATCGAGCCGGGCTCGACGGTGCACGAGTCGGTGATCTGGGCCGGTACCTGGCGCTCGGCGCTCTTCGGGTCGGCCGGGCTGACCGGGCTGATCAACGTGCAGCTGACCCCCGAGTGGTGCGCCCGGTTGGGAGCCGCCTGGGCTGCCACCCACCCCCGAGGCGCCGAGTTGGCCATCTGCCGTGACCGCAGCCCGGGATCCCGGATGATCAAGCGGGCGATGATCTCGGGCATGCTCTCGGCGGGGGCGGCGGTGGTGGACCTGAGCGAGCTGCCGGTGCCGGTGACCTGCCACTACACCCGGGACTCGGCGGTGGTGGGCTCGGTCCACATCGTGGCCTCGCCTCTCGACCCCCGCTCCGCCGATATCGAGGTTCTCGACGAGCAGGGCATGGCCCTGGACCGGCGGCAGGAGCGCAAGCTGGAGAACACCTTCTTCCGGGAGGACTTTCGGCGGGTGGTGCCGCGCGAGATCAGTGGCATCGCCTACCCCGAAGGAGTGCATTCGTCGTACGTGCGTGCGGTCCTGGGCGGGCTGGATCTGGACCGGGTCCGGGCCGCCCACCCACGGGTTCTGATCGACTTCGGGTTCGGGAGCGCATCCATGGTGCTCCCCCAATTGCTCCATGAGGCCCAGATCCAGACCATTTCCCTGCGCTCCGGCTTCGAGGAGGAGGCCTTTGCGTCACCGGTGCCGCGTGATCCGGACGAGGAGTTGCAGCAGGCGGCCAGCATCACCAAGACCGTCTCGGCCGCGGTCGGGGCCCGCATCGACCCGGCCGGCCAGCGCCTCTACCTGATCGACGACGAGGGCCAGGTCTTCGACCACCAGGACGCCATCTGCCTGCTGGCCATGATGTCCCTGCGGGCCCATCCGGGCAGCACCGTGGTGGCACCGGTCTCCGCCCCCTGGATGCTGGAGCGGGTGGTCGCCCAGACGGAGGGCCGCCTGCTGCCGGCCAAAGCTGACATCGCCTCCGTGATCCGGCTGGCGGCTCGTAGCGGGGCCGCGCTGGGAGCCGACGGCACTGGAGGCTTCGTGTGGCCCGCCCACCTGGCCGCCTACGACGCCATGTTCACTCTTCTGGCCGCCCTCCAGCTCATGGTGGAGCTTGGCGAAGGGCTCTCTCAGCTGCGCCGCCAGCTTCCGGTTGGCTTTCACCTGCAACGGGAGGTGGCCTGTCCCTGGGATGTCAAAGGCGAGGTGATGCGGCTGATGGTGGAGGCCCACCGTCAGGACCGGGTGGACCTCACCGACGGCCTCAAGGTGAGGCGTGATGACGGCTTCACACTGGTCCTGCCGGATGCCGATGCCCCACGGTACAAGGTGATCTCCTCGGGAGCCGACCCGGTCGCAGCCGAGCGATCCCTGGAGGACTTCACCGCGGAGCTCCGGGCCACCGTCCAGGGGAGTGTCGGACCCGCCGCCTCGTAGCGGCCGCGGTCAGTCGACGCCGAGATCGTAGGCCGCCGAGAGCTCCTCTTTGTTGTAGCGGCGCATGGCCAGGTGGGTGCTGGTGGCGATGATGCCGTCGAGGAGGGCGAGGTGGTCCTGGACCAGGTCCGCCAGGCCCTCCAGGTCGGCGACCGTAGCCTTCGCGATGAAGTCCACCTCTCCGGTCGTGGTGTAGACCTCGGTCACTCCGGGGCAGGCCGCCAGCTGGGGCCCGAGGGTGCCGAGGCTCTCCCTCTCCGCGTTGATGAGCAAGAAGGCGGTGATCATAAAAGGGTCTCCCTTGGGGTCCGATGCCGGGGGCCGACGCTACCACACTGCCGCGATATACTCCGACCCAGGCGGGAGTAGCTCAGTTGGCAGAGCGTCTGCTTCCCAAGCAGAAGGTCGCCGGTTCGAACCCGGTCTCCCGCTCCA
>JABEUU010000002.1 GCA_013044295.1 Candidatus Dormiibacterota bacterium
ACCAGGGGGCGTGGCGGGGAGGGCGTCGCGTGACGTTTCAGCCACCGTCCCAGCCAGGTACCGCCAGGGGCGGGCCGTCCCCTTTTGGCGCATAACAGCTGCCACGCGGCACGCTTGCATAGCGAGCCGGCGGTGCGCACTCGCTATGACCTGACCGCCAGCAGACCGTCAGGTGGGTCCGGGATTGACATGTTGTATCCCGGAGTTTGTGCCCGGCTGCCCGGTTGCTCATGGATCCGCTCGAGGCGTGTCACCGGCCCTTTTCCCTGCCGCCGGAGTTGGCCCCCAGACGGCGTGCCGTGCGGAACCGCCGGCTCGGCTGACTTCGATCGAGGGATGTCGGGCGGCTCAGGCGAGTCGATCCGGACTTCCCGGCGGGGGCCGGTGAACCGGACAGCGGCGGTGGGGTCGTCGAGGCGGCGCCGCTGCCGTACGCCCTCGGGCCTGCCCGGACCACGTGGGGGCGGGGCGGGATGAGTTGGTGCGCGCGCCTGACGGCAGGGTGGCCTTCGTCGCCGGCGCCGGGCGGCTTCGGGCCAGAGCCCAGCCCTCAGGTCCTCGCGTAGGGGCCCTGCCGCCAGGACCGTCTACGCGCGGAGGTCTTGGCGCCGCGGCCCGAGCGGACCAGCAGCGGTCTTGACATTGGGGCTGGCGGATGCGACAAGTACTGGTAGCGGCGGCTCCGATCCGCCCCTGATCGGTGCATTCAACTGGGAGGCGGCACCTTGATTAGCGAGGTCGGCGCTCCTGCGCCTGCTGGGAGCTGGCCGCCGGCGTCCGACCCGTCACCGGGCCAGCTCAGGCGTGGCCGGGGGGCTCCGCGGCCCCGGGTCCGATCTGGCCAGCTACTCCTGAGACTGCTCCCATCGCGTCCACGGTGGGCTCCTCCTGCTCGGGGAGTGCCGGTGCGAGGGGCCCAGTTCCCAGCTGGACCAGTAGCCATCCAATTCTGGGCTGCCGGCGCCGCCGCGGCGCCCCGCGTCTGACCGTGTCCATGGGTCTGGTCAACCAGACAGGAGGTGACGGCGGGGTCTGGTCCGGCGACCCCGGTGACGAGGAGGCACTGGAGGCGGCGCTCATGCCATACGTCCCCCGGCTCGCCATGGACTGGGTGGCGGGGGGGACCAGGGAGCTGGTGAAGGTGATCGAGGGCAGCCTGGCCTTCGTGGACATCTCCGGCTTCACCCGGCTCACCGAGATCCTGGCGGGTCACGGCAAGGCCGGGGCCGAGGAGCTGACCGGATTCCTGGACCGGATTTTCGCCAACCTGCTGGAGATCGCGTACGGGAACGGCGGGGAGCTGATCAAGTGGGGTGGGGACGCGGTCCTGGTCTGGTTCACAGGGACTGGGCACCCCGAGCGCGCGGTCGAGGCCGCCTGGCGCATGCAGCGGGTGATGCGGAGGATGGGCCGGCTCAAGACCTCCGCCGGCCCCGCCCGGCTGCGGATGTCGGTCGGTATTCACGCCGGGTCCTTCCACTTCTTCTTGGTCGGGGAACGCCACCTGGAGCTGCTGGTGACCGGTCCCGGGGCGACCGCGACGGCTCGCATGGAGGCGCTCGCGGAGGCGGGCGAGATTGTGGTGAGCCCGGCACTGGCCGACCACCTCGCCCCTGGCATGCTGGGGGCCAGCAAGCAGGACGGCTTCCTGATCGCTTCCGCGCCCAGGGTGTCGCCATCGCCAGAGTCCGAGATTGCCAAGCCTGCTGGGGCCACAGCGGGCCGGTGTCTTGCCGCCGAGCTAAGGACCCACCTGCTGGCCAGCCCGGTCGAAAGCGAGCACCGCCAGGTGGCGGTCGCCTTCCTGGAGTTCAAAGGGGTGGACGGGGCGCTCGCGAGCCAGGGCGACGAGGTGGTCGCCGGACAGCTCGACGAGATGCTGTCCACGATCCAGGAATCGTGCTCCAGCCACGGGGTCACCTTCTGGGAGACTGACATAGCCGAGGACGGGGGCAAGGTGATGCTGGTGGCGGGGGCGCCCAAAGCTGGCGACGACGACGCCGGCCGGCTACTGATAACGGTCCGGGAGATCCTCGACCGCGGCGGGCCACTCCCTCTGCGTGCCGGGGTCAACCACGGTCGTGTCTTCGCGGGCGACTTCGGGCCCTTCTACCGGCGGACGTATTCGGCCAAGGGTGACGCGGTCAACCTGGCCGCCCGCCTGATGGCCCGGGCCGGTGCCGGCGAGCTCTACGCCTCCGCAGGGGTGGTACGGCGGAGCCGGGTCCACTTTGAAACTCGGGAGCTGGAGCCATTCTTAGTCAAGGGCAAGCTGGAGCCGGTGCGAGCTAGCCTTGTCGGCGGCCTGCGCACCGCGGAGGTGGCCAAGCCGGTGGGACCCGGCCTGGTTGGCCGCGAAGTTGAGATGGGCCTGCTGAGAGACCGCCTGGCAGCGGCCGCGGTTGGTCAGGGCGGCTGCGTGGAGCTGGTCGGCCCTTCTGGAATCGGCAAGTCCCGCCTGATCTCGGAGCTCCAGGAGGTAGCCGGGGCGCCGGTGCTGGCCGCGGTCTGCGACGAGTACCGGGCGGTGCTGCCGTACGCCTCGGTGAGTGTGCTGGGCCGGCAGGCGCTGGGAGTGGACCTCGAGGCCAGCTCCGCCACGGTAGGTCGGGCGCTCGCCACCACGGTGGCGCGGCGGGCGGCCCATCTCCTGCCCTGGCTGCCGCTTCTGGCCAGCGCACTTCGGGCCGAGGTCGCGCCCACTCCCCAGGCGGAAGCGCTGGAGGAGCGCTTCCGCCGGGAGCGCCTGGAGGATGCGTTCCTGCAGCTGTTGTCGGTGCTGCTCCCCGAGCGCTGCCTTTTGGCGGTTGACGACGCCCAGTGGATGGACGACGCCAGCGCCTCCTTGGTGCGCCGCTTGGTCGGGGCGCTCCCCTCCCGGCCCTGGCTGCTGGTCGTGGGCCGCCGGCCGGATGGTCGGGGCTTGTCCCTTGAGGATTTCGATGAGGTGGCCCGCTTGGACCTGG
>JABEUU010000021.1 GCA_013044295.1 Candidatus Dormiibacterota bacterium
CCCATGGCACGGAGCTCGACCGTGCCCTCGGGTACGAGGCCAACTTCGCCGGCACCACCTTCGCCACCCCCGACAAGGTTGGCTCCCTCCGGTACGGCTCGCCCCTGATGCACGTCACCGGGGACCGCACCGAGCCCTTCGGGCTGGCCACGGTCGGGTTCGACGACGAGGGGGTCGCGGCCCAGCGCTGGGACATCATCCGCGACGGCATTCTGGTCGGATATCAGCTCAATCGTCAGATGGCTCGCAAGTTCAACCTGCCCCGATCCAACGGTTGTGCCTTTGCCGACAGCTGGGCCCATGTCCCCCTGCAGCGGATGCCCAACGTCTCCTTGCAGCCCGACTCGGAGCGGGACACCACCCTGGAGGAGCTGCTGGGGGAGGTCGGGGAGGGGGTCTACATCATGGGAGACAAGTCCTGGTCAATCGACCAGCAGCGCTACAACTTCCAGTTCACCGGCCAGCGCTTCTATCGGATCCACAAGGGCCGCCTGGCGGGCCAGCTTCGCGATGTCGCCTACCAGTCCCGCACTCCCGACTTCTGGGGCCGCATGGTGGCTATCGGAGGCAGGTCCTCCTGGCGGCTGGAGGGTGCCATGAATTGCGGCAAGGGCCAGCCCGAGCAGGTGGCCCCGGTATCCCACGGCTGTCCGCCCGCGCTCTTCCGCCAGATCAACGTGCTCAACTCCCGACAGGAGGGGAGCAAGTGAACCTGGCGGAGATCGTCGCAATTGGGATCGAGGAGGCCGGAGCGGCGGTGGTGCTGGCCAGCCACTCCAGCTCTGTCAACTGCCGGCTGGCCAACAACACCGTCACCACCAACGGCCGGGAGGAATCCACCTCGGCCGGCGTGGTCGCCATCGAGTCCGATCAGGTTGGGGTCGAGGCGGCCGACGTCCAGCAGAGAGAGCAGGTCCTGAGGCTGGCGCGGGGGGCCCGGGAGCGCGCCCTGGTGAGCCCTCCCGCCCCCGACGCCATGCCGCTTCTGGGCCCCGCTGAGGCGGCCGCTCCCGGGGCCGAGCCGCCAGCCCTTGACGAAGGCTCATTCCCGCTGGACCCGATCCTGCCGGGCCTGCAGCGAGCCCTGGAGGAGAGTCGGCGCGACGGGCTGCAGCTGTATGGCTACGCCGAGACCAGCCGGCAGCTGGAGGAGCTCGGCACCAGCACCGGGGTCCGCCTTCGTGGCGGTCGGACGGCTGCCTCAATCACCCTGACTCTCAAGACATCCGACCTCAGGCGCAGCGTATGGGCGGGCGAGCTGGCCTCAGGGACGGAAGGGCTCGATGTGGCGGGCATGTACCAGGGGCTGCGCGAGCGGCTGGACTGGACCAAACGTGAGGTTCAGCTCGATCCCGGCCACTACCAGGTGATCCTGCAGCCGTCGGCGACGGCGGACATGCTGCTCCGGCTGGCCTGGGAGATGCAGGCGCGAGGCGCGGACGAGGAGCGGACGGTCTTCTCCCGCAAGGGGGGCACCCGGGTTGGGGAGCAGATGTACGCTCATGAGGTCACGGTCGAGAGCGACCCAAACGACCCTCGGATGAGAGTCCCAGGGTTCGTGCGCAGCCTGCGCTCCAGTGAGTACAGCTCGGTCTTCGACAATGGGCTCGCGGTGGGAGAGACGACCTGGATCGACCATGGGGTCCAGGGAGAGCTGATCTGCCCTCGGCGCTGGGCCAAGGACCACGGCCACCCGGTCACACCAGACGTCGAGAACCTGCGGATGAGGGGCACCTCGACCTCGTTGCAGGAGATGATCTCCGGCACCGAGCGAGCCCTGCTCATCACATCTCTCTGGTACATCCGGGACGTTGATCCCTCAACCCTCTTATTGACCGGCCTGACCAGGGATGGCGTGTTCCTGATCGAGCACGGCAAGGTGGTCGGGGCGGTCAACAACTTCCGCTTCAACGAGAGCCCGGTCGGGGTCCTGCAGCGGACCACCCAGATCGGCAGGGCTGAGCTCGCGCTCTCTCGGGAGATGGGGGACTCGGTCTTCATCGAGGCCCCCCCGATCAGAGTCGAGGGCTTCTTCATGTCGTCGATCTCGGACGCCATCTGAGGGTTGGCCCGATGGCGGATGAGCCGGTCCCTCGGGAGCTGATCGTCGCAACCGGCGAGGTCGCACTCTCGGTGCGGGAGTGGGGCGGCTCGGGCCGCCCCATACTCTGTCTGCACGGGTTGGCCAGCAACGCCCGCTGGTGGGACGCGGTGGCAGGTTACCTATCGCCTCCGCATCGCGTGCTGGCGGTTGACCTGCGCGGCCACGGCCGCAGTGACCGCCCCGAACGAGGGTACGGCTTCCCGGAGGTCACCGGCGACCTCACGGTCCTGATCTCGCAGCTCGAGCTGAGCCGTCCCCTGGTCGTCGGCCACAGCTGGGGTGCGAGCGTGGCCCTCTGGCTCGCGGGTGCGCTTGAAGATGTGGCCGGAGTGGTCTGTGTCGACGGCGGTGCTGGCGACCTGAGGTCCGTCTTCGGACCCAGCTGGCAGGTGGCTCGGGAGCGGATGCGCCCGCCCCGTCTGGAGCACCTCGATCAGGACAGGGTGCGTCACTTCGTGGCCACCTCCGCCATCTCGCAGGAGATTGGCCTGGAAGCGGCCACAGAGGCCATGATGGGCAACTTCGAGCGCGATGCCGAGGGCTGGCTGCAGCCGCGGCTCGATCTGGAGCGTCACCTGGAGATCGCGAAAGCCCTCTACGAGCTGGACCAGGAGGAACTCTGGCGCAGGGTCAGCTGTCCGGTCCTGTTCGTGATGGCTGGAGGGGCCAACCGGGCCGCCAAGGCAGTTGATCTGGAGCGGGCCTGCCGCGTTCTGGCCGGGCCGGCCCAGGCTCAGTTCATAGATGGGCAACACGATCTCCCGCTCCAGCACCCGCTGGCGGTGGCGGAGGCGGTGGCCCACTTCGCCGCCGGTCTTCCCCTCGGGCCGCCCTCGCGGGGGTGACGTCGGGCCGCCGGTGGTGCCGGGGAAGGCTGGGGAGTCACCGGAGTCAGCCGCATTCCGGTAACCTGACCCGGTGCCCGGTCTTCACGCGACCACCGCGAGCTGGCCGAGCCTGCCTCGGGCAGGAGGCCACAGCGGCTGCTCCCGGGTGGTGGGATTGCGACCTCGCCTGATGCCGGGTCGCCGAGGTGGCCGGAACGTGCCGGCCCATGACAAGGCTGGATGCCCCGCCGCGCCATCGGGGGGATTCCACCCGTGAGCCGGGAACAAGTCCGTGGGATCTCGAACGCCGCCAACGCCCTGAGCCATCTCCTCTGGCTCTTCCAGCGCCAGGAGCCCGAGGTGGTGGAGTTGGTTGAGGCCAGGGGCTCGCAGGGCTTCCCTCATTACCTGACCAGCCGGCTTGGCGTCCTCCCCGAGGAGCGCTGGGCGGCGGCCGTCTACATCGCGCCGGAGTCCCTGATCCAGCACCTGCTGCCCCGTTGCCGGGAGCTCGACCCGCCCGCCTACCTGGAGGCCAGCCTAGACGCCGCCGGCAGGGCTCTGCGGAGGCTCCATCCCGCCCTGCCGCCGGCCGGGCTGAGGGAGCTGGCTGAGGCCGCCGCCCCGGAAGGCGACCTGCCCTCCGCCTGGGCGTCGCTGCCGCGCAGCGGAAACCCCCACCAGGATGCCATCAGGGATGCCATGGTGCTGCGGGAGGAGCGCGCCGAGGGCCACTACCAGGCGGCGCGGGAAAAGGGACTGGACCCGCTCCAGCTGCTGGTGCTGACCGCCCTTTGGAGACGGCAGCCGCAGGACTCCATCGGACGCAACTTCAAGTGGTCCCAAGAGGCGATCGAAGTGGCCGCCGCCAGCCTGGCCGAGCGGGGCTGGGTGGGCACCGAAGGGGAGCTGACGGCGCTGGGGATCGCCGTCCGAGAGGAGATCGAGCGCGCCACCGACCAGCTGGCCGAGCGGCCCCTGATGGCCGTCCCGGAGCCAAGGCGCGGTCCCCTTCTGGCCCAGCTTTCAGGTCTGGCTTCCGTCTGATGCCCACCTCCTGCGGGCAGGCGCCAACCCCTCCGTTACCTACCGGGCCCCAGGAGGGTTTACCTGACATGGATTTGGATTCCTTCGCGCCCTTCCCAGTGGGGTCAGATGCGCGCTAGCCGGTGGTTCGTGGTCGGGCTGGGTACCTGCCTGGCGGTGGCGGTGGTGCTGGACGCGCCCCTGGCCTACCGCAGCTCCAGCCAACTCAAGGGAGAGAGTCAAGCGGTCAGCCAGCTGCTCTCGAAGGAGAAGGCCCTGGGTCTGCCCGCGGCCCAGGCGAATTCGCTGCAGGCTCAGCTGAACCAGGTCAACACCAGGCAGTGGTGGTCCCCGACCTTCCTTTTCTCGAACCAGTCCGGCCGGCTCGCCTCGCTGCGGGCGCAGGCCCTGGGAGATTGGAACTCAGCTCTTGTGGCCACTCGGAAGAAGGCTCAAACCCTGCTCACCAGCTACACCGACTTCGTGGGTCACAATGCCGCTTGGCTCTCAGCGCCCAGCCCGGGCCAGGCCAAGGCGTGGTCCGCAGAGCTGCAGCGAGCCAAGACCCTGGGGGCGGTGGACGCGGTGATGGCCCAGCTCCAGCTGCATCTCATCCAGGTGGAGTCGCAGGTCAAGGCGGCCCAGGCCAAGGCGGCTGCCTCGGTGACCCTGGCCAATGCCCCCGGTGGGCTGCTCCAGGAGGCGGCCCAGCTGGAAGCCATCGCCAAGAGCGACAACCTGGCCGTCTTGCAGGTTCCCCAGGACGCGGCCCTGCTGCGGCAGGCGCTGAGCGCCAACCAGAGTGGGGCGGCCCAGACCGTCGCCCTCAGCCAGCAGCTTGGGCTGCTGAAGGCTGAGATTGGGCTCAACGACTCCCTGGTGCAGCAGTCGCAGGCGGTCATGGACCTGGTCGACCAGGCCGGAGCCGAGCAGACTCCCAACTCGGCCGCCTACCTGGCCCAGTACCAGAGCTCCCAGCAGGCGCTCAAGGCCGCTCAGACTCCCAACCAGCTGGCCCAGGTGCAGGCCACCCTCAACGCCGTGCAACAGGGCGCCCAGGCCAGTCTCAACTCCGACCAGTGCGGTCACACCACCATCTCCGGGAAGTCGATCTACATCTCGCTCTCGCTCCAGGAGATGGTGTTCTACGACGGGGGCTGCGCCCTCAAGGCGACCCCGGTCACGACCGGGCGGCCGCTGCTGCGGACCCCGACCGGCACCTTTCACATCTTTGACAAGCAGACCCCCTACGTCTTCATCTCCCCCTGGCCACCGGGGTCGCCCTTCTGGTACCCGACCAGCCCGGTCAACTGGGTCATGGAGTTCCTCCAAGGCGGCTACTACATCCACGACGCTCCCTGGGAGCCCACCAGTGAGTACGGCCCCGGGAGTGAGAACATCACTCCGCAGGCCAGCCATGGCTGCGTCCAGATCCCGGGCGCGGTGATGGCCTGGGCCTACGCCTGGACCCCCATGGGGACCCCGGTCGTGATCGCCAACTGAGGTCAGCTTGAGCCTGCAGCCCGCCGTCGAACCCGGTCTTGAGGTTGATCCCGAGCTGCTCCAGCAGCTCGCTTTCCGGAGCCGGCTCCGCTACATCTTCCGGCGGGCGCTGACGGCTCTGGACGCCGCCGCCGCCGAGCTCGGGCTGAGCACCATGGGCTACCACGCGGTGCTGGTCCTGGGCGGCGCCGGTCCGGCCGGGATCTCCGAGCAGGAGCTGGTCGACCAGCTCTCCTCCAGCCGGGCCCACACCTCGGTGCTGGCCCGCTCCCTGGTGGAGCAGGGGCTGATCGAGCGCGGGCCCATGGGCAAGGACCGGCGACGAGTGACGCTGCGCCTGACCAGGCGGGGCTGGGAGGTGGTGGCGGAGATCGCCGAGCGCCACCGGATCAGGATGCAGGCTCTGGTCGAAGGGTGGGACCCGAGCGCCTTCGAAGAGCTCCTGGAGCGGATCATGTTGGTCTATCTCGGGCTCGAGGGGAGGGTTCGGGTGGAGCGGCTGGAGCCGACCAAGGAGAGTTCCTGAGCCGAGCGCCCTGGCCCCGGACGATAATGGGCGGCCGGTGACGATCCCTGACAGCTTCCCCGGCAGGCGCCGTCCGGCGTCCCGGGACTGACCCGAGGAGGTTCGCATGGAGAGGCCGAAGATCCCGCCCTCGCGGCGCGCGCAGATGGAGGGTCCCGCCTACCTCGGGGCGACCACCTTCGCCCGGGCGGTCGGGATAACCGAGGAGTCCGAGCTCGACAGCTGGCATCCCGACATCGCGGTTATGGGGGCGCCTTGGGACGACTCCACAACCTATCGGCCCGGAGCCCGCTTCGGTCCCAGAGCGGTTAGGACCGCCAACTACCAGACCCCCGAGTGGCACCTGGACCTGGAGGTGGCTCCCTTCAAGGAATTGACGGTGGTCGACTACGGGGACGCGGTCTGCCTGCCGGGCCAGGTCGAGGCCTCCCACAAGGCGGTCTACGACAGGGTGCGCGAGATCGCGTCTCGGAGGATCATCCCGGTCATCATCGGGGGAGACCACTCGATCACCCTGCCTGCGGCCACGGCGGTCTCCGACTGCGTTGGCCGGGGCAAGCTGGGGATCGTCCACTTCGACGCTCACGCCGACACCGCGGCCGAGAGCTTCGGCAACCCCCTCTCCCACGGCACCCCCATGCGCCGGCTGGTGGAGTCGGGGGCGGTCCCGGGGCGCAACTTCGTGCAGATCGGGTTGCGCGGCTACTGGCCCCCCAAAGAGGTTTTCGACTGGATGCGGGAACAGGGGCTGCGCTGGCATCTGATGGAGGAGATCTGGAGTCTGGGGGTGGCCGAGGTGGTGCGGCGCGCGGTGGCGGAGGCGATGGACGGTCCCGAGCTCATCTACATCTCGGTCGACATAGACGTCCTGGACCCCGGCTTCGCCCCCGGGACGGGCACCCCCGAGCCCGGCGGAATGGACCCGGCCGACCTGCTCAGGGCGATCCGGCAGGTGGCGCTGCACACGCCGGTCGTGGCCATGGACGTGGTCGAGGTGGCCCCTGTCAACGACCCCGCCGAGCTGACCGCCCAGAACGCCAACCGTTGCATCATGGAGCTGATCTCGGCTGTGGCGGCCAAGCGCCGCGGGGTACGCGGCTTGGCCGCGCTGGGGGAGACGACGGCTTCCGGCAGGCGCTAGCCGGGATTCACTCCAGGACCACCACCAGCTCGCTGCGAGACAGCGAGCAGTAGGGATTGGAGCCGGGGCGAAGGTAGGGCAGCCACTGGTTGGGAACGATCACCCCGAGGTGGGAGCGCTGCAGCCCAGCGGCGCTGGCTTGGGGTCGTCCCAGGTCGGGGTAGCCCACGGCGCGCCCGTCGGAGACCACTCCGCAGTGCGCCCTCAACTCCTCGGCCAACCGGTCGGTCAGCTCCCAGACGACGGCTTCGGCGAGGGCCGGGGCCAGCTCCTGCCAGGGCGGCAGGCGCAGGGTGACCTCGCCGGCCGCCTGCCCATCCATCTGGCAGGCTTCCAGGACGACCGCGACGCCATGCCAGACCAGTGGCTCCCCCAGGATGAGGGGGGCGCCCCGCCGGGTGCCGGTCACGTAGCGCTGGCGGTCCGTGGCCGGCTCGACTCCGCCGGCCGCCCTCAGGACGTCGAGCGCCCTGCCCGCCAGCCACGGCCCGCCCCGCTCCAACGGGCAGCTGAGCGACACCGTGGTCTCATCGGCCGTCGGCAGACAGCAACGCCAGGAAGGTGCCCCCGGTTCGGGGTGGGTCATCACCAACCCAGGTTACCGGCCTGTCTCACCGGCAGCCGGAGCGGCAGAGTTCTCGGCGGGGATCGAGGCGAGCGACGGCAGCTCCCGCCGGCCAGGTCTGGCCGGCTGCGGTGGGTCCTATGCTTGGTCCAGTGACGGATGCGGCCGATTCCATACCGGTGGTCGAGGAGGGGATCCGGCTGGTCGCCCATGACCCGGGCTGGCCGCGCGCCTTCGAGCGGGAGCGGCTCCTGCTGGAGCCACTCCTGGCTCCTTTCCTGGCGGGCGGCATCCACCACATCGGCAGCACCGCGGTGGCGGGCATGACCGCCAAGCCGGTGATCGACATCATGGCCGGCGTCCGCGACTTGGACCAAGCGCGCGCGGTCATCCCGGGTCTGGCGGCCCTGAACTACTGCTACTTCCCGTACCGCGATTGGATGCTCTGGTTCTGCAAGCCAAGGCCGGACCTCCGGACCCATCACCTGCACCTGGTGCCACACTCACATCCTGAGTTCGAGCGGCGCCTCGCCTTTCGCGACCTGCTCCGCCGCGATCCCGCCAGCTTTCGCGAGTACCTGGATCTGAAGCTGCGCCTGGCCGAGCTCTTCCCCTGCGACCGGGAGGCCTACACGGACGGGAAGGCGGAGCTGGTGGCGAGGCTGAGTGACCTGGCGGTCAATGCCGCCCCTCCCTGATTGACATCCCTGGAATTCAGCTCTTCTGGGCAAGCCACCGTCGCTGCCGCCAGGGCCGGAGTGGTTGGTGCAGCCGGCGTCCCGAGCCCAGCTGGCCCTCCTGGTGACCGAGCCCGCGGCAACTCGCATGTGGAAATCGGGGTGACCGTCGCTCCCCGGCTGGGGGACTTCGGACGGGGTTAGCTGGTGGGTCCGATCGCCTCCCTGGACCTGTTCGGGGGCAAGCTTCACGCTTTTCACAGTTGGCGCTCCCTCCGCGGCGCACCGGATGTTTGGGCCCAAGGCAAGATCCTGGAGCAGGAGATTGCGGACCGTGGGCCCCTGTTGTTCGCCAGGGACCAGGGGATGTTGGGGATGGATGGACGCCTTCCTGGCTCCGAGCCAGTCCGAGCTGCTCCTCTCAGCCAGCTGTCTGGCGGGCCGCGGGTTCTGCTCGATGACGCCACGCTCCGCGGCTTTCTCCTGGGTGAGGTCGAGAGCGTCGCTCGGAGGATCGCCACTGCCAGCCTCAGCTGGCTCGCGAACCCGCCGTCTGATGGTCCCGAGAGTGGCGCGCCGGCCCCAAGGTGAACTCTGACGGGCCGTCAAATTCGGACGGAGCAAGCAGGGCGTCGCCATGGTCGCCACGGGACAGTCGGCCGGCGTCGGAGCGTCATCTCAAGGGGCCCAAGCTGCCCGGCTCCTGGCCTGGGGTGGATCAAGGCGCGAGACCGCGGCAAAGGCGCCCGCTGGCCCTGTTGGAGGGCCGACCCGGTCCAGCGCCGCTGCGAGTGGAGACCTCCATCGGGTGCGCCCGAAGCCCGTTAGGGGGACCCGCGGGCGCCTGGGGGGCAGGTGCTTACCCGCCGCGGCGGAAGCGGGCCGCGATGCGGTCGCAGGGGACGCCGGAGGGATCGCCCATTGCCGGCGAAGTCGGCTGGCGCCGCTTGGCCGAAGGCCACCTCGACAGGGGAGCCCAGTGGCGCTCCTCAAGCTCCTGGCCGTGCCGACCAATCGCGACCTCGAGGGGGATTGGCGTTTCGACCTCGTTCGCTCGAGGCCGGGGGTCCCTCGGGTGCGCCGCCCGCGCCATCAGTTCCGGGCGAAACCACTGTTGCTGGGGAAGGGCCACTCCTTCCGTTTGGCCCGCCAGGACCCGGTACCTGGTCAGGGAGCGGGGGGCGGAACGCCTCCATAGGCGAGCGCGAACCCATTGGCGTTCAACGCCGACGGCGTGGACACCTGGACTCCGTTCTGTACCATCGCGATCTCGGCAAGGGCCCCCTCGGTACCGGCCAGCTGGAGTTGGCTGAAGTCGGTCGTGGTGTAGGCCGCCAGCGGATAGGTGGGAATCCCGGGAGCCTCGACGATCCACTCCGCCGACGCACCCAGGCCGTTGTAGGCGGGGTCAATGTGGAAGGTCTGCCCGGTCGTGGTGTCGGTCATGGTGATGCTCCAGATCCCGCTGCTCATCTGGCCGATGGACACCGTGATCGAGTCCCCTGGGGCGACGGTCATGGTGGTGATGGGGTTGGCGGCGGCGGGGAAGACCTCCCACCAGGGCTGGATGAAGAACTCCTGGGGGTTGGCGGGATTGGGCTGCTCGTCGACGCCTGCCTGGATCACAGTGGAGCTTCCCCAGCCATCGATTCCGACCCACTCTCCCATGTAGCTGCCGCTCTGGGCCGAGGCCAGGCTGGGGACCTGAAAGGTTCCGGCGATGGCGGTGTAATGGCCGTCGATGGCGGCATAGCCAGACCAGTTGGACGACGTGCCCATCGTGGTGGCGGTGGTCGTGGGCAGGCCCGCCAGGACCACCGCGAGCGACAGCTGGGCGGTGGCCACCTGGGGGGTCGGCGAGCTGGAGTCCGTGACCCGCACCGTGAAGGTGGCGGCGGACGGGGCGCCCGGTGTACCCGAGATGACCCCGGCCGAAGATAGGGTCAGTCCGGCGGGCAATGACCCCGAGGTGAGGGCCCAGGTGTAGGGATGGACCCCGCCCGAGGCGGCGAGGTCGAACGAGTAGGGGACCTGCTCGGTGCCTCCGGGCAGCGCGCTGGTGGTGATCACCAACTGGCTGGCAAGGGGCGTGAAGTAGCCGAAGGCGTCGACGATCACGTCGGCGGAGCCAGCCTGGTTGTAGACCGATACCGACCCACTGCCGCTCAGGGTGGCCACGGTCAGGTTCGCGGCCAGCTGTCCTGGCGACCAGTTGAGGTCAGAGGCGGTGGGCATCGGCGCTCCCGGGAACACGGTGAGGAAACTGGCCGCGGTGGTGTCAGTTGCGGTCACGTTGGCCACCACAGCGGTCGCGCCCGGGGCCAGGCCATCGCTCCCGGCCAGCTGTTGGTTGAGCGTCTGCCCCTGGTGCAAGGTGCCTCCGGTCAGCCTGGTGTCCAGCACCCGCACCGGTGAGATCGGGGTGAAGAGGCTGGCGCCGCTCGGGGTGGAGGTGCCGTCGCTGAAGTAGCCGTTGACATCGATGACCACGTCGGCCGAGCCGCTGGCGTTGGCCACCGAGATCATGCCGGTGGGTCCCAGCGGCACCACCACCCGGTTGGCCACGGTCTCGCCAGCCGTCCAGTTCAGGTTGGATGCCAGCGGCCGGGCTGTCCCCTGGGGATAGGCGGTGAGGTAGCCGGCGGAGCTGGTGTTGGTCGCCGTCAGGTTGAGGAGGACAGCCGCGGCGCCCGACATCGGCACCCCCCCTGCCCCGCTCACCTGGACGTTCAAGGTCGCTCCCGGCCCCAGCCGATCCCCGGAGTTGGGATAGCCGCTGCCGGACCGGGTGTCAGTGATGCGCGCCGGGGCCAGGGGCACGTAGCTGCCGGCCGTGCTGCTGCCGGACTCGGGGGCGAAGTATCCTTCCAGGTCAACCACGAGGTCGGCCCTCCCGGCGTGGTTGTAGAAGCTCACCTGGCCATTGCTGCCAACCGCCACCATGACCAGGTTGGGAACGCTCTGGCCGGCCGACCAGTCCAGGCTCGAGACCACGGGCCTGGTCGCCCCAGCTGGGTACACGGCGAGGTAGCTGGCGGCGGTGGTGTTGGTGACGGTCACGTTGAGGGCCACCGCAGTGGCGTCCGTGGGGACCAGGCCGCCGGTCAGGGTCAGGTTGAGGCTGCCGCCGGCATCGAGGGTGGCACCGGTGACTCTGGTGTCCAGCATCCGGGTGGGGGTGAGGGCTGTGTAGGCGCTGCCGGTGGGCTGCTGTGCGGTGGCGGTGAGGGCTGACCCCTGTTGGGGAAGATCTGGCCAAGACCTCTGACCCGGCTGGACCGTGACTGCCGAGCCACCTGCCCCTGCCACGCTGGAAGGGTTGCCCGCCGCGGCCGGCGACAGGGCGGATCCGGAAGCCGGGAGCATGGGATGTACGCTGGCCAGGGGTGGGGAAGCTGCGACCGGCGCGGCGCCCAGCGCTCCGGCCGACCCCAGCACCGCTACCGAAAGCGACATCCAAAGCCAGCGCCGCGCGGCGGAGATGGGGGCCATCACCAGTGCTGCATGGGGCCCGGCGTCCCGGTTGAAGCTGCCGGCGCGCCGCGGTCGATGCGGTTCGCTTGGGGCCCACGGCGCCGGAAGGCGCTGGTGGCCCCAGTCCAGATCGGCGATGTCCCAGACGGGGCCGCCGCTTGGGAGGCGTCCCCGTCTGCTGACCTCCCCCCGGCGTCGCCGCGGCCTGGCCACATGGCAGTTGCAATTGAACTTCTCTGTGGCCTCACCATCCGAGGCTAACTGCGGCCGGAGAACGTGGGACCCCCTGTCACCACGCCGTCACCCGGAAGTGTGGCCGCGCGCTCCGGCCGCCCTCGCCAGGCGCGGACACCAACCTGGGGTGGGAGTGCTCCGCGGAGCAGAGGCACGCGCCGTGGACACCAGGTCGCGTGGCCTCAGCCGCTGGCCTGGCCGGCGCGCAACCTCCCTGGAGACTGCCCGCCACCGGGGATTCGCCGTCCCCTGCCTTGGTGGCCACATCGGGGCCACCTGTGGCCGAGCGTCCACGCCCACCCACGATCCTCCTGGCGGACATTGCGGCCAGCGGGGGAGCGGCCCAGAAATCAGTGCCGGGCCTCTTAGCGCCTGTCACGCGGGAGAGGATCTCCCCTGCGATCAGGCGCGCGAGCGATCGGTCCATCCCACCGCGTCGGCCTGGGCCATCCGCGGGCTCCCCAGACGCCTCCGAAGGGAAGGCTCGGCGGCAGACGCGGCGGAGCTGGGCCTCGCCGTCTTGGTGCCAACTCGGGCGGGGGGAGCGGCCCCACCGCTGCCGCCGGTGGTGGTTGCCTGGGCGGGCCAAGCAAATGGCGGTCCCCAACCCGCCTCCTTGGGCACAGCCCAGCCATGCCCAACGTTCTCGAAGAACACGGCCGTCCCCGGCGTGGGCGGACAGCTGGCGAACTACCCGGCTCGGGGGCAGGGCCGGACGGGCCGGGGCTGGGCTCCAGGTCGGTGCCTGGACATCGCTTGTCCCAGGTAGGGTCGTAGGTCCGCAGACACCGGCGGGCCGCAGCCTTCGCCGAGCGGTTGGCCGGCAACGAAGGACGCCCCCGGAGGCCCTGTCCCGGCCCTTTCCCGTCGCCTACAGGAATGCCCCGAGCCCCGCGGGGGACCCCGGCCCCACCGCACCAGCCCGCGCGCGCTACGCTAGCGGAGCTCACACTGGGGTCTCCGGGCCAGCCATCTTCCGGGGACACAGCCACAAGATGAGGCGATGATCATGAGAGCTGACATCGAGCCGGCGTCGCCGGCTCCAGAGTTCAGAGAGACCCGGCTGGACGGGGTCGACCACATTGAGTCCTACGTGGGCAAAGCCCGGCAGGCGGCCCACCTCTACCGCTCCGCCTTCGGCTTCGACGTGGTTGCCTACTCCGGCCCTGAGACCGAAGTGCGGGACCGGGCCTCATACGTGCTGCGCCAGGGCGATGTCCACCTGGTGATGACCGCGCCGTTCTCTCCCGACGGCGAGATCGCCGAGCATGTGCGCCTCCACGGCGATGGGGTGCGCGCGCTCGCCTTCCAGGTGGATGACGCCGCCTACCAGGACGCGGTCGGGCGCGGGGCCAGACCGATGGCGGAGCCGCATGTGATCGAGGACCAGCAGGCGGCCATCCGGCTGGCCACGGTCAAGACCTTCGTCGAGCGCAACGAGTACGAGGGGGCTTTCATGCCCGGCGACCGGGCCGAGGTCAAAGGGGCCGTGGGCGCCGGCCTGCAGGGGGTCGACCGCTGCGTCTGCAACGTCGAGCTCCACCCCATGGGCGAGTGGGTCGACTGGTACAACCGGGTCTTCGGATTCGATGTCTCCCAGGAGTTCGACGAGAACGACATCGCGACCCAGTACTCGGCCCTGCGCGGCCGGGTGGTGCGTGGGGGGCGGGGGGACAGCATCACCTTCCCCATCAACGAGCCGGCGAAGGGCCTTAAGCGCTCCCAGATCGACGAGTACCTGGACTACTATCACGGCCCCGGAGTCCAGCACATCGCCCTCCACACAGCCGACATCGTGGAGACGGTCGGCTGGCTCCGCCAGCAGGGCGCCGAGTTCCCAGCCGCACCCAAGTCTTACTACGACACCCCGGGCGAGCGGGTGGGCGACATAGACGAGGACCTGGAGCGGTTGCGCCAGCTCGACATACTGGTCGACCGTGACCAGCACGGGTACCTACTGCAGATCTTCACGCGTGGGGTGGAGGACCGGCCCACCCTCTTCTTCGAGGTGATCCAGCGCAAGGGGTGCCGGGGCTTCGGCAAGGGCAATTTCCCGGCCCTCTTCCAGGCCATTGAGCAAGAGCAGGAGGCGCGCGGCAACCTCTGACGAACTTCTTCACGTCCGGCGCCCGGAGCCGATGATGGCGGCCGTCCACCGCGATCCGGATGGGCCTGCCGTGCGCGGGCCGCTGACGGTTGCCTCCGCCCGGCGGGAGATGATGGCCGCGGCGCCCCGGCTGACCCCAGAGGCGATCGCCGTGGGTGGCGCCGCGGTGGGGCGGGTGCTGGCGGAACCGGTGATCGCCTCCGTCCTGCTGCCCCCGTTTCCCAACAGTGCCATGGATGGCTACGCGGTCCGTGTCTCCGATATCCCCAAGGTCCCCTGGCGACTGCCGGTGGCGGGAGAGATGGCGGCGGGGATGGCACCGGGCGCGGTCGCCCTCTTGCCTGGGAGCTGCGCCAAGGTCATGACCGGAGCGCCACTGCCAACCGGGGCTGACGCCGTTGTCCCCTACGAGTGGACCGACCGGGGAACCACCGAGGTGCTCATCCACGAGCGCCCGCGCCGCAACAACGCGGTCAGGCGGGCGGGCGAGGACGTCTCGCCCGGCCAGCAGGTTCTGGCCGCTGGGCACCGCATCCGTCCCACTGACCTGGCTCCGCTGGCGGCCTCAGGGGCGGCGGTGCTCCAGGTGGGGAGGCGGCCGCGGGTTGCACTGCTGACGACCGGCGATGAGATTCGGGCGGCCGGCAGCGACCTGATGCCAGGCCAGATCTTCGACACCGCGGGGCCGGCCCTGGAGGGGTTGGTGGCGGCGGCGGGTGGTGAGCTCAGCTTTCGGGGTCGGGTCGGGGACGACCCTGGGAAAGTGCGCGAGGTGCTGTTGCGGGCTGCTGCCATGAGCGATGTCGTGGTCACGGTGGGGGGGGTTAGCCTGGGAGATCACGACCACGTCCGAGCCATCGTTGAGGAGCTGGGCGGGCTGCAGTTCTGGCGGGTGGCGATGCGCCCGGGAAGGCCCATCGCCTTTGGCGAACTGGCCGGCGCGGTCTTCGTGGGACTGCCCGGAAACCCCGTCTCCGCCTGCGTCACCTTCATCCTGTTCGGGGCTCCCACTCTTTTGGCGATGCAGGGTTCGGCGCGGCCAGAGCCCCCGACCGTGTACGCGGAGCTGCTGGAGGAGATCGCCAAGCCTGAGGGCCTGGAGACCTTTCATCGAGCCGCGCTGCGACCGCGCCCAGGCAAGCTCCCCGGGGTCCGGCTGACCGGCAACCAGAGCAGCGGGGCCACCATCTCCTTGGCCAGGGCGGACTGTCTGTTGGTGCTGCCGGCACGGGGTGCCCGGGTCGCCCGCGGGGCGGTGCTCGAGGTGATCCCGCTGATCTGAGGGGGGCTCACAAGTAGCCAGTGCTCGGCTGCGTCCCAGCTGGCGGGGCAGCAGAGGGCCGCATTCGGAGCGGGTCGGAGCTCACCGTCGGCAGCCCGCACAGAGCGCGAGGTCCACCTCCAGGCCGGACACCTCCGGCCCGACCACTACCAAGCCGGCTTGGTTTGGTTCCCTGGGCCGGCCTCGTGCCTGAGTCCCCATCCGCCCAACTCCGTCAGGGCGCCGCGTGATTGGCGAGGGGTCGGCGGGGCGGTTCTAGTCCTGCAGTGGCGAGTGCTGCCGCCTGGTCTGCCTGGAACTGTCGGCGAGGGCCGTTCAGTCCAGCTCCAGGTCCTCGCCCGCGCTCCCAGCGGCTCCCGCCGCCAGCTTCGCTTGCTCCAGCACCCGAACCCGTCCGTCACGGCTCTGGCCGGCCGCCTCTCGTCCCGCCAGGTAGGCGGCCAGGGGCGCAAACTGGCGGGCGCCGGAGGTGTGCGCGGCCTCGCCGGCCAGCTCCAAGACCAGCTTGGCCTCCTCAGGAGAGAGCACCGTGTCGCCCGCTTCCAGCGACTTCAGGTAGCGGTCAAACCAAGCGTTCAAGTGGGACCTCCATTGTCCAGTCCGAGCGCGGCCAACCGGGCCGCATCCAGTTCCTCGGGCGTGTTGCAGTTGATGAAGGAGGTGGCGCCCGGGTCCCAACTCCGCCAGGTCGATTCTGCCACCTCCGTCGTCTGCAGCCGAGTGATCGCCAGCCGTAGCGACACCCCGCGCTCCCCCGGCAGCTGCTGGATCTCCCGAAGTCGGCTTGCCGCTCGGCGGCGGTAGACGGCGAAAAGGGGCTCGATCCGGCCCTGGCGAGATGCTGCTGTCAGCTCGGAGAGGGGATTCTGCAGTGCCAGTTCGATCAACCCCTGGGCGAGCGCGCGGGCCGGGAACGGGGTGTCCACCGCTACCGCCAGGACCAGCTCGGAGGTGGCCGCGGCGAGCCCCGCCACAAGGCCGCCCAGAGGGCCTGGGTACTCCGGGTCGTCCAGAACCAAGCGGCAGCCCAGGCCGTAGGTGGTGTTGGCCGCCAGCAGGCATTCGGTGGCAAGCGGCCCGAGGGCCAGCTCCACCCGCGCCACCATCGAGGGGCTCCCTTCCCCGGGGAAGGGGATGGTGGCCTTGTCCCGGCCCATCCGGGAGCTCATGCCGCCCGCCAGGATCAGCAGGGTGAGGGGGGCACCGGCGGGAGGCATGAAGGGGCTCAGCCGGCCACCGGGCCGCCAGGCGCTCCCACCCGGTCGGGCCGGCTGTAGACGTTGCAGCGCTCTCCGCGCAGAAACCCGATCAGGGTGACCCCCAGTAGCTCTGCTGTCTGCACCGCCAAGGAGGACGGCGCTGAGATCGAAGCCACCAATGCCACCTGGGCGGCTGCCGCCTTCTGCACGATCTCGAATCCCGCCCGGCCGCTCACGACCATGGCGCTGTTGGTGAGGGGCAGGCGCCCCTCTGCCAGGGCGCGCCCCACCAGCTTGTCAACCGCGTTGTGGCGGCCCACGTCTTCGGCGACCACCATGGAGCTGCCGTCCCAAGCGATCAGCCCGGCCGCGTGCAGGCCCCCGGTCGAGCTGAAGACGCGCTGGGACGCGGCCAGCATTTCGGGGAGGCGGAAGATGCGCTCGATTGGCCAGATGAAGTCGCCTTCGACGGGATCCTGGAATCTCTGGAGCGCCTCCAGGGTCGCGGCGCCACAGATGCCGCAGGCGCTGCTGGAGGGTAGGGCGCGCTGCCAGCCCAGGCCGCCGTCTGGCAGCGGGGCGCGCAGCTTGACGTCGACCAGGTTCTCCGCCTCGGGGTCCAGCTCAAGCTCCAGTTGGGGGAAGTGCAGGTCGCGCTGGCCACTGGGAGCGATTCGGACCGAGGCGATCTCAGCGAGCCTGGCCACCACGCCCTCGGCGTGGAGCAGACCGAGGGCCAGCTCCAGATCCGACCCCGGGGTGCGCAGCAGGATCGCCAGCGGCTGGGAGTTGACCATCAGCTGGAGGGCCTCCTCGCGCGCCACCTCGTCGAACGCCGGGCCGACCGCGTTCCCCTGAATGCGCGAGATCTGGACCCGCTGCTGGCCGGTTCGGGACGGGGCCGGTTGCACGTCCATACCCGGATCCTACCCATCCCGTGGCGCCAGCGGATGGTGTGCCCGGGTGCCGGCTATTCGTCGTGGGGGCAGCTTCCCACCGGCTCCCCGTGGTGACAGCCGCAGCGATCCGAGGTCTCCTCCAGCAGCAGGTCGCCATCTGGGAAGGTCAGCCTCGGCCCCGGGTCCATGTCCGAGTGAGCCACCAGGCGGGCCCGCAGCACGTAGCAGACGCGGCCTCCACAGGAGGTAGCTGCCACCATGTTGGGGTTGCCCGCCCGGACCAGGCGATCCGCCATGACGGCCGAATCCACATGGTCGATCCGGCGGTGGCCCACCGAGGTGTAGTACGAGCCCAGGCTCATGTCCATAGGGGTGCCGGGATCCCCAGCCAGGGCTGCTGCCACCACTTCGGGCACGCACCCCGCCCCCAGCTCGGTCAGCCGGCGAGTCAGGCTGCCGCCTGTGTCAGAGGCCAGCACGGGGGCGCTTCTCTGGGCCAGCAGCGGGCCGGCGTCGATGGCCCTGGCCACCCTCTGGAAGCTGACACCGGCCTCGCGCTCCCCGTTCACGATCGCCCAGTAGACCGGTTCCGGGCCGCGGTATTTGGGCAGCAGTGATGGGTGCACGTTGACCCAGCCCAACTTGGGGATGCCCAGGGCGTGCTCTCCCAGGATCTGGTCGAAGCTGGCGATCATGAACAGGTCCGCTCGGAGCCGCTCCAGGGCCACCAGCGAGTCGTACTCGTTGACCCTGGCTAGTCTCAGCAGGGGCACGCCGAGGTGGTCAGCCACCTGGCTGAGCGCATTCTCCCCGGCGATGGCGGGGTTGGCCCCCACGCTGGTGGCAATCCCGGCGATCTGCACCCCGGAGTCGATCAGGGCGAGCAGCAGGGCCAGGCTGAAGTCGGACGGGAAGCCGGCGAAGCCCACTCGAGGCCCGCCCCGAGGAGCGATGTGATCGCGGGCTCCCGGAAGCGGCGGGACTAGCAGGTCTGGGACCATTCGGAACTCGGACTTGGCCCACAACCAACTCTCCACCTCAGCCAGCCAGGGGCTGGAGGGCTGCGAGGTCGCGGTCGGGCCCGGGTGCAGCACGCTGACCATGGTAGCTGCCGCTCTCCAGGCGACATCGAACGGTCCGTCACCATTTCGTTGACCTGGCGCTACGCGGTTGCGGGTCCTGGCTGTCAGACTCTCGGTCTAATGGCAGTAGAAGGCCGGGCGCCGAAGACCGGTAGCTCCGTCGCTCAGGGGATAGAAGATCTGGCCCAGTCCTGGGCCCATCTCGCCCGCGAGATGGCTCCCGAGGTACCGGAACTCCCGGCCGTGCTGCAGCAGGAGGTGGTCTCGCTCAACGTGGGGGAGATCACCGAGGATCGCCTCAACCAGGTCGCCCACGCGATCGTCCAGAGGGTCAGCGACGCCGGGTTCCCGGAGCAGGCCGCCGCGCTGCAGCGGCGGATGGGACGAGCCATGTACGAGTTGCTCCTACTGATCGCCACCGAGGAGGAGCTGCGCACCATGGGGATGCTGCTGGAGGCGTCGGCCCCTCTGGGCCAGGCGACACCTCCAAGTCCGGCGGCGCCGCCGCGCCGTCCTGCGGCGGTCCCGACCGCGGCGGCTCCTCCACGCCCGGCAGTGGCTCCCGCACCGCCTGCGCCAGCTCCGAACTCGGATCGTGTCGGCGGGCAGGCTGCCTCAGGGCAGCCACCGGTCACTGCGCCGTCCACCGATCCCCATCCTCTGACTGCTGGTCCGGAGTCCGCTGCGCCCCCAGCGCCAGTGGCGGTCCCTCCCCTGGCGGCACCGCCGGCGCCGGCCAGGGCGGCCACCCCAAGCGGCGCCTCACCCCTCAGTGCGCCGTCTGCCAATCCCCAGCCTCGGACTACGGGTCCGGCGTCCGCTGCGCCTCCATTGCCGGTGGCGGTGCCTCCCCTGACACCGCCGCCAGCGCCGGCCCGGGCGGCCACCCCAAGCGGCGCCTCCCCGACCTCGAGTGCGCCTGTCGCAGCTGGCCGTCCTGGGCCAGCGGCGGCGCCCACCCAGGGTGCTGTACCGGTGGCTGAGGCTAGTCCGCAACTGGCGGCGCCCATGTTCACCCGGGTCGAGGCCCCTTCGGTGACCGCGCCGCCAGCGGCCCCGGCCGCCGCGGAGGTAGCCGATGCGGAAGCTGGGCTGTGGGGTTTCGACCCGGCCGAGCGAGAGAGCCCGCCTGGCGTGGCCGCCGGGTCGGCGCCACCAGCGGTCGACCCCGTCGCGGTGGTGGCGGAGGCGGCTCTGGCGGTCGAGTCGCGCCCTGCCGGTTCCGCTTCGGGATCCTCCACCGCCGATACATCGCCGGCGTCGCCGCACGGCTGGACGGTGAGGCTATCTCCTCGGGCCGCGCGCGAGCGGGAGAGCCGGCTGCGCAAGCGGCTGGATGAGCTCCCGGTCCTGACCGATGCGATCATCGCCCAGGTGCACCAGCAGCGCCGGGCGGTCTCGGACCGGGGGACGGCGCGGGAGGCGGTTCATGCCGCCTCCGAGCAGTCGGCGCCCAGCGAGCTCGCCGTGGCTGCAACGCGCATGGCCGAGCTGATCGATGGGCACCGGCTGACCGAGGCGGCGGCGCTGGCGCTGCGTGCCTCCGAGGCATTCCCGGGAGAGGTCGCCGCCGACCTGGCCTGCCGCGTCGGAGAGGCAGCCCGGCACTCCAAGGACGACGACCTGGCCACCCTGTGCTTCACGACCTCGGTACTGGCTGCCCCTCCTGGGGATCCCGCCTGCTGGCAGCTGGCCGGCATGGCCCTGGAGCGCAAGGACCCCCGCCTGGCCCCGATCTGGATGGAGTTCCTTGCCAAGCTCCTGCGGGCGAGGGGTGCCGACGAGGACGCCGTGGTGGTCTACCGCCAGCTCCTGAGCCTCACCCCAAGGCGTGAGGATGTGCGCGACATCCTGCGTCTCGCGTCGCTCACCGGCGTGCTTCCGGACTAAGGCCGTTTCACCAGCCTCACCCGGCGTCGGGGCCGCGCTCTGCCAAGCTCCTGCTTGGGCACCACGCTGATGCTCCCGTCACTCTCCATCTCCACCAGGGTGGTGTCGGATACCCCGTCGACGCCGTGCTCGCGCAGGGCCATCTCGGCTTCGTCGGGGTCCACCCCCTCGTGCTTGAGGGCACCAGGGATCCAGGCTCCGTGGCTGGCCAGGACGGTGGCGGGCGACTGCAGCAGGTGGCTGACGACCGGGCTCCGCAGACGCGCCCAGCCCACCCCCCAGTTGAGCAGGAAGAGGGTGCCGATGATGAGCAGGCCGCCCAGCAGGGAGCTGTCGGGGCCGGTCATGGCCGGCTGCACCGCGTTGGCCACGAGCAGCACCAAGACCAAGTCGAAGATGGTCATCTGGCCGAGTTCGCGCTTGCCGAAGACGCGCAGCGCGATCATGAGCACCAGGTAGATGGCTATGGAACGCACCACCAGGTCCCATGGCGCGATCGCAAGATGGGTCAGATCCACAACGATCCTCCTTGGATGAGACAGCGGCGGCGGGGTCTTCTCCCCCGCTTGGGGCAATCCTGCCTGAACGGGCGGGCGAGCGTCTCCATTCGATCCCTTTGTGGATGACACCGAGGTGAGCGACTCGGCGCCGAGGCGGCCGCTGGTAATAGCCCATCGTGGGGCGTCAGGCACCCTCCCTGGCAATAGCCTGGAGGCCTTTGAGAGGGCGGTCGCCGTCGGTGCCGACATGATCGAATTCGATGTCCGCCGTTCCGCCGATGACCAGTTGATTGTGTTCCACGACGCCGAGGTAGCCCATCGGCCGGTGGGCCGGTTGACTCGACAGGAAATCCTCGGCTTGACCGGCCTCCTGCCCCCGCTGCTGGACGAGGTGCTGGATCTGACCCGGGGCAGGGTCGGCCTCGACGTGGAGCTGAAGGAGAGCGGAGTGACCAATCGGGTTGTCCGTTCGGTGGCTGCCGGGGCGGATCCTGAGACCGCCGTCTTGAGCTCCTTTCTGGAGGAGGTAGTGGCAGAGCTTGCCGACCTCGCGCCTGGGTTCGGGCGGGGCCTGATCGTGGGCAGGCAGACGATCGCGATGGGCCGTCACAGCGCCGTGGCGCGGGCGCTGCGCTCGCGGGCTACCCATCTGATCTTGCAGCGAGGGCTGGCGCGCGAGCGGGTTCTGAAGTCGGCGGCTGGCCAAGGGCTCACGGTGTTTGTCTGGACCGTCGACGACCGGAGGTCGCTGGCTCGCTACCTCGGCAACCCTCTGGTCCAGGGGGTTGTCACGAACCTCCCGGAACGCGCCCTGGCCCTGCGCGGCTGATTCCGCCAGGCGAGCTGGTCTGGAGCCGCGATCTCACTCACTGACCGCGTTGGTCGTCGCTCGCCCGGCTGGATCAGGGAACCTGATGGGGCGGGCGAGCGTGGGTTCGGGACGGGTCGCTGCGGGCGCCGGGTGCCGCCCCCTGTTTGTCCCCAGTTGGGCCCCGAGCGGGAGCCGGACCCCGTGTTCCGTTGTTCGTGATGGGGTGGGGACACTCGGGAGGGGGTTTTCGTCCGGGGCCAATGTGGCCCTGTCGTGAGCTGATTAGAGGACTCTCATTCGTTGCTCATGGGGCGGTCAAGGTCGCGGTCTAGGCTCGGCTTGAGATGCTAAATTCCAAGCGCCGGTGGGTGGCGGTGATGGCCTCGGCGGGTGGGCTGATGGCGGGCGGGGCAGTAGCCCTGGCGCGTGCCCCTGGAA
>JABEUU010000130.1 GCA_013044295.1 Candidatus Dormiibacterota bacterium
CAGGGGGTGGTGCTCCTGGCGCAGCGCCTCGCCCAAGAGCCGATCCGCCAGGGCGTTGCGGGAGCTCCCGGCCGACTCGGCCTCCAGGTCCAACAGCTCCGCTGTCGACCTGGTCAGCCGAAAAGACCGCTGGACGCTTCTCTCCTTCGCCATAACTTGCAAAGTATCGCAAGGGGCGCAATGGGGGTTGCGCGTCCCCGCTCTCGGTGATGTTGGGCGTAGCTCAGTGCGGCCGCGAACTCAGTGCCCACGGGACGGTGAGTGCAGTGGAATGCCTCCGATGGATCTTCGGCTGGCTCAGGTTCTGCGTCCGGGCACCCGGTCGGTTGACGCTAAGGTGTATCGTAGGTGTATGGCTGGAGTGAGAACCAACATCGTGATCGAGGAGACCTACGTCGCGGCGATCATGGCTCGCTACGGGCTCAGCACCAAGACTGCGGCCGTCGCCCTTGCCCTTCGCCACTTGGCCGGGCAGCCGATGACGCGCCAGGAGGCTCTCGCCATGCGGGGCGCTCGTGCCATTGGGGATCCTCCGCCTGACAACCAGCCTTTGGGAGTGGCGTGATCCTCGTCGACACGTCCGCCTGGGTCGAATATGACCGGGCCACGGGCAGCGCGGTCGACCGGCGGCTATCTGAACTGATCGAGTCCGACGGCCCCATTGCCGTCACCGAGCCGGTCGTGATGGAGGTGCTGGCCGGTGCTCGAAGCGACGAGCGCGAGGCCGATCTGCGACGGCTTCTGCTGCGTTTTGATGTGCTCCACCTCGAGGTCGCCCTAGACTTCGACGGCGCGGCTCAGATCTACCGGCAGTGCCGCAGCTCGGGAGTCACCCCCCGAGGCCTACTCGACTGCTTGGTCGCCGCCGTCGCCAGGCGGCGAGGAGCTAGCCTGCTCGCCGTCGACTCCGACCTCAGACGCGTCGCCGAGGTCATGGGGATCGACCTCGACGGCACCTGGACCCGGAGCTGAGCTGCCAGCAGGGTCTCGTCCCGCACCGCGCCCGTCCCGACGGCGGCTTGGGCTGGCCCGAGCCGCTCCTTGACGGCCCGGCACAAGTAGCCTCCGGCGGGCACCGCTGGCTCGGTCGAGATCCAGAGTGACCGGGGAGCAACCGGTGGCTGGGTGGTCCCTCGAGGATGGAGCAGGTCGGGTTCGTGCGCCTTCGATGCCGGCAGACCCTGGCGGGGATCTGACGGTCCTACAGGCCGAGGTGATGCTCCAGGGTAGTGGGCCGCCACGGCGGTCTCACAGCCCCCGGAAAAGGGACCGCCGCCTCGGGAGGGACCGGGGCGGCGGAGTCCGTCGGCTGCGGTGCCGGCGGAGGGAGGGAGAGAGGGCGTTGATCTCGCGGGAGTTTGAAGGGAAGGTCCCGCGAACGTCCTGCGGCCAAGGTTAAGCACCGATTTGGGACAGGGCTCCTGCCGTAACCACCCTGTGACTTGTGCGACCGATCCGTCAGGCCGACCCGGCTCCGGCCACGGGCGCTGTCTCGGCCGGGTGGCGCTGGCTCACCACCAGGCTGACCCCGGCCAGCACCAGGCCGCCTCCCACCAGGGTGGCCAGCCCCGGCCGCTCACTGCGGATGAGCACCGCCAGGGCGGTCCCCACCAGGGGCTGGATGAAGAGGAGCGGAGCCATGGCGCCCGGCATCACCCGCTGGAGGCCGTAGAACCACGCCCAGTAGCCGATCACGGTGGTGACCAGGCCCAGGTACAGCCCGCCCACCACCACCCCCCAGGTGAGCGGGGGCCAGCCGCGGACGGCCAGTGCCGCCAGGCCCGCCGGCCACCAGGCGACCAGGCTGCCGGTCACGATCGCGGCGGTGACCAGGAAGGGCGGGTAGCGGGAGACCACCGTCTTCCCCACCACCGTGAACGCGGCCTCCAGCACCAAGGACAGCAGGATCAGGAGGTTGCCCAGGGCCTGGCCGCCACCGAACCCGCTGGGCAAGCGGAGCCCGCCCACCACGACCAGATAGACCCCGAGGCCGCCCACCAGAAGGCCGGCCGTCTCCCAGCGGCGGATCCGCTCGCCCAGGAAGAGGATGCTGAGCAGAACCGTGACCAGCGCCTCGGCCGCGATCAGGAGGGCCATGTCGGTGGCGTTGGAGAGGCTGAGGCCCCAGTACTCGAAGGCCTTGTTGCCGATGAAGCCCAGCCCGCACATGGCGGCCAGGCGGAGCTGGTCCCCGCGACCCCGGGGTAGAAATCGGCGCTGCCGCCAGAGATAGGGGAAGAGGACCGCCGCGGCGATCGTGAAGCGCAGCATGTTGACGCTGGCGAAGGGCCAGGTCGCGAGCGCCGCCTTGCCGGTAACGTACGACCCGGCCCAGAGGCAGTTGGCGCCGGCCAGGATCAGCAGAGCGCGCCGGCGCCCGGACATCAGCTCAGGTGGTCTGGCGGTGGCCGACGGTCGCCGCCGTTTGGGGCCGCCGCGGTGGTTCCAGCCGGCTCGCTGCGATCAGCGGCTCGGAAGCTGTCCGGCGGGCACGGCCCGAGGCGGGAGTGTGGCCGCTCCCATATGAGGGCGGGGCTGGCGGATCGGCGGCCGGCGGCTCAGCCAACCGCGCTGGCCTGACTTCCTTCCGCGATGTCCAGGGCGTTCAGGGCCGCCTCGGCGACCCCTTCGGCGGTGAGCCCGTACTCGGCCAGGATCTCCGCCTGAGTTCCCTGGGGAAGGAACTGGTCGGGCAGGGCCACCTGCCGGACCGGGCAGACGACGCCCTTGGCCATGAGCAGCTCCATAACCGCTGCCCCCAGGCCGCCCCGGGCGGTGTTGTCCTCGACCGTGACGACCGCCCGATGGGCTGCCGCCCAGGCTGGGAGACGGGGGTCGATGGGCTTGACGAAGCGCGCGTTGACGACCGTGGCGGAGACTCCGCCCGCCTCCAGCAGGGACCTGGCGTTGAGGGCGACCGCCACCATCTTTCCGGCCGCGCAGAGAAGGACGTCCTTGCCCCCCTCGTGCGCCACCTCCCAGGTGAGGGTCGGCAGCGGCCGCAGGTCGATGACCTTCTCGCCCGCCGACCCTCGGGGGTACCGGATCGAGAAGGGTCCGGGGTGGGCCAGGGCGGTCGCCAGCAGGCGTCCCAGTTCAGCCGAGTCGCGCGGGGTGGCCACCACCATGTTGGGCACCAGGCGCAGGTAGCTGAGGTCGAACATGCCGTGGTGGGAGCTGCCGTCGGGCCCGGTCACGCCCGCCCGGTCGAGCACGAAGGTGACCGGAAGGCGGTGCAGCCCGACGTCGTAGATGACCTGGTCGAAGGCCCGCTGCAGGAAGGTGGAGTAGATGCAGACCACCGGGTGCAGGCCGCCGGTGGCGAGCCCGGCCGCGAAGGTGACCGCGTGCTGCTCGGCGATGCCGACGTCGTAGAACCGGTCCGGGAACCTGGCCGCGAACTTGAGCAGACCGGTGGAGGAGGCCATCGCCGCGGTGATCGCGACCACCTTGGGGTCCTCCTCGGCCAGGGCCAGGAGCGCCTCCTCGAAGACGTCGGTGTAGCTGACGCCGCCGCCGTGGATCTTGCCGGTGGAGATGTCGAAGGCGCCCACCCCGTGGAACTTGTCGATCTCGTCGTCCTCGGCCGGGCTGAAGCCGTGACCCTTGTCGGTGACCACGTGGACCAGAACCGGCCCGGGCAGGCCCTTGGCGAGGTTGAGGGCGGTCTCCACCTGGCGCTGATCGTGGCCGTTGATGGGACCGGAGTACTTGATCCCGAGGTCCTCGAAGAAGACGTGCGGGGAGACCAGCTGCTTGACCCCGGTCTTCAGCCGCCGGGCCATCTCGTGGGCCGGCTCTCCCACCGCCGGCAGGGAGCTGAGGAATTCGCCGATCCCGGTCTTGGCGGCCTCGTAGCGAGGGTTGAGCCGGATCCGGGCCAGGTGGTTGGCCATGCCCCCCACCGTGGGGGCGTAGGAGCGGCCGTTGTCGTTGAGCACGATCACCATGTCCGGCCGCAGGGCGCCGATGTTGTTGAGCGCCTCGTAGGCCATGCCCCCGGTCAAAGAGCCGTCGCCGACCACCACCACCACCCGGCCGGTCTCGCCCCGCCGCCGGCGCGCCTGGGCCAGCCCCAGGGCCCAGCTCAGCCCGGTGGAAGCGTGGCTGTTCTCGACTATGTCGTGCTCGGACTCGGCCCGGCTCGGATAGCCCGACAGCCCGCCCGCCTGGCGCAGGGTGTTGAACTGGTCCTTGCGCCCGGTCAGGATCTTGTGGACGTAGGTCTGGTGCCCGGTGTCGAAGACGATCTGGTCTTTCGGGCTGTCGAAGACCCGGTGCAGGGCCAGGGTCAGCTCCACCACCCCGAGGTTGGGCCCCAGGTGGCCCCCGGTGTGGGAGACCCGCTCCACCAGGAACTCCCTTATCTCACTCGAGAGTTGGCGGCACTCCTCCAGGCTCAAGAGGCGGCAGTCCGCCGGAGAGTTGATCCGCTCCAGCAGCGAACCCGAGTCCGTCCCTGGGGTCGCCTGGGTACCGGGCATGA
>JABEUU010000022.1 GCA_013044295.1 Candidatus Dormiibacterota bacterium
TACCGGGCGTTGCGGGCACACTGATGAAGCGCTGGCCGCGGCTGGCCGGCTCCAGTCGCCGGGGTGTCGTTGCTCCCAGCAGCCCGGTCTTGGAGCCATCGAACATGGGGCGTGGTATCGCGGCGCCCCACAAGCCTGGGTTCCAACTGCTCCTGGTGCCCCCTGGACGGCTGCTGACGGCCACCTCGCAGGTGGCGACGCGGAGCGGGCGGATGATCTGCTGGGAATGCAGGAGCGCGAAGACGTCGACGGCGTCATCTGCCTAAAGGGGGCATGGGCGCGATTGGCACAGCCCTGGCCATGGACTGAAGCAGCTGAGGACGGCGACTCCCAAGGTCTTCCTGGGCTCGTCTGACAGCACAGTCCTCCATACCCTGGTCGCGACAGCGCTCGGCTGGGTGACGTTCTATGGTCCCATGGGCACTTCCCTCGCGACTGCGACGCCGTACGGGCTGGAGGCGCTGCGGCGCGCGGTGATGGCGGCAGATCCCTTCGAGGTCGACACCGACCCCGACGACCCTTGTGAGGGAGCAGCAAAAGTGCAGCGTTCTGGTCACGAAGAGTGCGGAGTGCCCTGGCGACAATTCGTTCAGGGCTTGCCGAGGGCGAGCTGGTCCGGGATGCCTCACGCTGCTGGTGACGCTGGGGGAAATTCCCTGGGACCCAGAGCACCGCGGCAAAGTTCCCTTCTTCGAGGACGTGAACCAGGATCCCGCCAGGATCGAGCGTTGCCTGGCTCAACCGCTGGCCGCCGAACGCCTTCAGAAAGTGTGGGGAATCCTGATCGGGAAGCTCCACAAGTGCGGGCCAAAGCAGCCTGGCCCCACCCTCGGTCTGGAGCGGACCTTCTCCGACCTGCTCGCTGCGCTGGCCCGAGTTCGCAGAGTGGCCTCGTCATACAGATCCAAAGGCGTGCCCACTCGTTCGGCCAGGCCGACGGTGTCTACGCCCCCGACGAGCGAGTTTCCAGAACGGTTGAGCGTCGCCGTGTCCGGTAGCAGTCCCCATATCACGGGAGCCGCAGCGCTCATCCCCAGTGCCATTGGCTCTGGCGTCCGCCCCAGCCTTTCTGAGCTCCTCAAGCTGAGGATGGCGCCGGGACTTCGATAGCGTCGCGATTCAACGTCATCGCACCGGCCGGCCGGCGAGCTGGAGCCGGCGCCGAACCTCCTCGTGGGGAAGTGCAACCACGGTCCGGCCCTGGAAGCCAGTCTGGCTCTCGGCATGGAACAGGGCGTTTAGGATGCCCTCCTCGGTCGCTTCCACTGCCGCCCGGAAGAACTCGTTGAGGAGATCCGACCGCAGCATCGGTTGAGCTGACCAGGGCGGCGCCTCGTCCTCCCGCACGCCGCAGGTGGAAAAGGCGAGAAAGAGATCGCCGCTGCCATGACTTCCGTAGCTGCCGACCCGCGCCATTCCGAGGGCAGCGCGCTGGGCGAGCCGCCGCAGCTGCGAGTGACCGAGGGGCGCGTCGGTGGCCAGCACCACGATCAGGGACCCGCCAGGTGGTGATGGCGTGGCCCGACCACGGTCGACCTCGCCGGGCAGGTGGCCAAGCGGGGTCCCGGCCACGACCAGGTCGCCTGGGCTACCGAAGTTGACGAGGCACATCGCCCCCAGGTGGTGCGTGGTGCCGGCCACCCTGAGCTTGCGCGACGCGCTCCCGATCCCACCCTTGAGACCGAATGAGATCATTCCAGTGCCGGCACCAACCGCACCCCATTCCCTCTGGTCTGCTCGGGCGGCCTCGATCGCCTCGCCGACGTGGGCTGGCAGCAGGGGGCTGTGGCGGGTGTCAGACAGCCACATGTCGTCACACTCGGCCACCACGGGGAGGCATGGCTCTCTGGTCTCGCCCAGGGCACTTGATTGGCGAAACATGTACTCGGAGAGGCCCTGGAGGACCGTGGGCACGGCGGCCGTGCCGGTGAGCGCTATGGGCGTCTCCAGCAGGCCCCATTCGTTGATCTGGTGGAAGCCGGTCATCTCCCCGCTACCGTTGAAGACGACGGCCGCCGCCGGCAGGCACTCCTCGGGCATGTCCGCCTCCGGCAAGACCACCGTGACTCCGGTCCGGATTGCGAACGGGGTGTCCTCGAGGAACGTCCGATGGCCCACTCGGACGCCGCCCACATCGCAGATTGAGTTCAGGGCACCAGCCTCCACTTGCCATGGAGAAAGTCCCCAGCCTCTTGGCCCAGGGAAACCACGGGTCTCCAGCTTTTCGGGCGGCACGCTTTGGGAGCCTACCAGCCCCGGGCGGGCCGGGCCGGGGGGGCAGCCAGTCGCCGACTGGGGCAAGCCTCGCCGACTTGGGATGGCCCGGCGCTTGGGCCACTTGTAGCGGTCCCCCTCTCTACCAAGGCAAGAGCTGGCCGGCCGATTTGAACGGCGGGCGTGGAGTTGACAAAACGGGGTCCTGTATCCAGAATCCTCATGGGTGATAGATGGTACACGTCGATCCGCGGCGGTTGCCTCGGGACGTGCTGAGCTGCTGCCGGCGTGGCCAGGTCCCGTGGCTTTGAGAGGCCAACGCTCCTCTTCGCTCGCCAGCTCGCCGGGCTGGACGGCCGATCGAGGCAGCGGCGTCTCATCGGGTTGGGGCGCCGGAGTATGAACTGACGATTTAACCAGAACGGCGCTGCCACGGATGACAATCGGACCCGACGCAACCGAGTGGCAGCTAAGCAGGAGTAGAGGTCAAGTGCAAATCAGCGAACGGCACCGGGCGGCCATCATGGCGGTGCAGCCGATGGAGACTCAGCTGGAGGTCGATCGCGGCGAGGGTCCGTATCTGTTCACCACCGATGGTCGGCGTTACCTGGACTTCGCCACCGGGATCGCGGTGAATGCGCTGGGGTATGGCCATCCCCGAGTGCTGGAGGCGGTGCACGAGCAGTTGCAGCGCCACCTCCATCTCTATAGCGGCACCGGCTATCAGGAGGTTTTGGTCGCTTATGCCGAAGCCCTGCGCGCGGAGTTCGCCGGTGACTTTCAGATCTTCTTCGGAAACTCAGGCACCGAAGCGGTCGAGGCAGCCATCAAGCTGGCGCGCTTTGTTAGCCGGCGCCCCGCGGTGATCGCCTTCCGGGGCGGGTTCCATGGCCGGACGCTGGGATCGCTCAGCCTGACCGCGTCGGCCGCCCGCTATCGATCCGGCTACGAGCCCCTGCTGCCCTCCGTCTACCACCTCGATTACCCCGCGCCGACCCGCCTCGATCTCTCTCCGGAGGCGGCCCTGACCCACGTCCAGGGGCAGATGACGGCCCTGTTGGGAACCGAGGTGGAGCCGGAGAGGGTGGCCCTGGTCGTGGTCGAGCCCATCCAGGGGGAGGGCGGATACGTCATCCCACCGGCGGGGTTCCTCCCGTGGCTGCGGGAGCTGTGCAGTCGTCACGGCATGCTTCTGGCGGTGGACGAGGTTCAATCCGGCATGGGCCGAACCGGCCGAATGTTCGCCTACCAGCACACCTCGGTCCAGCCGGACCTGGTGATCATGGGCAAGGCTCTGGGCGGCGGCCTGCCACTGTCAGCTCTCGCGGCGCCAGCTGAGGTGGCCAAGCGCTGGACGGAGGGGGCCCACGGGACCACCTTCGGTGGCAACGCCCTGGCCTGCGCCGCCGGCCTGGCCACGCTCCGGGCGATCCGCGCAGAGGACCTCCTATCGGCGGCCGAGAGGCTTGGCATGATGGCCCTTGAGCAGCTGGCCCCGTTGCGCGCGCTCCCGCAGGTGCGGGAGATACGGGGCCGGGGGCTGATGGTGGCCGTGGAGTTCGCGGCCCCGGGGGGCGGTGAGCTGGCCCAGCGCGTCATGGCCGAGGCTCTGCACGAGGGAATCGTCCTCCACACCGCCGGGCTGGGGCATGAAGTGATTCGCCTGATGCCGCCGCTCAACATCCCGACCGATGTCTTCCAGGCGGGGCTGGAGAAGCTGGCGTCGGTTGTGCGCGCCGTTTGCACCGGCCGGCCGGCGGGCGGCATATGAATCGGCCCAGCCACCCCGTCGCGGCCGGTGGGGGGCGAGATCTCCGACTCTCGGCCGGAGCGCGTCGAACGCTGCCATCGGCCGAGCCAGCTGCGCCATCCGAGGCTCGCAATGGCGCTTGAGCCCTTTGGCAACGAGCCATTCCTCGACTTCCGCAACCCCGAAGAACTTGCTCGGACCAGGGCTGCGGTCGCCGGGGTGCAGGCCAATCTTGGCCAGGAGTACCCGCTCCGGATCGGCGGCCGAGCGCTGTCGGGACCCCGACTCTTCGAATCCTCCGACCCTGGTGTGCCGTCAACGGTGGTGGGGCGCGTACATATGGCCTCCGCTGAGCAAGCCTCCCTGGCGGTGGCAGCAGCCCAGGAGGCGTTTGCTGGCTGGTCCAGGGTCAGTGCCTGGGAACGGGCCGCGCTGCTGCTTCGCGGGGCTGACGTCCTGCGTCAGCGGAGACGTGAACTGCTTGGCTGGCTGGCCTATGAGGTCGGCAAGAACTGGGATCAGTCGGACGGGGAGATCGCCGAGGCGATTGACCACTTCGAGTGGAATGCGCGCCAGCTGCTGGCCTGGTCCTCGGGCAAGGAAATCCAGCCTCTCGCCAGCGAGATCAATCAATACCGCTACCTGCCGCTAGGAGTGGGTGTGGTGATCTCGCCCTGGAACTTTCCCAGCACCCTTCCTCTCGGAATGGCCATCGCGGCCATCGCGGCTGGCAACACGGTGGTCCTCAAGCCGGCCGAGGAGGCGTCCGTGATCGCCCACCAGCTGTATGGCGTTTTCGAGGAGGCGGGGCTGCCTTCGGGCGTGCTAAACCTGGTTCCGGGCTATGGGCCCGAGGTGGGGGATGCTCTGGTTCGACACCCGGATGTCCAGTTCGTGGCCTTTGTCGGCTCTCGGGCCGTGGGAACCGCGATCCACGCCCGCGCGGCTGGACTGGTGCCCGGGCAGAAGCAGTTGAAACGGATCATGACCGAGATGGGCGGCAAGAATGCCACCATCGTGACCTCGGCAGCCGATGTCGGTTGGGCGGTGCGCGAGATCGTCGCTTCCGCGATCGGGTATCAGGGGCAGAAGTGCTCCGCCACCTCCCGTCTGATCCTGGTCGACGATGTCCACGACGGTCTCCTTGAACAGTTGCTAGGCGAGATTGACCGGGTAGCCAGTAGCTCTGGGCCGGCGGCTGAGAACTGGGGGTACGGCCCGCTCATCAGTGCCGCCGCTCGCCAGAAGGTCGAGGGCTTCGTTGCCATGGCGCCAAGGTGGGGCAAGGTGCTTCGTGAAGGCGCGCGGAGCGGCGAGGGCCACTGGCTCGCCCCAACTGTTGTCGACGACGTCCCAGTCGATTGCCCGATCGCCCAGGAGGAGATCTTTGGCCCCTTCCTTTCGGTGCTGCGGGCCCGAACCCTGGAGCATGCCGTGGAGCTGGCCAATCAGGTGGACTACGCTCTCACGGGGGCCGTCTTCAGCCGTGACCCGAAGGAGATCGACTTTGCGCGGGACAACTTCTTGGTCGGCAATCTGTACCTGAACCGGAGCTCCACCGGAGCCATGGCGGGGGTGCATCCATTCGGCGGATACAAGCTCTCGGGTACCGGGCCCAAGGTGGGGTCGCCGGATTATCTGGGCTTCTTTCTGCAGGCCCAGGCGATCACCCAGAAAGTACGCCTCCCCAGGAGCCGGTGATCCGCATGGATGTGCTCACCGTCCGGGAGGCGGTGCGGCGCCATGTCGAGGACGGCCAGAACCTTTACCTGGCAGGATTCACCCACCTCATCCCGTTCGCCTTTGGCCACGAGATCATCCGTCAGGGAAGGCGGCACCTGACCCTGAGTCGCGCCACCCCTGACCTGCTCTACGACCAGATGATCGCCGCCGGCGTGGCGGATCGGGTCGTCTTCAGCTATGCCGGCAACCCCGGGATCGGCCTGCTCCAGGCTTTCCGGCGGGCGGTGCAGGCGGGGGAGGTGGAGGTCGAGGAGTACAGCCACTTCGAGTTGATCGCCAGGCTCGAGGCGGGCGCCGCCGGGCTCCCATTCTGGCCGCTGCGCGCCCTCGACAATGACCTCACCCGCCTGCGGGCTCGCCCTCGGGTGAAGAGCCCCTATGGCGATGAGGATGTGGCGGTCGTCCCGCCTCTGTGCCCTGATGTCACGCTACTCCACGCTCACTGCGCCGATGAGGACGGCAACGTGTACGCATGGGGCCTTCTCGGGGAGGTGCGTGAGGCCGCCCTAGCGGCACGCAAGGTCCTGGTCTCAGTCGAGGAGATCCGTCCGGCCGGGTCACTGCGCAACCAGAGGGATCACCTGGTCCTACCTGGCTTTCGGGTGGAGAGCATCTCGGTGGAGCCGTGGGCCGCGCACCCTTCCTACGTCCAGGATGTCTACGATCGGGATCAGGACTTCTACCTCGAGTGGGATCGCATCTCCCGGGATCCGGCGGCAACCAGCGCCTGGCTGGAGCGCTTCGTGTACGACATTGTGGATCGGGCCGCCTATCTCTCGCTCTGGCCGCCAGAACGCTTGTCAAGACTTCGAGAGGCGGCGCGCATTGGGGTCCAATAGACGCTGCGAGATGGCGGCCGTGGGCGCCCGCCTGCTGCGCGACCGGGAGCGGGTCTTGGTCGGGGTGGGCATGCCCAACCTGGCCGCCAATCTTGCCAAGCGGCTGCATGCTCCAGATCTGGTCCTGGTGTATGAGTCCGGGGTGATCGACGCCTACCCGCCTGAGCTACCCCTGTCCATCGGCGACCCAGACCTGGTCCGGACTTCCCTTTGCGTTCTCCCGATCGCCGACCTCTTCTCGCAATATCTGCAAACGGGCTGGATTGACGTCGGCTTCCTGGGAGGGGCCCAGGTGGACCGTCGGGGCAACCTCAACTCGACTGTGATCGGGCCCTACGACCGGCCGAAGGTGCGCCTGGCGGGGTCCGGAGGGGCGGCTGACGTGGCCAGCTTTGCCCGGCGCACGGTGGTGCTCATCCCGCATGATCTCCACCGGTTCCCAGCCCACCTTGACTTCGTCACCTCGCCCGGCCACCCGCCGGGGACCAGGCGCGCGGGCGGTCCGGCCCATGTGGTGACGGATTTGGGGCTCCTTGACTTCGACTCGGAAGGGGAGATGCGCCTCATCGGCGTGTACCCAGGCGTGACCGTGTCCGAGGTGCGCGAGCGGACCGGATGGCCGCTGCGGGTCGCGAGCGAGGTCCAGGTCCTGACGCCGCCGAGCTCGGATGAGGTGGCGGTGTACCGGGCGTTGGCCAAGGGCAAGGAGGCGCCGATCGGATGACCGATGTGTTCTACCGGGCGCCCGCCCTCACCTACCCCCAGGTCTCGCATGGCGAGGGCATATACCTGTGGGACACGGAGGGTCGGCGCTACCTGGACGGTGCCTCAGGGGCGCTGGTAGCGAACCTGGGACACGGGCGCGGTGAGATTGCGCAAGCCATGGCTGACCAGGCTGGCAAGGTGGCCTTTGCCCACAGCGCACGGTTCACCTCAGCGGCCCAGGAGGAACTGGCCAGCCGGATCGCCCACCTGCTGCCATGGAACCTCCGGCACACCTACCCCGTGTCTGGCGGATCTGAAGCCACTGAGACCGCGGTGAAGTTGGCCCGCCAATATTTCCTGGAGCAGGGCGAGCCGTCGCGCTTCAAGGTGCTGAGCCGTTGGGCTTCCTACCACGGCAACTCGCTCGGGGCCCTCTCGGCCTCAGGGCACCTCGGACGCCGACGCCCCTACCTGCCCCTGCTCAGCTCCGCTTTCGTCCATTTCGATCCGCCCAACCCCAGATGTCCGGGGCCGGACGCCGACGGAGATTGCGATTGCTCTCGCTCCCTGAGGGCCACCCTCGAGCGCGAGGATCCCAGGAGCGTCGCGGCGATCCTGATGGAGCCAGTTGGTGGCTCCGCCAGCTCCGGGTCGGTGCCCCACCAGGGCTATATGGCGGCGGTCAGGCGCATCGCCGACCAGCACGGCATTCTGCTCATCGCCGACGAGGTGATGACGGGCTTCGGCCGCACCGGTGAGATACTCGGAATGGTGCACTTCGGCGTGGCTCCCGACCTCATCACCTGCGCCAAGGGTCTGTCAGGAGGCTACGCGCCGCTCGGAGCCGTGGTGGCCAACGACCGGGTCTACCAGGCGATCCTTCAGGGCAGTGGTCGCTTCGCGCACGGCTTTACCTTTGGCGGCCATCTGGTCGCCTGCGCCGCCGGCGCCCGGGCCCTGGCCATCCTTGAGGGCGAGGGACTAGTCGAGAATGCCCGCCGTATGGGCTCCTTGCTGCGCGTGGGCCTGGAGACACTCCAGTCCAAATTCGAGGTGTTGAACCAGGTGCGTGGGCTGGGCCTGATGCAGGGTCTCGTGCTGAACTCGACGGAGCCGAAAGGGGCCACTGCCGCGCGGCTCGCGGACCTCGCCTTCAGCGGCGGCCTGATCATCTACCCAGGCTCCGGTGGGCCAGGGGGCCTCGACGGGGACCA
>JABEUU010000131.1 GCA_013044295.1 Candidatus Dormiibacterota bacterium
GCCGCGGCGGCGAAGGCAGCCCGCTCCCGTCCGACCAGTACCAGGCCGGACCCGGGCTCGGCATCGCGGAGCAGGTCGCACTCCGCCGGAGAGAGGCCGAAGGCCCGTCGGAGCGCGGGGATGGCCACCTCCTCCTGGCGCAGCAGGAGCTTGGTGTGACAGTTGCGGATGATCACGTTCCCCACCTCTGAGTTGAGGAAGTCCTCGACCACCTGGGAGACCACCAACAACCCCGCTCCCAGCTTGCGCAGCCTCCGGCTGAGCCCCTCCAGGGCGACCGCGCTCCGGGCGGAGGACAGCAGCACCTCGGCCTCGTCGACCAGGATCAGGCGGGGGAGCTCGGGAGAGCCCGAGAGCTCCGCCTCCAGGTGCAGGAGCACCATCTGCATGACGGCCGGCAGCAGCCGCTCGCGGTCGCGCCGAACGCGCGAGAGCGAGATCACCCCGGCGAGAGGCAGGCTGCCGTCGAAGACTCCGGCGTCGGGGCCCTGGGTGAAGTGCCTGAGGCGCCCCGCCAGGAGCCGCGCACCCATCCCGTCCAGCTCGGCCACCAGCTCCGTCAGCCGCGCGCTCCCCGGCTGCCGCCCGAGAATCTGGAGCAGCGCCTCCTCCAGCGTCTCTGCTAGCTCCTCGGCCAGGAGGCCCTCCTCCGCGCGCCCCATCGCCAGCCGCTCCAGCACCGGCATCGAGGCGGCTGCCCGCTGCGCCACCTCCGCCGGGCCGTTCCCATGGCCAGGGGGGCCAAGCGGGTTCAGGCCGCTGCCGGGTCGCATCCCCAGCTCCACCACCGCCTCCCCCAGGAGCCGGGCCAGGCCCTGGTATTCGCCCACCGGGTCGAGGCAGTGCAGCCGGCATCCGGCCAGGCCAAGGCGGGTCGCCAGCAGCTTTGAGGTGTAGGACTTGCCGGCCCCTGAGGTTCCCAGCACGATGATGTTGAAGTTGGGGTTGCGCGACGAGAAGGGGTCCACCACCACCAGTTCGCGCGAGACCAGGCTGGGGCCGAGCAGGACGCCTTCGGCTGTGGAGAGGCCCGCCCGGATGAACGGCAGGGCCGTGGCCAGAGCGCTGGCGGTCATGTCCCTCCCCCACCCGACCGGGTCCGCTCCCAGGGGCATGGTCATGCGGTAACCGTCGGCCTGGCGGTGGGTCAGGGGAACCGCGCTGCAACCGAGCTCGGCCAGGCGGCCAACCAGCTGGTGCCAGGCCCGCTCCAGCTGCCCGTCCGAGCCGGCCTCCAAGGTCATGCCGATGGCCATCTGGAAGAGGTGCTCCTCTTCCATCAGGACCCTCTCCTCCAGCTCCAGGGCGTCGCCGAGCGCGGTCTCGGTGCCGCGGTCCGGTCGCTGGCCGCGCAGGTGGTCGACTTGGAGGCTGGTCTCGAAGCTACGGATCCGACGGCGGAGGTGCGAGAGGCTGGCCAGCTTGGGAACCGGGTAGATGTGTTCCACCAGGCGCAGGTCGCACGGTGGGGCCAGCAGCACCGGCGCCAGCCAGCCCAGGCCGACCCGACGGGGGTAACCCGTGATCACCAGGCTCCTGACCGACCTGCCGTCGACCAGGAGTCGTCGGGGCCCGACCTCGGCCCGTCCCGGCGCCAGCCAGCTGGCGAAGGTGGCCGGCTGGCGGCCGCTGCGGCCGCCCGTCCAGCTCTGCAACAGCTCCAGCCACTGGCCGTCGTCCAGGCGCCGGGATCGCAGCCCCACCCTCTCCAGCCCAGCCCCCACCGTCAGGCAGCGCTGGTCGAGGTCGACCGCCGGGCGGCCGCTCCGCCCCCGACCGAGGAGGGCCGTCATCCCCGCCCCCGGGCTGAGCGGGGGATCGGCCCAGATCACGAGCAGATGGCGTTGGTGCTGAATCAGCCGATCGCGGACCAGGTCGCTCTGAAAGGCACTGTCCGCAGCCGCCGCTGGAAAAGTCGAGCTGGACGGAGGGGGAGGCCGCCAATCCCGAGGTTTCGACAGACAGTAGAGCGACACCGGCCCCGGCAGCGCCGCCAGCATCTGCCGATAGCGCCTCCAGATCCTGGTCCGCTCGGAATCTCCCTGCAGAGCCAGGTTGAGTGGTTCCAGCTCCAGCGCCGCCCGCCAGCCGCCCGAGCGCAGGCGGGCGGCACCGTTCTCCAGGAACTCCGCATCGACCAGCGCGGTGGTGGAGGTTTTGGCCGCCCCCAGCCGGCCCCGCCTCAAAGGCGGCTCCAGCGCAATTGCCCCGGGGCCGCCACGGGTTGGTCAACCGCCTGGAAGCGGTCCCGCGTCCGGTCCGGAGCATCTCCCGGATGGGTCAGCGACCGGGCTTGCAACAGGTACAGGCACCAGTCCCCGGCGAAGGCGTCCAGGCGGCGGCCCTCGCGCCGCCCGAAGGCCAGGGCCATCGCGGCGGCCACCCAGGGGGCGCTGGCCGCGAGGACCAGGACCGCATCCAAGTGGATCCGCAGGCCCAGATATGGCGGCAGGGCGGCCAGCGCCAGCCAGCCCATCTGGGCGATGGTGAACATGCCCCACCGGGCAGGGAGACTGGAGATCGGTTGGGGAACTTCGGCTTGCATCAGAGTTCACCGCCTTTGTCCGTCGGGGTCGGAGTTCGTGGCTCCAGCCGGCCCCGGCGCAACTGGTTCAAGTAGCCGGCGTCGAGCTGGTGGACGAGCCGGCCCCCAGCCCGGACGTAGTCGGAGCCCAGCTGTTCGCCGCTTTTGGTGGAGCGCGCCCCGCCGGCCTCGACCTCGGCGCTCAGCTGGGCCAGCCGACTCTCGTCGAGGTTGAGCAGGCGGCGCAGCTCAGCCGGGTCCCCGGCCCTCCCCAGCAGCTGCCGGCCGATGTAGTGCTCCCGCGACTCCCGGCCCGGGGCCGCCGGCCAGGGGGCGCGGCCCACCTTTCGCTCCTGGACCTCCAACTCGGCGGCCAACTGGTGGTCCTCGGGTGACGGCAGCCCGACCGCGGACTGCACCGCCGGCGACAGCCTGGCCCCGAAGCGGGCCGCCCGTGGGCCGGTCTGCGAGCGTGCCAGCAGGGCTCCCCCCAGGAGCACGCCCCCGGAGGCCGATGCCAGCTGACGCAGGCCGTGGTAGGTGGACATCTCGCCTCGGCTCACGCGTCGAGGAATCTCCAGCATCAGCCAGACCGTGACTATCGCCAGCAGGCACTTGGCGAACTGGTCGCCAGGGTTGCCACTGCCGACGGCCGCCAGCAGTCCCTGGCTGCCGGCGCCGCACTGGGGCGCCGCCTGCGGGGAGATCAACGGGCAGCTGCTGCTGGCGGCCACCGGTGCCAGCCCCGAGACGGTGGAGACGATCGCCACGAAGGCCAGGAAGATCAGGGTCTGGAGCACCACCACCGCGGACAGCTCGGCCACCGTCCGCCAGTAGCGGGCGAACAGCGGTCGGCCGCCGGGAAAGGCCAGCAGCAGGAAGGCCAGGCTGGAGCAGGCGGCCAGCAGGGCCAGGGCGATGTAGCGGGCCAGGTAGGTGAGCGCCAGCCAGAGGCCGAGCAGAGTGAGCACCGTGAAGGCCGCCATTCCCTGGAGCCCGTCGGGGACGTCATAGCCGTTGCGGCCGTGCGGCCCGACCCCGCTCCAGACGTCGGTGAAGGTGGGCACGGTGCCCCAATAGATGTCCGCGTACCGGCAATCGGCGGGGTCCTGCCCGTTGCCGGCGCGCGGCTCGCCGGGCAGTGGCAGCAAGTTGAGCTGCTCTGTTCCCAGGATCGGGCTCCCCGAGCCCTCCAGGCAGTTCTGGTTCTGGTTCTGGTTGACCTGGTTGTCGGTGTTGGTGCAGAGGGGTTGGTTGGGATCGGCTTGGCCCCGATCGCAGTTGGCGTCGTGCAAGGGGGGGCCGGAGAAGTTCTCGCTGCGGTCCAAGACCTCCTTGGCGAAGTCGGGGCTGTCGGTGCCGATGCAGTGCGACTGGGTGAAGTGAGGGTCCATCCAGGGATCGACCAGAACCTGCTGCCGCGGTGATGGCCCCGGCGAGGAGATGTGGATGCCGGGATGAGTGATCGGGCTGTCCTCAGGGCAATAGGCGGTCATCGCCAGCACGGTCATCATGTCCAGTGGCTGGGAGCGGTGGCCCCCCAGCTCCTGGAAGGTCTGCTGCAGCACCCCCTGCGAGAGCCAGGTGCCGGCGTCGATGACCCGGCCGGCGAGGTGCAGCGGCGCTCCGGCCGCGATCACCCCGGCGGCCACCAGGCAGGGCAGGATTCCCGCGCGCAAGTTGAGCTCCTGGCCGACCATGAAGAGGGCCACCTGCACC
>JABEUU010000132.1 GCA_013044295.1 Candidatus Dormiibacterota bacterium
GCGGCGGAGACGTTAACTGCCTGTGGAGCCGACCGTAAGACCTGGCCTCGCCCGGCAGGTGGCTGTGAAGCAGGAACCGGGATCGCCCCGGAGCCCACCTGCTCGATCGGTGGCCCGCAGACCCGTGGCGCAGTTGTCAGGGTTTGAAGAACGGAGCAAATGCGCTCGCAACCCGGGGCAGACCGGTCCCGGCACCATCCCTGGGCGCGTCAGCCGCGTTCAGGGGCACCCAGGTCCCTGTCGACTTCAGCCAAAGCCTCGAAATGGTCATTGCGGAGGAGCCAGACCCGGGCGGTGGCCTGGTTCACAGGGCATGCCCACGACGCCGCGCCAGCCAGGTCGCTCCAATGCCAAAGCAGCCACGTCCCCGCCACGTGTTGCAGCGCTTCGTGTTCATCGGAGGTGCCCGTCGCGAATGAGACCGCGTTGCCGGCGGCACAGGTTGTCGCTTCGTCGAACCAGTTGGAGTCGGGCGCGTTGGTACTGTCGGCCGAGTGGAACAAGTCGCCCCCCGGGCTGACCTGGCGCCCGCGCTCGGGTCTCGTCACCGCTTAAGCTTGCGCCAAAGTCCAGCCCTGAGCAAGTTTCCCAAGCGCTCCCCGCGCAGGCTTCCGGAATCAGGCCGTGGCCTCTGGCCCCTCTCGCCAAGCTCCGGCGATGGACCGGACCCAACCGCCACTGCCGCGTCCCCTCGTAGCCACTCTTTACAACCCTTTGACACGACGGTGGCCGAAATAGGCACCGGTTTGACGACCGGCCTGCCAGGCTCTGGCCATGGCCGATGTGATCGCGATTTTGGGAACCGTGGGCTTCGTACTACTGGGGATCGCCTTGATCCGCGGGCTGGAACACATCTGATGGTCACCCACCTGATCCTGCTGGCGCTGGCGGTGGCCCTGTTCATCTACTTGGGATTCGCGATGTTCAAGCCCGAGGCGTTCTGAGTGGTCCACTTCGTGCTGACCCTGGTGGTGCTGATCGCCGTGCTCGCCATCGCCTGGCGCTTTCTCGGCGCCTATCTGGCGGCGGTATACACCGGGCGGGCCACCTGGTGCTCCTTCGCGGAGCGGCCGATCTACCGCCTCCTCGGGGTCGACCCGGAGCGGGAGCAGACCTGGCAGCGCTATGCCGTCTCCTTGGTGGTCTTCTCGGGCGTGGCGCTGCTTGGCTCGTACCTAGTGCTCCGGCTGCAGGGAGTGCTGCCGCTGAACCCCCAGCATCTGGGCGGGGTCCCAGCCGCACTCAGCTGGAACACAGCCGTCTCTTTCCTGACCAATACCAACTGGCAGAACTACGCCGGCGAGACGACAATGTCCTACCTCAGCCAGATCCTGGCCCTGCAGATGCAACAGTTCGTCTCCGCAGCTGTCGGGATCGCGGTCGCGATCGCCCTGGTTCGGGGCTTCGCCCGCCGCGGAGAGACTACCATCGGCAACTTTTGGGTGGACACCGTGCGCGGCTGCCTCTACGTCCTCCTACCAATCGCGTTCCTGGCCGGGATCATCTTCGTCGCCCAGGGCGCCGTCCAGACCCTGGCCGGGCCGGTGCTGGTGCACAACCCTCTCAACGGAGTCACCCAGCTCATACCCCGGGGCCCGGTGGGCTTCATGGAGGCGATCAAACAGCTGGGAACCAATGGAGGTGGCTTCTTCAATGCCAACGGAGCGCACCCCTTCGAGAATCCCACGGCTCTCACCAACTTTCTGTCGATTGCCCTGCTTTTGGCGATTCCGGTGGCGCTCACCTATACCTTCGGCAGGATGGTCGGTTCCCTGCGTCAGGGGGTCGCCCTGCTGGCCGCGATGGTGATCATCTTCGGGATCTGGACCTCGTTCACCACCTTTGCCGAGGCCCAACCCAACCCGGCTGTGGCGGCAGCTGGGCTGCGCCAGCAACCGACCGGCAACATGGAGGGCAAGGAGGTTCGCTTCGGGCCCCTGAACTCAGCCCTCTACGGGGTTGCCTCCACCCAGACGTCGACCGGGTCCGTCGACAGCTCCAACGACTCGTTCAACCCCATGGGTGGCTTCGGTCTTCTGACCGGGATGATGCTGGGCGAGGTGACCCCGGGGGGCACGGGAAGTGGCCTCTACACAATCCTCCTGGACGCGGTGGTGGCGGTCTTCATCGGCGGTCTGATGATCGGGAGGACGCCGGAATACCTGGGCAAGAAGATTCAGGCCAGAGAGGTGAAACTGGCCAGTCTGGGAGTCCTGGTGATGCCGGTAACAGTCCTGGTGCTGGCCGGGGTCGCCACCGCGCTGCCAGTCGGACGGGCTGGGGCGTTCAACGCTGGACCCCATGGCTTTTCGGAGATCCTCTACGCAATCACGTCCCAGGGCAACAACAACGGTTCGGCGTTTGGCGGATTCGGCGGCAACACGGTGTTCTACAACGTCGTGGGCAGCATCGACATGCTGATGGGACGGTTCGGGATCATGATCCCGGTGCTGGCGCTGGCGGGAGCGCTCGCCGCCAAGCAGGTGGTCCCCAACTCGGCGGGGACATTCCGCACCGATAGCCCAATGTTCGTCGTGCTGCTCCTCGGCGTGATCCTGATCGTCGGCGGCCTGACCTTCTTTCCCGCCGTCTCCTTGGGGCCCCTGGTGGAACAGCTCAGCCACGGGAGGTTTTTCTGATGGCCATGCTCAGCGCCCCAATCTCCAGCGCGCCGGGACCGGGATCTGAGCCCCACACGGTCGCCCGGGGGCGGGGATTGTTCGACCGCCAGATCCTGGGCCAAGCGCTGGTCGGATCTGTGCTCAAGCTGGACCCGCGGGTCCAGATCCGCAACCCAGTGATGTTCGTGGTGCTGGTGGGCACGGTGGTCACCCTACTGGAGGCGATCTTCCACCCCAGCGTCTTCAGCTGGAGCATCACCGTGTGGCTCTTCCTGACCGTCATCTTCGCCAACTTCGCGGAGGCTGTGGCGGAGGGCCGGGGCAAGGCCCAGGCCGACACGCTCCGACGAATGCGGTCCGACACGCTGGCCCGGAGGGTCGGCCCCGCCGGAATTGAGGAGTCGGTAACCTCGGCGGATCTCCGCCGGGGAGACCTGGTGGTCTGCGAGGCAGGGGACGTGATCCCTTCTGATGGAGAGATTACCGAGGGGATCGCATCCGTCGACGAGTCGGCGATCACGGGCGAGTCGGCGCCGGTGATTCGAGAGTCCGGGGGTGACCGCTCGGCGGTCACCGGCGGAACCAAGGTGCTGTCCGATCGGATCGTGGTTCAGATCACGGCGGAGCGGGGCAACACCTTCATGGACCGGATGATCTCTCTGGTGGAGGGCGCCAACCGGCAGCGTACGCCCAACGAGATCGCCCTCACCATTTTGCTAGCGGCGCTTACGATCGTCTTTCTGCCAGTGGTGGTGAGCCTGTACCCCTTTGCCAAGTACGCTGGCGGGACCGTCTCGATCGTGGTCCTGGTGGCCCTGCTGGTGTGCCTGATCCCGACCACCATAGGCGCCCTCCTGTCCGCCATCGGGATCGCCGGGATGGACCGCATGGTCCAGCGCAACGTGCTGGCCATGAGTGGTAGAGCCGTGGAGGCGGCGGGAGACGTGCAGACCCTGCTGCTGGACAAGACCGGGACCATCACCTTGGGCAACCGGATGGCCTCGGCATTTGTGCCCGTGGGCGGCCATCGCGACCGCGATCTCGCCCAGGCGGCGCTGCTCTCCTCGCTCGCTGACGAGACTCCCGAGGGCAGATCCATCGTGGCCTTCGCGCGGGACAGGTTCGAGATCGCCGATGCGGTCCCGACCGGGCCGACCCTCTTCGTTCCCTTCTCCGCCAACACCAGGATGTCTGGCCTGGACATCGGCGATCGCCAGATCCGAAAGGGCGCCGCCGACGCGGTCCGCAGGTGGGCCGAGGGCTTGGGAGGGAGGACCCCCGATGAGTTGGCGGAGGTGGTCAACCGGATCGCGGGGGTAGGGTCCACTCCTCTGGTGGTCGCCGACGGGCCGGAGGTGCTGGGTGTCATCGAGTTGAAGGACGTCGTCAAGCCAGGGATCGCGGAGCGGTTTGCGGAACTGCGCAAGGCCGGGATCAGGACTGTGATGATCACGGGCGACAATCCGCTCACGGCGGCTGCGATCGCCCGCGAAGCCGGTGTGGACGACTTCCTGGCCGAGGCCACCCCGGAGACCAAGATGGCCCTCATCCGACAGGAGCAGGCGGGTGGCAAGTTGGTCGCCATGACTGGAGACGGCACCAACGACGCTCCCGCCCTGGCTCAGGCGGATGTTGGCGTCGCCATGAACACGGGGACCACTGCGGCCAAGGAAGCGGGGAACATGGTGGACCTGGATTCCAACCCCACCAAGCTGATCGAGGTGGTCGAGGTGGGCAAGCAACTGCTCATCACCCGGGGTGCCCTCACCACCTTCTCCATCGCCAATGACGTTGCCAAGTACTTTGCCATCATCCCCGCCCTGTTCGCGGCCACCTACCCGCAGCTCCAGGCCCTCAATGTGATGCGGCTGCACAGCCCCCAGAGCGCGGTGCTCGCGGCGGTGATCTTCAACGCTCTGGTCATCGTAGCCCTGATTCCGCTCGCCCTTCGAGGGGTGCGCTGGCGGCCGTCAGGAGCCGCCTCGGTGCTCCGCCGCAACGTCCTCATCTACGGAGTCGGCGGCATTCTGACTCCCTTCATCGGGATCAAGTTGATCGACCTCTTGCTCACCGCCACCCATCTCTACTGACCCACAAGGAGCCAATACCCAATGCTGGCCCAGCTGCGCGGCGCCGTAGTCCTAACCCTCATCGCCATGGTGGTATTCGGCCTCGGCTACTCCCTGGTCGGGACGGGAGTCTCCCAGGTGTTGTTCCCAAGTCAGGCCAATGGCTCGATCGGCCCGGATGGCTCGACCCTGATCGGCCAGCGCTGGACCGGACCAGGCTGGTTTCACGGCCGCCCAGATTCCGACAACCCCTTGGTGGCCAATGGGCAGCCGGGCTCATCCGGGCCCAGCAACCTCGGGCCCCGATCGAAGGTGCTGGTGGCGCAGACTCGGGGCCTGATCAGGTACTGGCAGCAGCACGGGGTCAAGCCAACCGCCGACCTGGTCACCACCTCCGGCAGCGGACTTGATCCGGACATCACTCCCGCGGACGCCCTGGCGCAGATCCCCATGGTGGCACGTGCGACTGGTCTGTCTGCCGCCAGGTTGCGACGGCTCATCCAGAGCCAGACCCAGGGGCCGGAACTCGGCTTCCTCGGCCCGGCCTACGTCGACGTGCTCCAGCTCAACTTGGCACTGTCCCGCCTGCGCTGACCGCTTCCGGGATGAGTCTGGTCCCGAGGATGTGGATGTCGGTGTCGCGGGCCCTGCGAATCACCTCCAGCGCTACCGGGCGCTCCCAGGGAAGTCGGCGCCGAATCCGAGGAGCGGGCATGATGATGGTGGTGACCTGGTGGGTCTCCGCCCAGCTGACCAGGGTTTCCGCCACCCCGCCCTGCTCTGTCATCGGTACCAAGTGCACCCCGTGAGCTGCCGCCAGCTTCGAAAGCTCTTCGATCGCTGTCACCTCGGCTCGGCTCGGGCGGTCCGGGGTCACGGTGACCAGGACCACGGTCGCGTCCTCGCGCCGGGCCATGCGAATGCCTGACTCCAACAGCCGGCGCGCCAGGTCCACACGATCGGGGCGCAGAGCCACCGCGATTCGCTCCTGCACCGCCCACACCGTGCGGATCGACTTGGTGGCAATGTAGCGCTGGAGCCGCTGCTCGGTGTGCCCCGCGACCCTTCGCATCGCGGCCCCGCGGAGCTCTTCCAAGAGGTCCTCCTGGAACGACCGCAAGGCGGCCGCCACCCGTGGGGCGTCCACGATCCAGCCCGATCTCACCCGCTCCCGGAGCTCCGCCGGGGGTAGATCGACCAACTCGATTTCTTCGGCTCGATCCAGCGCCGCATCGGGCAGGACCGCGGTCTGGCCGTCGGAGTCGTCACGATATCCGACCAGGGCATCCCGGGCAACCTGAAAACCGGGGAGGTCGATCACCCCCACGGCACCAACCACGTTGATCCCCGCGTCCAGCAGGCGCTCGACCTGCTGGTAGCGGGCCTCGCCGGTGTTGAGGTCACGGACCGCCAGATCGTCGACGCAGACCACGCTCGGGTTCTGGCGAAGGACGGCGTCGACATCGATCGCCCCGGTCGCCAGCGAGGGGACCACCTTGAGGCCCGCCAGTAGCAGCTGGACCGCCGAGCGACCCCGCCC
>JABEUU010000003.1 GCA_013044295.1 Candidatus Dormiibacterota bacterium
CCCTCCGCCCAGCCCCAAGTCCCACTGAGCCGCCACCCAGCTCCGGCCTGACCCAAGGAGTTGCGCTCGCCCGCGAGTCCGGGTCTATTCGCGGCGACCCGGTGAGAGGGACCGGCCATGGATCGCCTGCGGCCCTCGGCCACGCTGGCGGACAAGGCGCCTAACAAACGGCGGATCTTGCGCGCCGGGGAGGGGAGCCTTCCCGCGTCGATCCGCTCCGCCGAGTCGAGAACTGGCCGGCATCAGCTGCCACTGCTCAACCCGTCGACCCGGCCGGAGCAACTGAGCACGCCGATACCTGCTCTGAGTGAGGGCCGAAGCTGAAGCACCCGGCTCCGGTCGATGGGTGGCTGAGCACCAAGCCGGTGATCGCCACCGCCATGACCGCGACCAAGGCCGCTACAACCAGAGTGCCTCGACGCCCCGACGGGAAGCCCCTGCCCGGTCTGGCACGGATCATGACCGCCTACCGGGATTTCCGACTGTCCGTTGACAAAAGCCCCCTCGACTGAAGGAGCGCCCGAGCACTTGGCCGCGGGGACTGAAGGGTACCGCTTCTCTCCACAGCATGGGCCGACGGGACGGCGTGATCACCGGACCCCCAGCGCAACTCGCCCGGCACACCAACCAGTTGACCTGATACGGAGGGGAGAACGAGAGGTTCCCTGATGCGGCGGTGATCCGGTCGCCGGATCTGGGACCCAGAGTTAGCCACCACTCTGGCGCGGGCTGAGCGCTGCCGATCATCGGTTCACCAGAGCCACGTGCGCGGGCGGGTCAGTCTTGCCCCCGCCGGGGAAAGCGGGCGCGCTTCCGGGCGCAGGCCGATCCTCGGGGACATGGACCGGGGACGGCACCGGCGGCGGACGGCGCGCCTGGTCCCCGCTCAGTTGAGCCGTCCATGCCCGCGCCTTGGCGAAAGCGAACCTCGCGCACTCCACCGCCGCGGGGTCCAAACACGCCTGACCTGCGCCCCTCGGGGACTCTCCCAGAAAGTCGCCCTGACAAGGTCAGCTGTTGGGGACGGCGAGCATCTCTTCGAGCAGCTGCCGCCACGGAACTGCCGGCCAGCCGATCTCGTGGGCCACCTTGCCGGCGACATGGACTGCCTCATAGACCCAGTCCAGCTCGGCGGCGAACTCAGGCGAGACACCTGAGCGAGATTCGGCGGCCACCAGCTGCCCGAGCTGGAAAGCCGCCGTGGTCTCGGCGATGCGGACCGCCTCGATCGACTTGGCAGCCTCGGCTTGCAGATGTCGGTGCGCGGGCAGGGCGACGATCCGATCCGACCACCGGGCACAGGCGATGGCCCGCCGCCACTCGGCGGACTTGGCGGAGCCCGCGTGGGCCGCCTGCAATGCGTACTGGTCCAGCTGATCTGACTCAGTGGCAGGCAGCACGTCCCGGAGGGCGTCGATCAGGTGGGTGATCATGAAGCTGGATTCATCGCTCATCTGGCCAACTCTAAGTGGTCGGCCGGGGATGTGCGCGCCCCGCCGCCCAACAACCGGGCCCCGGTAAGGCTCGAGCCGCGGTGCCCGGCGCTTGCCAACTAGAGGCCAGCGCCTATACTCCCCCTAGCGCCATGCGCCACGGGCCAATTCGTCCTCTCCACATCGTCGCCCTGGCCCTCGGGGTCGGCCTTTGTGCCGCTCTCGTTCCCGGGACGGTACTCGCGTCCTCTCACGCCCAGAAGAGTACGGTCCCAGTCACGGCCCCAAAGCCATACGTGGTCGCCATTGATCCCGGCCACGGCGGCTACGACCCGGGCGCCATCTCCCCCTACAACGGACTGGAGGAGAAGAACGTGACCCTCAGCGTCGGCCTTGACCTGCGCCAGCTGCTGGAGGCGGAGGGCGTCAAGGTCGTCATGAGCCGCACCAAGGATGTCTTCGTCAGCATCCCCCAGGCCGAGGCGGTGGCGGACAACAACCACGCCAACGTCTTCGTCAGCCTCTGGGTCAACGACTGGAGCACCACCTCGCTGGAGGGGGTGACGGTGTTCACTCCCCACAGCTTCGACGTGCCCTTCGCCAACTCCATCGATGCCGGACTGGGGCGTTCCATCGCCGCCTTCGGGATGGGCAACCGGGGGGTGCAACCCCTGCCGCAGCTGTGGGTGCACGCGCCCATGCCCACGGTCACCATCGAGGCCGGCTTCATGAGCAACCAGAAGGACTCGGTGCTGCTGGCCGAGCCAGCCTTCCGGGAGGCGCTGGCCCAGGGGATCAACAACGGCATCTTGGCGTTCGCGCCCCAGATCGCCAAACTCAGGACCCAGGAGCTGGCATACCAGGTGGCCCAGGCCAAGGCCCGCGCCGCCCGGCAACTGGCCGCGATCCGAGCGCGCCAGGGGGCGGGCCTGGTGGAGTGGGGACTGGTGCTCGTGATCCTGGCGGTCCTCTTCTTCCTGGCGGTCTACCAGGACACCCTCGGACGCGGCCTGCGCTGGAGCTTCGCCCAGGGCAGGGCCCGCGCGCCCAGGCTGGCCAGACGAGGCGGTCTGGCGTTCCTGCGCTCCCTGACCCCGGCTCCCCGGCAGCCCAGAGCGCGGCGGGCGCGCCCGTCGTCGGCACCAACCGGGCGGAGACTGCCGCGGGCGACCAGACCGGGCAGCCCGCCACCGGCCTGGCGCCGAGCGGGCCCCGGGACCCGGCCCCAGCGGGTGGCCGAGATGGTCCATCCAGATGATGGCCACCGCCACCGCCGCGGTCGGGGATCTGTCTACGACGACCTGTCCTTGTAGCCCACAGGCGGTGAGTACCGCACGCCCCGCTCGGGCAGCAGCCGGCCAAAAGGCGGGCGAGGGAGGCGGCCGCGCCCGGACGCGGCCCCAGACCAGCGAGCGGGAGAGGCGTCCCACTGGCCGACCCTGGCTGGTCCCTACCGGGGACGCTCCCGCGGGTCCAGCCCGAGCTCGTGAGCCAGAGCCTCCCACTCCGCCAACGGCGCCTCGGCGGGGTCGGCGGCGATCACCTGGATGGCCACGTGGTCTGCCCCCGCCTGGAGATGCTCCCTGGCCCTGGCGGCGACCTGACCGACATCGCCCCAGCCAACCACCGCGTCCACCAGGCGGTCGCTGCCACCGCCTTCCAGCTCATCCGACCCGAAGCCCATCCGTTCCAGATTGTGGCGGTAGTTCGGAAGGCGAAGGTAGGCGGAGGTATGCCGGCGCGCGATCGCCCGCGCCGCCCCCGGGTCCGGCTCCAGGACCACCGCCTGCTCCGGGCAGAGGAGCTTGCCCGGGCCCAGGATCGCCCGGGCCGCCTGGGTGTGCTCCACCGGCACGAAGTAGGGGTGGGCTCCGTCCGCGCGAGCGGCCGCCAGTTCCAGCATTCGCGGCCCCAGCGCGGCCAGCACCCGGAGGGGTGGCTCGAGCGGCATGGGGGCGTCGTACTGCGCCTGATCCATGGCATCCAGATAGGCACGCATGGCTGAGTAGGGGCGGTCGTAGGCGTGGCCCCGTGGATTCACCAGGGGCACGTGGCTGACACCCAGCCCCAGCAGGAAGCGGCCCTGGTACGCCTCGTCGAGGGTCAGCTGTCCGGCGCGCATAGCCTGGGCGTCCCGGGCCCAGATGCTGGCGATGCCCGACCCCACCACCATCTTGTCCGAGGCGGCCAGCAGCAGCGACGAGTTGGCGAAGATCTCGCGGCGATAGCTCTCGCCCACCCAGAGGGCGCCGAACCCGAGCGACTCGATCCGCCCGACGGCCGACCTCACGACCGCGGCCGGCTGCCGATCCAGGGCGGAGGTCCAAACGCCGAAACGGCCCAGCTCCATGGCGCCAGACTACCGGATAGCCGGGGCCCGGGGCGGCCGCGGTCGACCGGGCCCACGCTGGCCCTGCTCGCGCGCCACCACATGGCGCACCCCGGTGGGTTGTGAATGGCTGCGGTTTGGGGAAGGCTCAGGGAGTGAGACGAGCTGTCCGTGCCTTGCCGTTGACCAGCGGCCAAGAGCAGGCGAGGCGGAGGTTGGCTCGGTCCCGGACGACAGCGCGTCGGCGGGTTATCCCAGCCGGGGCCCTGCCGCTGGCTGCGGAGGGCCGGGTCAATTCTGGGATCGCGGCGACGTCAGTCTGGTCGCCGACCAGCGTGAAGCCCAGTCGGAAGCGCTCCGCCCGGGCAGGGCTGGCAAAGTCTGGTGAGGGCGGTCGCGGGCCCAAGCCGTCGATCCAGCGACTAAGATGGAGGCCACGTTTCATGAAACCCCTCCTGGCGCCACCCCATGGAGCTATCAGCCCACGACCAGAGCGCAGGGAGTCAGCCCCACCACCGTTCAGCGAATCTGGTCAGCGCGAGGTTTGACACCGCGTGTGGGGAGGACGAGGGCGGCCAGCCCACGACGGACGTGAGCGGGGCCCGGGATTCGTCGCGGGTTTCCGCACCGATGGCGGCGCCAAGAGCACGATCCGGTGAGAGGACCGGGCGTCTGATCCGGATCGCTGTGCTGGCTGCGGTTGTGCTGGTGACCATCTCGGGCTCCGGGAGACCGCAGGTGACGGTCAGACCGCCCCGACTGATTGAGGCCTTGACCTTGGAGACAGTGTTCAACTGGGGCAACGCGTACCAGCCCAACCCTCTCCAATGGGTGCGATCTTCCGCGCCGGCGGTGGCGAGCTGGCTGCAGCGAGAGAACCTGCCATCACCATTCGGAGTCCCCTTCGACGGTGACGGTTACGTGGTGGAAATCGCTGGTCACTTTCAAGGCGACGGCCGCCGCGGAGGTGCCTTGGTGCTGCTCATGCCGGTGACCTTTCCGGCACCTCCCGGGCGATTTGAATATGTGTCCTTTGTCTGGAGGACGCCGATGGATTTGGCGTCACTGGGGTCGGTCCACCAGGCGCAGTTCCAGCCGCTAGTGCGGTTCTCAAAGGGCCGCATTCCGGATATGCTGGGACTCACCTCAAGGCAGGCGGCCTCTGTCGCCAAGCACTCCCACATAGCTATCAAGACACGCGGCGCCCCAATCCCCGCCTGCCAGTGGGTACGGTGGTCGCCCAGAGTCCACCCCCCGGCACCCGCTCACACCTGGGCAGAGTCGAGCTGACGGTGAGCTTTCCGGCTCCTGGTTGAGGATGGGTTGGGCCCGACTACAGGGCCACGATGAGCCAGATGGCAAGCTCGCCAGCGATGGGAAGCGGCTGTGGGTGGTGATTCCCCGAAAGGCCACCCCGCCCGTTGGGATCCTTGGCTAGGATTCGCTCGGCGGGGTCGCTGCCGACCAAGCCGCTCGGACTGCCACTGTTGGCCCTGCGGTAGTCCTCGGGGGCGGGGAAGAGGCTAGGCCGGTGGCAGACGTCACCGCAGATGGCCTTTGATTCAGGGCGCGGAACCGCCGGGCCAGAGGCGAAAGCTCGAGGGCCGGACAGCTGGCGCGGGTAAACCAGAAACCAGTATCCCGTTGCCGAAAAGTCTGCCGTTGCCTCCAAGCCTCACCGGCGGTCGCGCGGTCGTCCGCCAAGCTCCTGCCACCGGCTCCGGCCGACGGGACCTGGTGAAACGTTTAAGGCAGCGGGACAACAGGTTAGTCGCGACCCAACTTGCTCGTGGACGCGGATGGTCGAGTTGTCGAGGCTCATGTGGCTGTTTATGACCGCCTGAGGAATATTAGGTAGACAGCCCCAAAGACCGCGACAATCCCAACATTCACGATCAGCCGTTCCACGGGTCGGTATCTCAGGAATGCGACGTCCACGGCCACGATGAGGACCACCATCCCGACCGCGTAGAGGGCAAGGCCGGGTCTGCTCACTCTTGTACCTCCTCCGGTAGTCTACC
>JABEUU010000133.1 GCA_013044295.1 Candidatus Dormiibacterota bacterium
ACCTCTGTCGCGACGTCTTGAATATCAGGAGCTTGCCACATCGTTCCCTCATCGTACGACGAGGACATGACATTGCTGCGGAAAACGACAAAATCGCAGCCCCAATAGTTTCCTCATGGAACCAGGTCCTTGATTGGATTCAACAACTTGGAGTCTTTGCGTCTCCATTCTCGAACTGAAAGGGGACGTCACAAGCGTTAATTACCCTCCATGCCCACCTCGTCGACGACGTGATCTCAGCCAAGGCCTTGGCCGACGGCCACAGCGCCAGCCTGGACCAGCTCACGCTGGCCGAGCTCATCACCACAGGCGTCTACGACCGTCACTTGCGCCGCTCCCGCTTGGCCTACCGGAAACGACGGGACCGCCTCGTGGGCGCCCTGGGGCGCCAGGCAGTCCGGGTCACCGGCATCGCCGCCGGCCTCCACGCCCTCATCGAGCTGCCCTCCGACCGCCAAGAGGACGAGATCATCACCGCCGCCGCCCACCACGGCCTAGCACTCACCGGGCTCGGCACCTACGCCATGACTACCGCCCACCTGCCCGCACTGGTCGTCGGCTACGGCACCCCGCCCGAGCACGCATACACCGGAGCCGTCGCCCGGCTCTCCGCCGTGCTCACAGAGGCGGCATCCGCCGACGCCCGGCGTTCCGGAAAGCCACCACCAAAACGCCCCGACCCAAGCCCACGGGTGTAGCGAAAGCGGATGGCTCTACGGGACGGTCCCAGTGGGCGGCCGGAGGGGAGGTGAGGGATATCGGCTGACCAGGCCCTCAGAGGCTGTAGCCTGGGTCCAGATGCCGAACCACTGGTCGGCGGCGTACTCTTCGAACCGCTCAACTTCGCTGAACCCCAGCTTCGCCGCTAGGCGCATGGAGGGGACGTTAGCGGTCTGGGTGCAGAGCACGACTGGTTCGCCGGGCAGCGAGCTGGCGAACCAGTCGAGTACTGCCATGCACGCCTCGGTGGCGTACCCGCATCCCCACGCGTCCGGCAGGAACATGTAACCAAGCTCGAACTCGTCGGCTTCGGGCCGCACGTGACCAGGACGGGCTGTGTCGCGCCGATCAAGCGTGACGATGCCGATCATCGCACCGCGGAAGTCGACGACGAAGAGGCCGGGGCGCCGTCCCGGCGTCTCGGGTATTTCCCGTTCGAGTTCGCTGCGCTCTCGAGAGCCGCCGAGATAGGTTCCCACGTCTGGCGACGCGAACAACTCGATGAACGCGGCACGGTCCCGGCCCTCTGATTCACGAAGCACGAGTCGGTCGGTGCTGATCGGGACGGGCGGCCACGACGCTGGTCCGAACTCAGTCATGGTGGGAAAATCTATCACTCGCCCAAACCGAGTCGGACTGCTCGAGCTGGGGCTCAGTGCCCCGCCGCCCCGATGGGCGCTGAGTCCTACCGAGAGGCTGTCGACGGGTAACGGGCAGCCGTCCACGTCGGCCAGCAGCCCCGCGCTATCGTGTGCGCATGCCGGCCTGGATATCGACCACTAACGAGCGAGACGCGCTCAACGGATTCCTTGATAACCAGCGAGACGCGCTGATCCGCAAGGTGCAAGGTGTAAGCGATGCAGACGCCCGTCGACGGGTGACGGTCAGCTCGATTTCCCTCCTCGGCTTACTCAAGCACTCAGCCACCTGGGAACAGCGCTGGTTCCAAGGCGTCTTCGCTGGCCGGGACCTACCGGATGGCTGGCCGGAAAGGGAGCCGAGCGCACAGGACGAGGAGTTCTTCGTGGACGTGCGGGACACGGTGGAGGACTGGATTGCCCGCTACCTGGCTGCTGTCGAGCAGTCTCGTCGGATCGCCGCCGCCAACGATCTCGACGCACCCGGCGCCAGACCTGACGTGGTCGACTGCAACCTGCGCTACGTGTTGCTTCACATGATTGAAGAGACGGCCCGACACGCTGGCCACGCCGACATCATCCGAGAAACGATCGACGGGGTTCGCGGCCTGTAGATGCTAGATGGCCAAGTCCCATAAAATCAAACCTCCTACGGGCTGGCGGTGACAACCATCGTGATGAACGCGTGTACGTGCCGCAGAGGGATCGTTGACCGGGCGTTGCCGCAGCAGTCTGAGTTCGCCCCCGAACGAGGTGGTCAAGGCACGCGACGGCGCATCACCCAGCGCCACTTCGCGACCCGTCGGTCGCGCTCGAACCCGAACTCCTCGAACAGGTTCTCTGGGCCGGTGTGGAAGTACGCCCCCCGCTGAGGTCCTCGACCATCGACCTGTTCGGGGTAGGCCTCCACGAGCCCGCCACCCGCTTCCTTGACGGCATCAAGGGCGGCGGCCACGGCCACCCGCGCAACTCCGCTGCGTCGGTGGCCCTTGCCGGTGAAGATGCAGCCGATCCGCCAGTCCGGCAGCTCGATCAGCTCTTTCTCGTAGGCCTTCTGATTGTTGATCCGCGGCAACTCAGCCGGAGAGCCGTACTGGCACCACCCCACGCACGTCTCGCCGTCAAAAACCAGGATCTGGTGGACTGTGCCTTGCCGCACGTGCGCCTGCTTGAGCGTGCGGTTCCGGCTTACGCTGCTCCTGTCCCCCAGCCCCTCAGGGTGAAATCCCATGCACCAGCAGCCGCCCCAGACGCCGTTGTTCGCCTCCACCAGCTCGACGAAGTCCGCCCAGGTGCCAGCGGTGAGCGGGCGAGTCGAATACGCCGGACCGATCGTCTCAACTGACATCCCCTCATTCTTCCAGCAAGTCAGCTCCTCAGCCCGACGTCCGCACAACAGGACCGGCGTCCGGTAACCGATCCACCACCGAGAAGCTGCTACTTGGGTGTCAGCAGCTCAGCTCTGGGGGGACCGTCAGGTCGTTGCGGGCGTAGAGGGTGGTGATGCCAGCGGGGTCGTCGGCGGCGCAAGCGGCGGCCAAGGTGTCGAGCAGCTCGTCGTAGTCGGGGCCGGTCTCGCCCTTGTAGGCGTCTTCCATGCGGCCCCAGGTATCCCAGGGGAGCATCTCGACCTTGTTGAGCGCGGCGAGATCCTTCACGGCGTTGCCGCGGATCTCGCCCGGGCCCCAGTTCTCGCTGCCGTACACCCCGAAGCTGGCCGGATCGATCTTCCCTTGCCGAAAGGCGCTCCACGCCTCCCCGCCGGTGAGGAACTCCCCGGGCCCAAGGTCCTCGGGGTGGTCGAGCACGTCTTGGCCCAAAATTTCCGGGTCGAGCCGCACCCACCGCTTCGAGGTGTCCTCGCGGTACTCGACGATCCAGTGGTCGAGACCTTGCTTGATGTATAGAAAGTATCGACAGATTTCGATTTTTGAGTCTGCAAATTTCATGCCTTACCGCCCGAGGTCGACGAGCGCGAAGCGCCGAGTCGGCCGTACGGGCGGACATAGTGATCACCGGAATCTTCCATAATTTAGAGAAATCCGATTGTCCCGGTCCCATCTGGGCCCAAAAAAGTGGCTCCTTCTATAGGGGGCGAATTTCTCGCTCCTCTTACAGGGGGCAACGTGGACTGGTCAATTGCTCGTTCAATCGTCACGTTTAAGTCCAATACTGTTTAGTTAGGGTGCCGCAAGTATCCGGATGCCTTCCCCGGAGCGTTTGGTTGGGCGGGGCCAGTTGCGGTGCACTGTGCGCTTGACGC
>JABEUU010000134.1 GCA_013044295.1 Candidatus Dormiibacterota bacterium
CGCGAACAAGGTGGCCCTCCCGCCCGGTGGAGTGGTCCTGGAGCACCCTGGCAGCGTGGTCGCGCCGGCCTTCCTCGACCTTCACTGCCACCTGCGCGAACCTGGGCAGCCCTGGAAGGAGCGGATCGCCAACGCCACCGCGGCCGCCGCGGCGGGCGGTTTCGGGGCGATCTGCGCCATGGCCAACCTGCAACCCCCGCTGGACACAGCGCCGCGGCTGCGCCAAGCCCAGAGCAAGAACCGGGCCTGGGGCAGGATTCCCATCTTGCAGTTCGGAGCCTGCAGCGCCGGTCTGGGCGGCCAAGATCTGGTCGACATGGAGGGCCTGGTCGCGGCCGGCGCCGCTGGCTTCTCCGACGACGGCCGCCACGGCTGCGACCAGCGGATCCTGGCGGAGGGGCTGGCCCGCGCCCATGCCCTGGACCGCCTGGTCGCCATCCACCCCGAGGACGAGCGGATCATCGCGATGGCCAACGAGTGGGCGGGGAGCGACCCCACCACCTGGGCCCTGCGCCCCGCCGAGGCGGAGGAGGCGGCCGTGACATCCTCGATCGCGGCGCTGCGGGCGGCCGAGGTGGGCCGGCTCCACCTGCAGCACCTGACCACGGCCACCTCCGTGACCCTGGTGCGCCAGGCCAAGGCCGAGGGGCTGGCCCTCACGGCGGAGGTCACCCCCCACCACCTCATGCTGAGCGGCTTCATGCGGGACCCCGACCTCCCCGGGCTCACGCTCACCTGCAATCCGCCCCTGCGCACCGAAGAGGATCGAGCCGCGCTCTGGGAGGGTCTGCTGGACGGCACCATCGACGCCATCGCCAGTGACCACGCTCCCCATGAGGTCCCCACCGATCACCTGCAGAGACGCCCGCCGGGGTTCAGCGGAGTCCAGGCCGTTCTCTCCGTGGTGCTCGGCCACCCGGATTCCGGAACAAATCTGGCCCGGATCGTGGCAGCGCTCACCGCCGGCCCCCTCAGGGTCCTGGGCCCGGCCGCGGACGGGCTCCCGGACACTGGGATCCAGGTCGGAAAGCCGGCCCATCTGACCTGGTTCGACCCGGCCGGGAGCTGGACTCCGGACCGGAATTCGTGGATCTCGCTGGGGACCAACACGCCCTTCTGGCACCAGGAGCTGCGCGGCACCGTGCTGGCGACCTTCTCCCGGGGCCGCCCGGTGTACGTAAGCCCTGGCCTGGGCGCCGAGATCGGACTTGACTGAGGGCAGCCCGCGGCCCCGGGGGATCCTGGTCCTTGAGTCGGGGGCCAGCTTCGAGGGCACCTGGCTGGGGGCGGCGTCCCAGCAGGCCTTCGGCGAGGTGGTCTTCAACACCTGCATGACCGGCTACCAGGAGGTGCTCACGGATCCCTCCTACGCGGGGCAGTTCGTGGTCTTCACCCAGCCCCTGATCGGCAACGTCGGCTGTGCCCAAGTTGACATGGAGTCGACCCGGGCCTGGGCCCGGGGGGTGATCGTCGCCGAGGCGAGTCCCACCTCCCCCCACTGGCAGGCGCAGGAGACATTCGCCAGCTGGTTGGAGCGCCAGGGCATCCCGGGGCTGACCGGGGTCGACACCCGGGCGCTGACCCGCCACCTTCGCGACCACGGGACCCTCAAGGGGGTGCTGGCCCCGCGGGACGGGCGGGATCACGGCGAGCTCCTGCGACTGGCCCTCGAGTCGCCCGGGGTCTCCCAGCAGAGGCTGGTCGCTGAGGTCTCCTGCCAGGAGCCCTACCAGGCCAGCGAGCCGCTCCATCCAGCCCTGCGGCGCGGCGCCAGCGGTGGCGTGGGCGACCAGCGGCCACGGGTCGCGGTGATCGACTTTGGCGTCAAGCACAACACCCTGCGGTCACTGGTCAGCCGAGGTGCCGAGGTGTGGGTGCTGCCCCACTCCGCCACCCCAGCCGATCTGGAGCGCCTGGCCCCGGACGGGGTGGTGCTGACCAACGGACCCGGCGACCCGGCCCAGCTCCCCTCGGAGCTGGCGCTCACCCGGGAGGTCCTGGCCCGCTACCCGGTGCTGGCGATCTGCCTCGGACACCAGCTGGTGGGCCGGGCGATCGGGGCGACCACCAGCCGGCTCCCCTTCGGGCACCACGGGGGCAATCACCCTGTCCGGGACGAGACCACCGGCAGAGTCTTCGTCACCCCCCAAAATCATGAGTTCCAGGTCGACGGGGAGAGCATTCCAGAGGGCTCAGGCTGGTTTGTCTCGGAACGCAACCTCAACGACGACTCGGTGGAGGGCCTCCGGCACCGGCAGCTGCCGGTGATCTCAGTTCAGTACCACCCGGAGGGAAGCCCCGGGCCGCAGGACCGCCAGCACCTCTTCGACGAGTTCCTGGCTCTCTGCCGGGGTGAGCAGCGGCCGGAGTCGGCACCGGCCCCGGCGACAACCCGCTCACGGCCCCGCAAGGTGCTGGTCCTGGGCAGTGGCCCAATCGTGATCGGGCAGGCCGCCGAGTTCGACTACGCCGGGACTCAGGCCTGCCACTCCCTGCGCGAGGAGGGTGTCGAGGTGGTGCTGGTCAACAGCAACCCGGCCACCATCATGACCGACGAGGACACCGCCGACCGGGTCTACCTGGAGCCCCTCACCGTGGAGTCGGTCGAGCGGGTCATCGCTCTGGAGCGCCCCGATGCCCTGCTGGCCGGGCTGGGCGGCCAGACCGCCCTCAACCTCGCCGTCCAGCTCGACGACCAGGGGGTCCTGGCGCGCCACTCGGTGCGGGTGCTCGGAACGCAGCTGGAAGCGGTGCGCGACTCCGAGGACCGGGACCGGTTCAAGCGCCGGATGCTGGCGATCGGGGAGCCGGTGCCGCCGTCCCGCACGGTGAACAGCGTCGCCGAGGCGGTCGAGTTCGCCGCCGAGGTCGGGCTGCCCCTGGTGGTGCGGCCCGCCTTCACCCTGGGCGGCACCGGCGGCGGGATCGCCACCAGTGACGAGGAGCTGGAGCAGATCGTGGCCCGGGGCCTCCGGGCCAGCCCCATCACCCAGGTGCTGGTGGAGCAGGCTCTGCTGGGCTGGCGGGAGCTGGAGTACGAGGTGATGCGCGATGGAGATGGCAGCTGCATCTGCGTTTGCAACATGGAGAACCTCGACCCCATGGGGGTCCACACCGGGGACTCGGTGGTGGTGGCCCCCAGCCAGACCCTGACCGACAAGGAGCACCAGCAGCTGCGCTCGGCGGCGCTCCGGATCATCTCCGCGCTGGGGATCGAGGGCGGCTGCAACGTCCAGTTCGCGCTCGCCCCCGACTCGAGCAACTACTTCGTGATCGAGGTCAACCCCAGGGTCAGCCGCTCCTCGGCGCTGGCCTCGAAGGCGACCGGCTACCCAATCGCGCGGGTGGCCGCCAAGATCGCGCTCGGGCTGAGCCTCCGCGAGATCCAAAACCAGGTGACGCAGCGCACCTCGGCCGCCTTCGAGCCCAGCCTCGACTACTGCGTGGTCAAGATTCCCCGCTGGCCCTTCGACAAGTTCCCCCACGGCGACCGCCGCCTGGGCACCCAGATGAAGTCCACCGGCGAGGCGATGGCGATCGGGCGCAACTTCCAGGCCGCGATCTCCAAGGCCCTGCGC
>JABEUU010000135.1 GCA_013044295.1 Candidatus Dormiibacterota bacterium
CCGCGACCGGCGCCTCAGCGACGCCGCCGCCAGGCTGGTGACCCGCCTACTGGCGACCCTGCTGGAGGAGCTCCCCGCCCACGCCGAACTGGCCGCCCTGCGGGGACCCCACCTGCGCCTGCGGGGCGATCAGGGGCGCCGCGCCGAGCTCGCGGACGGGCTCCGGGAGCTGCTGCCGAACCTGCTCCTCCGGGACCTCGGATTTCGGGCGCCGGTCACGGTGACCTGAGCGGACGGCAGGCGAGGTCCGGCGGCGAAAACGTGCCGGGCCCGAGGCTTACCGGTACGGCTGGCACCCGAGCGGGAAGGCCCCAAGACGGTCCGGAGCGGGGGTCGTAGAGCGTGCTCCGTATTTAGCTTTGACATAACTATTATGTTTTAGCTAAGCTTTTGGGGACGCCGACAGGACAGAGCCATCCCCAGGAGGACGACAACAACATTGGACGCAGTGCACCCATCGATCGAGCTCTCCCAGCGGGCCAAGCTGGCCATCGTCGGCGCGGTGATGCTGGGACTTTTCCTCAGCGCCCTGGACCAGACCGTGGTGGGGACCGCGCTGCCCACCATCGTCACCGACCTGGGGGGCAACAGCCTCTACGTCTGGGTGGTGACAGCCTATTTGCTGACCAGCACGGTGACCATCCCCATGTACGGCAAGCTCTCCGACATTTTCGGGCGCAAGCTGATGCTGATCATCGGGATCTCAGTTTTCCTGGTCGGCTCGGCGCTCTCCGGGCTGTCCCAGAACATGGCCGAGCTGATCTTCTTCCGTGGCCTTCAGGGGATCGGCGCCGGCGCCCTGTTCCCGATCTCCCTGGCGATCATCGGTGACCTCTTCACCCCCCGCGAGCGGGGCAAGTACCAGGGTTTCTTCGGGGCGGTCTTCGGGCTGGCCTTTCTGGTGGGCCCCTTCCTGGGCGGCTTCATCACCGACAACATCAGCTGGCACTGGGTGTTCTACGTCAACCTCCCGATCGGGCTGGTGGCTTTGGCCGTGATCGCCACCATCCTGCCCAACCACCGACAGGAGGGCCCGCGCCCCTCGATCGACTACCTGGGCACCCTGGTCTTCACCGCCGCCGTCATCCCGCTTCTGATCGGGCTGACCGAGAAGGGCCTCGACAGCAGTTCCGGCCAAGCGCTGGGCTGGCTCGACTGGCGAGTCGGCGGCCTGATCGCGGTCTCAGCGGTGCTGGGAGCCGTCTTCGTCTACATCGAGCACCGGGCCAAGGAGCCGATCGTGCCCCTGCACCTGTTCAAGGTGCGCACCTACGCGGCCTCCCAGGTGGCCATGTTCCTGCTCTCATTCGCCTTCTTCATCGGGGTCATCTTCCTGCCCCGTTACTACCAGGCGGTGCGCGACATCAGCGCCACCGCCTCCGGCTACATGGTGTGGCCGCTCCTGGTGGGGCTGATGGGCACCAGCGTGCTGGCCGGGCTGCTGATCAGCCGCACCGGTAAGTACAAGGTCCTCCTGGTGGGCTCCATGATCATGGCCACCATCGGCCTGCTCCTGATGACTCAGCTCACCGCCACGGTGGGCAACTGGACCCTCTGGGCCTGGATGTTCGTGATGGGCGTGGGCGTTGGTCCCTCCATGTCGGCCTACACGGTGGTGGTCCAGAACGCGGTGCCCCAGAAGTACATCGGGGTCGCCACCAGCAACCTCACATTCTTCCGCCAGATGGGCGGTTCGATCGGACTGGCGATAGCGGGGACCTACCTCGCCTCCACGTTCACCAGCCGGCTGCCCAAGAACCTGGCCGCCGCCGGGGTGCCGCGGCAGCTCACCAGCGCCTTCAAGGGAGCCGGGAGCAACAGCAGCCTGACCGGGGTCGGCAATCTAGCCGGCCAGCTCCAGCACACCCTGCCGGCCGCGGCCCGACCCTTCATCTCGGACATAGTGACTGCCATCCACCAGAGCTTGGCCCAGGCGATCGGCGGCAGCTTCTGGCTGGGTGCGGTGGCGGCGGCGGTGGCGGTGCTGGCCACCCTGTACATGAAGGAGGTCCCGCTGCGCACCTCCATGGGCAGCCACTCCAAGCCCGCGCCCAAGGAAGTGGCCACGGCCCAGACCGACGAGGCTGAGCTGGTGGCCACCAAGTGAGCGTCGAGGCGCTGGTCCAGCCGCCCTCCCCAAACCCGCTGCCGCTGCGTCAGAACCTGATCACGGAGGCACTGGCCACCCTCGACCGGCTGTCAGCCCAGCACTGGCGGCAGGGCCCGGGGGCGCGGTTCTCCAAGAAGGACCTTTCGCCCGGACAGATGCATGTACTCATGCTGCTGAACGAGGCCGGCCCCCTCACGGTCGGCCAGCTGGCGGAGATGCTGCGAGTCAGCATGCCCTCGGTGAGTTCGGTGCTGGACCGGCTTGAGGAACACGCCCTGGTGGCCCGCCAGAGGGACGCGGAGGACCGCCGCATGGTCCACATCGTGCTCACCGCCCGAGGAGCCGAGGACGCCGCCGAGGCGGCCGGCTTCCGGCGAGCGGCCGCGCAGCAGGTCCTGGCCCGTTTTGAAGAGGATGAGTTGGAGGCGCTGCTCAAGGTCCTGGCGGCCACGGAGCGCGCCATCTGCTGCCTCAAGGACCCTGCCTGAGCCGAGCCCCCTCGTCAGGCGGGCACGGCGACGGCGCGGTTGCCACCGCGGCGCTTGGCGGTGTACATGGCCGCATCAGCCGCTCCCAGCAACTGCCCGACCGTCCGGCCGTGGGTCGGGAACGTTGCCATCCCAATCGAGGCCGTGACCCGGGTCACAGCGCAGGCCGGCGGCAGGGGGATCAGAGCCAGCCGTCGGCGGATTTCTTTGGCCACCCGGCGGGCACCAGCGACGTCGGAGCTTGGCAGCAGCAGCACGAACTCCTCGCCACCGTACCGAACTGCGGCGTCCTCGGCGCGGACCGAGTCCTGGAGAGCCTGCCCCACCGCCCGCAGAACGTTGTCGCCGGCTCCGTGTCCGCAGCTGTCGTTGATCGCCTTGAACCGGTCCAGGTCGATCATCATCAGGACCAGGGGGCCGCTCGACCGCTCGGCCGCGGCCAGCTCGCGCCGGCCGGCGTCGCGTAGCCAACGGGTGTTGAGCAGCCCGGTCAAGGGATCTGTGATGGCGTGCTGGAGCTGCTCCGAATAGAGCTGGGCGTTGCGCCAAGCGGCGGCCGCCATGTGGCCCACCAGGCTCGCCATGTTGAGGTCGTCCGAGGTGAAGGCATCACGCCGGAAGCGCACCAGGCTGAGGATCCCGAGCCGGTGGTCCCCGGCCACCAGCGGCACCAGCAGCATCGACTCGTCGTCGTTGGTAGTCCCCGGTACGTGCCCGGCCGCGGGGTGCGAGTCGGCGTCGTTGACCAGTTGGGGGGTACCCAGGTCAAATGCCCACCCCGTGATCCCCGAGCCGATCGGGAAATTGTGGCCCATCACACCGGTCTGGTAGGACGGCTCGCTGAGGGAACGGGCGAGGATCGGGCGAAAGCGCAGGGAGTCCCAGTCGGCCTCGTAGACCGCCAGCCCGTCGGATGGCACCAGCCGGCCCAGGTGGTCCGCCGCCGTCTCCAGCACCACCACCGGGTCGTGCTCCGCCTGAAACGACCGGGCGGCCAGGACCAGGGCGTCGGTTACGGTGATCCCGGCGCGCACCGGAGCCGCTGCGAGGCTGATCGGGCTGAGGTCCCGCTCCTCCTCATCCATCTGGGCCGGCGGTTGCTCGAGATCGAGGATGAGCTGCGGCCGGATCAGCTCCACCGCCCCCGGTCCCGCGGCGGACTCGGGGGCGCCGAAAAGCGGACCCATGCCGTAGCGAACCCCGATCGCGGACAGGCTGTCGAGCTCGCTCCTGGTCGCGATCCCCGAAGCCACCAGACGGGTGCCAACCCGCCGGCTGAACTCGAGCAGTCCGTACACCACCGCCCGGGTGCCGAAGTCGGTGTCGAGCCCCGCCACCAGACTGCGGTCCAGCTGGGTGATGTCGGGCATCGCGCGGGCCAGCACGGAGAGGCGGGTGCGGCCGTCGCCGAGATGTTGAAAGGCGACCTTGAAGCCCCGCATCCTGAGATCGACGGCCAGGTCCACCAAGGGGGCCGCCTCCGAGAACGGATCATCATCACTGAGCTGCCAGACCACCCGGGAAGCGGGGATATCGGCCCGGCGCGCCGCTTGGGCCAGCAGGTTGGACAGCCCCGGGCGGGTCCGGCGCCAGCCGTTCAGGCTGATCATCACCGCAGCCGGCCTGAGCGATTGGGCCACCGCCAATTGGGCCCTCAGGAGGGCGTCGTCCAAAGCCTCCACGAGGCCGGCTGCGGAGGCTGCCTCCCAGAGGTCTTCCCGAGATGGCAGAGCATCGAGGCGGGGCAGGCGCCAGGTCAACTCGTAGGCGAGCACGGCTCGGTCCGACAGCCGCCGGAGCGGCTCAGCCGTGATCCGAAGGGCATGGGGGCCGAGCAGATCCCTGACCGCGAGCTCAGAGGCGTCGGCCAGGGGCACCGGAGCGCGGCGACGAGGCTTGGAGTTCTCCGACCAAGCGGCCTCGGTGAGCTCCTCTGAGTTGTTGGAGATGACCGCAGCCACGCCCGAGATATTGCCACCCAGCGAAGGGATCGCGGCGACGAATGAGTTACAGCTCTGTGCTCTTGTTCGCACCGGCGAGGTGGGTGGGCGAGAGCAGCCCCGGGGCGACAAGGGTGAACTCGGAGAAGACCACGTGGGCCGCCAGGGCGGGCCAGACCGAGCCCGAGGCCAGCCTGAGCGCGCCCGTGACCAGGCCCAGGAGCACGGCGCCTGCTGGCGGCAGCGGGTCCAGCGAGGCGGCCTGGACCAGCGCGTAGCAGGCGGTGGCCTGACCCAGGACGCGGCCCCGAGTGTGCCCGCGCGCCAGCAGCTCGGAGATGACGCCCTCCCTCCAGAACCACTCCTCGCCCAGCGCCGCCGGCAGGATCAGCGCCGCTGCCGCCGCCTTCGGGGCGGACTCGGTGCACTTCTCGAACTGGGTCAGACTGCGCCGCCCCAGGCCGGACCGGGAGATCAGGATCGAAGCGGCCAGGGTGGCGGAGTAGGCGGCGGCGCCGAGCCCGGCCCCTGCCCCCAACCAGCGGGCGGAGGGCATGCGCCCGGACCTGGCGGGGGGCACCAGCAGCCCCGAGCCCGCGAGTGCAGTGGTCATCAGAGGCCAGAATCGCTCCGGGCGGCTGAAGCTGCCCCGGACCGCGGCCGCCTGCGCCAGAGCTCCCAGGCCAAGCCTCCAGGGCGTCGCCCGACGAGACACTCGGGCCACCTCAGGTGCGACGGGTTGGCAAGATGCGGTCCAGGGCGGCCGCGGCGGAGCCGGCGGCGGTGAAGGCCGCACCCAGCCACGACGTCTGGCCCGGGAGGGGGGCGCGCCCCCGACTGCCCTCGGCCAGGGGCGGGGCCAGACCTGAGCTCAGGCTGGGAGGCAGCGCGGGCCGCAGGAGCTTGCGGGAGCGTTCCAGGGCCAGATCCCGGCGGGCAGCCTCCGCTCGCGCCCGCACGGTGCGGGGCCTGGCCACCAGAAGGCCCCGGCCCAGGCTCACAGCCCCCACGCGGCGACCGCCTCGCACCAGCAGCGACTGGGCCCAGTCCCGCTCCAGCTCGGCCCTCTGGGACAGGTAGCCAAACCAGCCGCCATCCTCGGGGGAACGGGCCAGAAACGCCATCCCGGCATACCAGGGCGCCAGCGCCGCGTCCTGCACGAACAGCTGCTGCAGAGCCACCCACACCGCTTCCGGCAGAGCCAGGGTGGGCACCCGGGAACCGGGCGCGTCGGCGGCCGCCAGATCGACGGCGGGGCGGCTCACCCCCTCTGAGCCGGCCGACCGCGCGCTCATCAGCCCGGCCGCCAAGCCGGCCGCCAGATCAGGGAGGAAACCCGGGGGTTTGGCAAGTCCATAGACGGAGCGCGGCTGAAAGTCGCGCCAGCCCGCGCCATCCCCCAGAGTGCCAATCCAGCCCACCATTCGAGCGAACTCGAAGGAGTCATCGAAGACTCGAACCGCCAGGGAGGCCTTCGGCACTCGCCGGCCAGGCAGGCCGGGCGCCCGGACCTGGAGGCCGCCCCCGGCCATCGTGCGCGCCCGCACCGGAAAGGCGAGGGGCGCGCCGCCATCCTCGGAGGCGAGCGCCAGCACGCTGGGAAGGGCATCGGCGAGCATCTGCCGCCCCTTGATCTCAAGCCCGGCGACCGCGGTGGGCGAACGGGAACCTGAGGCGGCCGCCGCCAGGCGGCGCTCCCGGGGCTGTCGCCAGGGCCGCAGCCGGCGCATCTCCCACCCGCTGGGGCCCAGGCTGCCGACCTCGACGATCCGGATTCGGATCAGGGCCCGCCTCCAGTACTCGCGATACACGCTTCGCCAGAAGGGACTTTGGGCGGTGACGCCGAAGAATTCCCGAGGACCGCCGGGCCCACCCATCAGCCGGAAGAGCTGGGTCAGATTGGCGGTGCCATCGCCCGGGACCACAACCGCCTCCCCGAGCAGGAGACGGGCCGGCTCCCCCGCCGGAGCCCGCAGCAGCGTGACCCGGGGGTGCAGGCGCAGGTTGCGCAGCTTGGCCGCGTAGCCGACCGTGGTCGATGTCCAGATGGTGCCTTCGGAGGGCAGCAGCCGGGCCCCCACCGGCGCCACCGAGGGGGTGCCCCAGGGGTTGACGGTGATCAGGTCCCACTGCACAAACCGGTCCAGATAGGCGAGCTCCGTCAGGGCCGAGAGATCTGGCTCGGGCATCGCGACAACCGTACGGGATATCCTCGAGGTGGTATGAAAGTGATCGGGACCGCCGATGCCGAGGTGCACGATCGGATCGTGCTTCCGTTCCCTCAGGACCAGGTGTGGGACTTCATCGCCGACGTCCGCAACTCCAACCGCTGGATGTTCGGCGTCCGTGAGGTGGCCGGTTCGTTCCGGCACCCGCTGCAGGAGGGCGACCACCTGCGGATTCGGCTGGTCGCCGGTGGCAAGCTGGCGGACAGCGAGTGGATCATCGGCGCCTGCGAGCGCCCCCATCTGGTCACCAGTCGCGGCCACGCCATGGGCGCCAGCGCCGAGCTGAGGATCGAGTGCACCGCGCTGGGGCCGCAGTCGACCGAGGTGGTTCAGTCATTGCGCTACCAACTGCCGGGAGGGTTCCTGGGGGTGATCGCCGCGCGCTTCGGAGTCCGGACCATCCTTGAGACCCAGGCCAGGCGCTCCTTGCAGTCGCTGTCCGCCCACCTCCGGGCGAGGGCCAGGAGCGGTGGGCTGACCCCGCAGACGGCTCCGGATTGACGGTTCCAGACCAGGGAGCAGGCGACGAGCCTGTTCAAGGTGGATGAGCGCCGGCGATCCGACGCGATTGTCGGCCTGGGAGCGGGCACCCGGATGCCCCTGGACGGTGCGAGTGACCCCGATGCGCTCAGAGGGAGACCCGGAGCTGCAGCCCGATCGCCTACTCGAGTTGGTCCCGGACGTTCCCTGGCAGGTGCTGTTGTGCCCGCTGGTGAACGCGCCCGGAGTCACCCTGGGATCGGCCATCTGGCGCAGGCCCCACCTGGAGTCGGCGATTCGGGCCCTGGCCGGGATCGGGGAGGTGCGCCTCAGCCCCATCGGGGGCACGGTCGGGCCCGGCGGCGACAGCTGGTTGAGCCTGCTCTTCGTGGCTCACCTCCCGGACCCGTTCCCCAGGCCTCTGGACCAGTTGATGGCCGGGTTCATGGCCTTCCTTGGGCAGCGCCTGGCGCCCTGGGAGGTGGCGCTGGAGCGAGGCCGGGTGGCCGGAGCGTGGTGTCCTGGCTTCAGCGACGTGTCGGTAGGCGGTCGCAAGTTGGCGGGGCTGGGGTTCAAGCTGACCAGGGAGGCGGCCCTGATCAGGGCCATCATCGGCGTGCGACCGCCCAGCCCGACCGAACTCGAAACCCTCGACGCCGCCCACCGCACCTTCGGGGAGGGCGTCGCACCGGAGCGGCTCGGCTGGCTGTGCCAGATCCTGGGGATGCCAGAGCTGGATCGCGAAGGCGCTCTGCGCCTGCTGGTTGACCCCGAGGCGGCGCCGCCTGGGAGAATCTCCTGGTGAAGACGCGCCCTCCGCTGCAGCTGGTGACCGATCCGGCGGCGGTCCTCCATCATCACTCGGAGCCGGTGAAGGTATTCGACGGCGGGCTCCGACGGCTGGTGGACGAGATGTTCGAGCGCTGTGTGGAATGGCACGGCGTGGGGCTGGCGGCGCCCCAGGTGGGCCTGAACCTGCAGCTGGCGGTGGTGGTGTACGAAGGCCACAGGTTCGCCATCGCCAACCCCCAGCGAGTCTCGGAGGCGGGTGAGGTGGACGCCCAGGAGGGCTGCCTTTCGCTCCCGGGCCAGGCAGGGCTGGTGCGTCGATTCGAGGCGGTCAGGGTGCGCTACCGCAACCTCCACGGCAAGGGAGTGGTCCGCGACTTCGACGGCTGGCTGGCCCGCATCGTCCAGCACGAGTCGGACCATCTGCAGGGCACCCTGTGCTCCCAACGTCTGGCTCCCGGGGCCACCTTCGATCTGGTCCCGGAGGAGGACGAGGAGGACCTGGCCGAGTAGGGCTGCCCCGGCGCTCCTGGTGCCGACCGAGGGTCCGTGCGGTGGGGTCGGGTTTCCCCGGCCCCACCGGACTTCACCGATCGGACCTACGCGGCGACCTCGTTGGCCTCGATGTCAAGGCTAATCTTGATCTCGTCACCGACCAGCACTCCGCCGGTCTCCAGGGCGACGTTCCAGTTCAGACCGAAGTCCTTCCGGCTGATCTTGGTGGAGGCCTCGAAGCCGGCCACCTTCGCCCCCTGAGGGCTGGTCTGGACGCCCAGGAAGGCTACCTCCAGCGCCACCGGTCGGGTCACGTCCTTGACCGTGAGGTCGCCCTCGACCTGGTAGCGGTCACCGCCCAGGGCCTTGACGCTGCGGCTCTGGTAGGTGATTTCCGGATACTTCTCCACCTCGAAGAAGTCGGCTGATGTGAGGTGGCCATTGCGAGCTGGCTCGCGGGTGTCGATGCTGGCCGCCTGGATCACCGCCTTGGCCGAGCTCTTGACCAGATCCTCGGGGTCGAGGTTCAGGTCAACCGAGAATTCCTTGAAATTCCCCTTGACCGTGCTTACCATCATGTGCCTCACCGAGAACTCAACCGCCGAATGGGCCGTGTCCAATTTCCAGGTCATGTACATTCCTCCTGCGCTGTCTGCGACGCCGCTAGCGTCATAATTGCTTATGCAATCATATACTAGAGATACTTGCTCATGCAATCACATCAGATCCAACCCGCCCCCGAGCCCCCGGGCCTGACCCCTCAGGCGATGGCCGCGTGGCAGTCGTTCCTGCAGGCCCACACGGTGGTAACGCGCGCTCTGGAGCGGGAGCTGGTGGCCACCCAGCGGCTCCCCCTGGCCGAGTACGACGTGCTGTTCCAGCTCAGCGCGGCCCCAGACGGCAGGCTGCGGATGGCCCAGCTCGCGGATCGGGTGCTGCTCAGCCGCAGCGGCCTGACCCGCTTGGTGGAGCGCCTGGAGGGCGTCGGGCTGGTCCGCCGCGAGGTCTGCCCCAGCGACGCGCGCGGCGCCTACGCGGTCCTGACCACGACCGGGCGGGCGCGGCTGGGAGCGGCCATGGCGGGGCATCTCCGCTCCGTTCAGGAGCACTTCGGGGATGTTCTAGACTGCCAGCAGATGGAGTCCCTGCGAGTCGCCCTGGACCAGCTGGTCGCGGCCAACCTGGCCGAGCCAGCGGCTTGCGCTCAGGAAGTGGCGCCAACCAAACCCTGATGGAGGATAGCTGAGAGTGTCCGTTCCCGAGGTGCCCAGGTGTCCCTTCCCCGGCTTAGATGCGCAGCCGGACCGCCCCATCCCTGCCGCCGACGAAGCGCCCGGCGGGAGCTGCCCGGTCCGGCACTCGGCCCAGCCGCAGTGGGATGTCGAGGCTCACGTTGAGGCCATGCGCCGCGCCCAGAGGTCGGCTGAGACCAGCCACCTGGAGACCGCCAGGGCCGAGGAGATGGCCGTCAAGGTGGCCGAGCAGCGGGCGGCTCAGAAAGGGCTTGGTGAGATCCGCAGCGAGTTCCTGACCAGCCTGGGCAAGAAGCTCGGCTACGGCCACCCACTCAGCGACCGCACCGGGCTGCCCCAGTTCACCTGGACCGAGGCTGCCGAGGCCCGCCTGGCCGAGGTCCCCGCCTTCTGCCGCGACCTCACCCGATGGCGGGTGGAGTGGACCGCGATCAAGCAGGGGCTGGGGACCACGATCACCCCCGAGATCATGGAGGTGAAGTACCAGATGTGGGGCGAGGTATCCCACGCCATCCAGCAGCGGCGGGAGCACGAACTGCCCTGGACCGACTCCGCCCGCAGTCGCTTTGACAAGGTTCCCGACTTTGTGAAGGGTCAGGTGCTGGAGGCGGTCGAGGGCAATGCCAGGCAGATGGGGGTGGCGGTGGTCGACGACGAGGTGGTGAACACGGTCATCTCCCGGTGGTCATCCACGGGCGACTTCCACGAGGGGCTCTACGGCTTCCGCTGACAGCGTCACCCGCCGCTGTCGAGTCGGGCCGCCGCCTCCTCGACGTTGACCTCCCCCCGCGCAAGTGCCTGGAGCACCTCCAGGGAGCCTTCCTGAGTCGGCCCGCCGCCAGGTTCGATGCCAAGCTTCGCCAGGACTGAGTCAAGGCGAGCGCGAGCGGTCGGGTAGCTCACCCCGAGCTGGCGCTCCAGCGCCTTCATGTTGCCCCGGGAGCCCAGGAAGATCTTCAGCAAGTCGCGATCCTCGCGCCCCATGGCACAGAACTCGCAGGTCTCGAAATCTCCGGACAGCTCAGTGCCGCAACTGTGACAGCTGAGACGAGTCACGTGCAGCAGTTCGCCGCAGACCGGGCAGGTGCGCGGCGGCCGGTGCTCGCTCCGGTTCACTAGTCCGCCTCCACGAACACAGCCCCGGTGGTGGCCTCGATCTCGAGATGAGCCGCCCCATCCCCGACTGTGCACTCGCGGATGTCGCCGCTCATGGTCCAGCCGCCCATCAGACCGGCCTCGTCTCCCGGTAGCGAGATCTTGCCCAAGGTGCTGCGGGCCACCACCCTGACGCTGGAGCCGCGCTCCAGGCGGACCTTGACGGTGCCGGCCTCACAACGAACCCGCGAGCTGCCCTGGCGGAGCACCCCACTGGCGGTCACGGTCCCCCACTTGACACTCAGGTCGAGGGAGTCGGAGAACCCCTCCACCTTGGCGCTGCCGGCCTGGATGTCCGCCTTGATCGGGCCCTTGACCCCCTGCACGGTGAGCAGTCCGGCGGCCATCTCGACCTCCAGCTCCAGGCTCGGGTTCATCCGAATGAGGACCGGCCGCAGCGGATTCTCACCGGGGATTCCAGGGAAGGGCAGGCGCTCCGGCCAGCGGAAGGAGAACCATCCCCCCTCCTCGCCCATTGGCATTCCGCGCACCACCATGGTGTCCCCTTCGCGAGTGGCCTGATGGGGCCCCCTGACCGCGGCATCCTTGACCTCGGGGTCACCCACGATGCGGGTGGGGTGGATCAGGCCGGTGACCCGCAATCGGCGCACCACGTCTTCGGCCACTGCCAGCGGTCCTTGCTGCAGCCCAGCTATCCTGGCGGCGGCATCCTCGGGGCTGATCGATCCGGCCGCCACCTGGCGGAGAATTTCCTGCATCGTCTCTGAATCTGACATGTCATCACTTATAGGCTTAGCTAAGCGATATGTCAAATCCGCCATACCACATTGGTATTTCGGAGGTTCAGTTTTGAGCGTTAAATTCCACGCCGTGCCGGCAGACTGGCCACCACAGTGGCCGCCAGCCAGCCGAAGCGACTAGGATCGCCGCCATGGCGGAAGACCCGGCTGCCGAGGATGAAGGGGTTCGCACTTCTGGGATCCCCGCGATCCCCATGGTAACGCGCACTGAGACCGCAGTCTGGGTGATCTACCTGTTGGTCGCGATGCTGGTGGTGGCCATCCCGGTCGCCACCCACACCATCTCCGCGCCGGACGCGGGCGCGGTTCTGCTCCTTCTCGGGGCGGCGGCCATGAGCTTCCGCTGGTATCGCAACGGCGAGTTGCGCACCGCCGAGTGGATGCCCGAGGCCGAGTACGAGGAGTTCCTCAAGGACCTTCAGAGCCCCTACGAGCCGCTGCGGGAACCCGACGACTGAGATCCACCCACACCGCTTGAGCCGCGCCCAGGCCGAGGGCCGTGCGGTGGCTGCCCCGCAGCACCGTCACCGCCTGCGATCCAAGGGATCGGATCACCTCGACGTCCACTCCCAGTCGTAGCCCCTCATGGTCCAGCAGTGAGAGCAGCTGGGGGGCCTCGTGCTCGGCCACCTCCGACACGCGGGAGATGGGTGCTATGACACCCTGGGGCAGTTCCGAGAGATTGACCAGATGCCGAGGCAGGCCCTGGACGCCGGGGATCTCATTGCCATGGGGGCAGGTTGCCGGCCCGCCCAGCTTGGCCAGGATGCGGTCGACCAGCTCCTCGGAGAACGCGTGCGAGATCCTGCCGGCCTCCAGGTCGGCGGCGGCCCAGTCCAAACCCATCTCGTCAGTCAGCCAGCGCTCGACCACCCGGTGCCGACGCACCGCACTGGAGGCCGCCGCCATACCGGGGGCAGCCAGGACCAGGCTGTGGTCGGAACGAATTTCGAGCAGCCCCTGGTCACGAAGGCGCTGGACCACCCCGGTGACGGTGGGAGGGCTGACTCCCAACCAGTCCGCCAGCCGTGACGGCCGGACCGCCTCTCCCTCATGAGCGATGTAGTAAATCGCCTCCAGATACCGCGCGCCAGTGGCGGAGATATCCGACGCGGTATTCCGACTTGACGGCACGGATTTAACCTCCATAGGCTTAGCCACAACTAAGGTCCGCCTGCGCCGAGGCTAACCAGCCTCAGAGAGGGCCGGATGAACCGGGGCGTCGCAACAAGGAGAGCTCGCGGATGCTACCGACGTTCGTGATCTTCCTGCGGGAGGGGGTCGAGGCGAGCATGATCGTCGCCATTCTGCTCGCCTACCTGGCTCGCAGTGGCCACCGGGAATATTTCAAGGATGTCTACGCCGGCGTGGCGGCCGCCCTGGCGCTGGCCTTCGGTGGCGGCGCCGCGGCATTCCTGCTGATCCGCACCTACGAGGGGTCCCGGGCTCAGACTATCTTCGAAACCGCCACCTTCCTCCTCGCCTGTGGGGTGCTCACCTACATGACGTTCTGGATGCACTCGCACGCCCGCAGCCTCTCTCGGGAGCTGAAGGCCAGGGCGGATCAGGCGATGGGACGAGGCGCGCGCTTCAGCCTTGCCCTGGTGGCCTTCCAGGCGGTCGGCAGAGAGGGGCTGGAGACCGTGGTCTTCACCTTGGCCATCTTCTTCGCCGCCTCCGGCGCCGGCGGCAACTTCGCGGCCTCGGTGCCGGCGGCGGCGCTGGGAGCGGGCCTGGGCGTGCTCGTCGCCCTGGTCATCGCCTACATCGTCTATAGGCTCGGCCATCGCCTCAATCTGGGACGCTTCTTCCAGGTCGTCGGCAGCCTTCTGATGTTGTTCGCCGCCGGGCTGCTCGCGGACGCGATCGAGAACCTTCAGCAACTGCACTGGCTTCCACTGCTGGCCCACCCCCTGTGGAACACCTCTTCCTGGCTCACCGAGGGAGGGGCCCTGGGCGACATCCTGCACACCTTCCTGGGGTACGCGTCGCAGCCGACCGGACTCCAGGTGGTCGTCTACTGGGTCTACGTCCTCAGCGCAGTTGGCGGCTTCTACTGGATCTCGGGCCGCCATCGGCCAGCCCGCGCCGCTGCCGCCCCGGCTCCCGGCTGACCGCCCCTGCCCGCGATACTCCAAGGCGGGCTTCGGTCACGCCGATGGTCACAGCCCCGCGCCCAAGTGTGGAGGACTCTGATGGGACCGACGAGCTTCCGGCGGAAGGGGCTTCTCTGGCCCAGAGTTCCGTCCGGCAACTGGGCTTGAGAGCTTCCGGGGCCGCGACTACCCTCCCCTCGCCTGTCTGGGAGCAGCGCTTCAGAGCCCCGCGAACGAACCTGCCTCGGTGGGCGCGGCAGCGGCCCGGGCGCATGGTCTACAGCTCGTCCCGAGGCGGCAGCTGGCAGGGGTGGGCCGTCGAGGCGGCCGCCGGAGTGGACCGGCAGGTGACCCGAAGTCGGGTCGGCAATCGAAGTGTCGCCATCTCTCCCGGCGGGGAGACGGTGGTTTGGTTCGAGGACGAGACCGGAGATGAGGTTGGGCTCTGGCTGGCTCAAGCGTTTGATGGAGGCGAGGCCAGGGTCTTTCTTCCAGGGGCGGTGCCGGGGGTGGAGTGTGGGCTGGCGTGGGGAGGCGCCAAAGCCTTGGTGGGATTGGCGGATGAGAACGGCTTCCGAATCCATCTGGTCGACAGCTCGGGAGCGGCGCCGGCCCGCTCGATCTACGATCAACCCCAGGAGGCGATGGCCCTAGCGCTGTCGCCCGATGACACCCTGGCCCTGATCTCCTGCGCCGAGAGCGGTGACTCGATCCATCCCGACCTCAGGGTCCTGCGTGCCTCCGACGGCAAGGTGGTGGCTGAATACCCGGCGAATGGCGTGCTTCACCTGAGCTCGGGCGGCTGGTCCCCAAACTCAAGCGATCCATGCCTGGCGGTGAACCACGATGAGTCGGGGCACCTCCGCCCGCAGCTGTGGTGGCCCCTCTCCGGTCGCCTCCGGAGTCTGCCCTTGGCGCTGCGCGGCGAGGTGGAGTCGGTTAGCTGGTATCCCAATGGGAATGGGATCCTGCTCCGCCAGCTCCTGCGGGGCAGGCATCGAATGTTCCGAATGGACCTTGAGAGCGGACAGCTGGCTCCCCTCCCCACTCTGAGAGGAGCCGTGGCGGAGGCCGAGGTGAGGCCAGATGGAGAGGTTTGGGTGCTTTGCTCGAGCGCCCGCCGGCCGCCGCGGGTCCTGCAGTTGGGGTCGGGTCGGCAGGTGATGAAGCGTCTAGATCCCAGCGCGCCGCTCGGGCACGCCTTCCAGAATTGGACCTTCCACTCCGAGCGAGGCTGGCTGGTCCACGGGTTCCTGGCCGAGCCGCCGGGGCCGGGGCCCCATCCCACCGTCATCTGGGTCCACGGCGGACCGCACTCGGTGGTCGAGGACTCCTATCCGGTGGGAGCGGGGGTGTCGGCCCTGGTGGATCAGGGCTTCCTGGTGGCCGCGCCCAACTATCGCGGCAGCATCGGCTACGGAAGCGCCCATCAGGACCAGCTCAACGGCAATCCGGGCCTGCCCGAAGTGGCCGACGTCGCAGCCGGCCTGGCGGACCTGGTGGCCAGAGGCCTGGCGGATCCCTCCAGGGTCGCCCTGATGGGAGCATCCTGGGGCGGCTACATCACCCTGCTGGGTCTGGGCCTGCGCCCGGAACTGTTCGCCGCCGGCGTCGCCAGGGTTCCCGTGGCCGACTACCCGCTCGCCTTCGCCGAGGAGTCAGAGCCGCTCAAGGCGATGGACCGCGCTCTGTTTGGTGGCACCCCCGAGGAGGTGCCGCACCTCTACCGGGAGCGCTCTCCCCTCACCTATGCCGCAAGGGTGGCCGCACCGCTGCTGGTCCAGGCGGGCGAGAACGACAGCCGCTGCCCGTTCCACCAGGTCGAGGTCTATGTGCGTCGCCTGGAGGAGCTCGGCAAGGTCGTCACCTTCTCGCACTACCGGGCGGGTCATAGCGCCATGGTGGTCGACCAGGAGGTGGCCCTGACTGGTGAGGCCATCAAGTTCCTCCGACCGCTGCTGCGGCCGGAAGGAAGCGGCTGAGAGCGGCTCGGTCTAGGTCCTCGGGGACGGCGGGGCCGCCTCTGCCAGGTGACGGCCGGCTTGCACCAGTTGGCGGATGCGGATGACCGCCTCGCATAACTCGCCGAAGCTGGTGGTGGGAGCCGCGCAGCCCAGCCGCAGCCGATCCGGTGCGCGGAAGTCGGCGATAACCCCAGCCCCAGCGATCATGGCCCGACAGACGCGGTAGGCTTCGGGGTGGCGCAGGGTGACCTGGGAGCCACGGCGTGATGGGTCCCGCGGGCTCATGAGCTCAAAGCCAAGGTTCGCCAGCCAGGCATCGTGAAGCTCGATCAGCAGCGACGTGAGGGCCAGGCTCTTCTCGCGCACCGCCTGGATGCCGGCCTCGGCCAGCAGCTCTACCCCCTCCTCCACCAGAGCGATCCCGATCACATTCGGGGAGCCGCTCTGAAAGCGGCCCAGGCCGGCGACCGGTTGGTAGCCCTGGCCCATCGCGAACTGGTTGGTCTGCCCGAACCAGCCCCAGATGGGCTGCCCCAGGCTGGCCTGGAGCTCGGCGCGGACGTACAGGAATGCAGGCGAGCCCGGACCCGCGTTGAGGTACTTGTAGGTGCATCCAGCGGCCATGTCGGCACCCGACGAGTCCAGCTCGACGGGAACCGCCCCCACCGAGTGGCAGAGATCCCAAAGCACCATCGCACCACAGGAGTGGGCCACCCGGTTGATGCCGGTCATGTCGGCCAGCGCGCCAGAGCGGTAATCCACGTGGGAGAGGGCCAGCAGGGCGGTGTCGTCGCTGATCACCTTCGCCACCAGGTCCGGGTTCGGCCCCTCGACCTCGGGAAAGTCCACCAGGTCCAGGCGCAGACCGCGCTGCTTGGCCAGGCCCTCCAGCAAATAGCGGTCGGTGGGAAAGTTGCCTCGGTCGGAGACGATCGTGGAGCGGTCCGGCCGAGCGTCCAGGGCGGCGCTGGCGAGCTTGAACAAGTTGACGGTGGTGGCGTCCGCTAGCACCACCTGGCCCGGGGCGGCCCCCAAGAAATGCTGCCCCAGCTCGTCACCAACCCTGGACGGCAGGTCGATCCAGCCATCCCATGAACCGACCAGGCCGCCACCCCACTCGGTTCGCATCACCTGGTCGACGCGGTCCAGCGAGCGCAGCGGCAATCTCCCAAGGGAGTTGCCGTCCAGATAGATC
>JABEUU010000023.1 GCA_013044295.1 Candidatus Dormiibacterota bacterium
AGCGCCCGCTCAAGCGCCGATTGGGTCACTGGATCAAAGGCCACCAGCGTCACCTGGTCGATCGGGGCTGGACAGTGCAGCGCCTCGCGGACCGCGATCGCGGCCGCGAGGTCCACTGGGAAGCCGTAGATGCCGGTGCTGATCGCGGGCGCCGCCACCGACCGGCAGTCCGCCCCGGCCGCCAGGCGGAAGGCCGCCCGGTACGCCGACGCCAGCAGCTCCGGTTCGCCCTCGCCACCTCCTTTCCAGACCGGCCCCACCGCGTGCACGACCAGCCGCGCCGGAAGCCCGTGCCCGCCGGTTAGGACCGCGCTCCCGGTGGGGCAACCGTGGGGATGGCGAAGCCGCAGTTCGCGCGCAAGCTCCGGGCCGGCGGCGCGATGGATCGCACCGTCAACTCCTCCGCCCGGTTGCAGTCGTCTGTTGGCGGCGTTGACGACCGCGTCGCAGGAGACAGAGGTGATGTCCCCCGGGCACACCACTACTCGCGCCACGGCCCCCTACGGAGCTTCCGGCACCAGCCGCAGCACTCCGGCCAAAGCCAGGCCGGCCAGCGTCTTGGCATCTCGGAGCAGCCCCTGGGAAGCGAGCTCCAGAACCTCGTCGCGGCTGAACAGCCGGCTCTGCAGGACCTCGTCCGGATCGGGATCGGGGTCGCCCACGACTGTGATACCGGTTGCCCGGTAGTACCAGAGGAGTTCGGTGCTGTACCCGGGGGCGAGGAAGGTCGCCCCCACCGCCAGCCACGCCTCAGCCCCGTAACCGGTCTCCTCGGCGAGCTCGCGGCGGGCTGCCTCCAGAGCCGACTCACCCTCCTCCCGGCCTCCGGCCGGGATCTCCCAGAGCAGTTCGCCTGCGGGGTGGCGGTACTGCCGCACCAGCAGGACCGAGCCATCGTCGGCCAGGGCGACAATCCCGACCCCACCGGGGTGGTGGACAACTTCCCGGCGGGCCTCCACACCGGAGCTGATCCTGACCCTGTCCACGGTCAGGCGCAGCAGGCTTCCCTGGAAGCGTTCCTCGCTGGTCAGCAACACGTCACGGCCCAAGTCTGATTCGGTCACCGCCGTCGAGCATAAGCCTGCCGGAGTGGCTGCGTATGATGGCGGCCATGTCGCTGGCAGCTGACTACCCCAATCCCTACGAGCTGACCGCGCTGCAGATTGCCGCGGCTCGGGCCCAGCTCGTCTTCCGATCTCGCCACCGGCGTACCTTGCAGCAGCGCCTCGGTGACTCCGACGCCCTGGTCGACCAGGTAGAGCACTGCCGGATGGCGGACCGCAAGCTGGTCGATGCCGCCACCTGGAGCAAGGTGGTCCGGCTGGTCGCCGAGGTCGACCCCCGCCTCCGTCACAACCTCGGCAGCAGGCGGGACCCCGAGCGGGTTGGCGAGGTGCTCTTTGCCCTTCAGGCCCGTCTCATGGAGGCGGTCCGGGAGGAGCGCCGCCGAGGGCTGGCTCCTGTCATACCCCTCTTCCGCACTCCCTGATTCGGGCGGCCGCGAGCTGCCCGAGTGGGCGGTCACCGCCGCCGGAACTGTGGGCTTCGACGACTTGACCACGCCCGCCGGGAGGGCTTCGAGAATCCCCGGTGGGTCCGCGCTGTACTTCACATTGGCGGCTGCGCCGTACTGCCAGGTGCGACCAGTCGCGGCGCTCGGCGAGGATGGGGACCTCCTCGCTGAGTTGCTCCAGCAGCCAGGCGTCGACCCTTCCGGCTTGGCCCGCCGGCCCGGGCCGAGTTACCGTTGGCAGGCGGTCCACGCTGCCGATGAAGCGGTCCCGTTGCAGGAGGAGCAGACCTTCGGCGTCTACACGGGTTGGCGGCCCCTGGTCCCCGGGGGCGCGCAGGGCAGCCAGCTCCTCTTCCTTGGGTCGATGCTTCCGCTGGCCCAGCTCCAGGTTCTGGGCCAGTGCCGCAGAGCCGAGCTGATTGGGTTGGACACCATGAGGGACTTCATCTCCAGCGACCGTGACCGGGTAGCCCAGCTGCTGCGAGCGACCGACGTGCTCTTTGCCAACCGGGCTGAGCTGGAGCAGCTGTGGCCGCATCCGGGCGGGGCCGAGCGGGCCGCCTCCGAGCTGCTGGGCCGAGGTCGCCTACGGGCCGTGGTGCTGAAGCTCGGGGAGGCGGGGGCGGTGCTCCTGACCCGCTCCGGTACGCGTCACTTCCCCGCCGATCCTGTGGAACGGGTGGTGGACCCCACCGGGGCGGGTGACTCGCTGGCGGGGGGGATGATGGGCCGCCTCGCGCAGTTGCGTCGGGTCGACGACGAGGCTTTGGAGTTGGCGCTGCCGGCCGGCCTGGCGGCCGCGGCCAGGGTCATATCAGCATTCGGGGTCAGGGGCCTGCTGGAGCGCCAGTGACCGGCGCCCAGGGGCGGTCGAATGCGCCGGGCAACTCCAACAGTGCCGCTGGTCCCGCTCGGAAGTGGAGATCGGATGCGTCGGAGTCGATCCGGCTGAGGGCGCAGACGATCTCTCCTCCGCTGGTCCCGAATCGGCCCACCTGCCGGGGATAAGCGGTGCCCGCACGTTTCGCACGCCGGAGTCGCGCCGGCCTTCGCCGGGAAGACCGCGCCCGGGCGGTCCCACTTCAGCGGCGGGACGCCGGTCCTCTCACTGGCTGAAGGGATGGAGCGGGGTGAGTGTCCGCACCTCAACCGGCGCGGCCAGGCGGGCGAAATCCTCCGCGTCGTGCTCTGCCCCAACCACGAAGCCATAGTGCATCGGCACCGCCAGCCGAGGTGAGATGGCGCGGGCCAGCCCGGCCGCCTCCTCGACGTCCATGGTGAAGGTGCCCCCGATGGGGAGGAATGCGACCTCCGTCCGGATCCGGTCCAGCTCAGGCACGTGGTCGGTGTCGCCCGCATGGTAGTAGGTGTGTCCGCCCAGAGTCAGCAGGTAGCCCACCCATCCGTTGGCCCGGGGATGGGCCTCCAGCCGCTCCTCGGCGACGTTGTAGGCGGGAACCGTCTCCAGATGGACCCCGGCAGCCTCCAGGACCTCGCCGGGAGCGACCGCGACGACCTGGCCGGGAATCTCCTGGGCCACGTCACGCGGCGCCACCACCACGGTCTTGGGGGTGCGCACCCGCTCGATGTCGTCGGGGGAGAAGTGGTCGAAGTGAGCGTGCGTGATCACGATCAGGTCGGCCGGATCGGAGGTGGTCACCTCCCAAGGGTCGATGTAGACACTCAGCCCGCCCCCCTTCCAGAGGTAGGCTGATTGCTTGAACCAGGTGAACCCCTCGAGCATCCGAATACCCTCCAGCGCTGCGGATGGCTAAGGACCCAGGATAGCGCTGAGGCGTTGCGGTCGGCGCTCAGCTGCGAGAGTTGGCCGCGGCCCGCCCGATCTCCGCCGCCGCGGTGTCCGGGTCCTCGACGTCGACCACCAAAGCGCGGTAATGCTCGTGCTCCAGGGAGATCACGATGGCGTGACCTGGACGGTGCACGTCCCAGAACATCATTCCGTCGCTGCCGGCGAAGGTGCCCACCTGGAGGACCCCGGGGATGCGGGCACCGGCTACCTTCACCCCGCTCAGGGCCTCGACCCCCTGGTTCGGGTCGGAGTGGACCTCGGTGATGTCGTGCAACGGGATCGACAGGTGACTCCGCAGTGCCCAGAGCTTGTCCATCCCCTCGACGGTCAGCTCCAGGGTGGACTCCGAAATCGTGTACTCAGTCACACCGCCAGCATATGCCTACGGGCCATCCCTTGTCAATTATGGATTGACAAACCGCCATTGACGGGTACGATCGGAGCATGGCGTCAGAGTCCTCGGTGCGGGAGACGCTGGCGACGCTGCTGGAGCAGAATGTCGCCGCTGTCGCTAGAGCGTTGCGTCAGCCAGCCGTAGGGTCGGCGCTGGGAGTGCTCTCAGCCTCGATCACCGTGGCCGAGGTCGCGGAGGACGCGATGCGCTCGCTGGTGGCGGACGCCCGGGCTGAGGGGCGCACCTGGGCGGAGATCGGGACCATCCTGCGCATCAGCCGGCAAGCCGCCCAGCAGCGTTTCAGGGAGGAGCTGGCCATGGGCGACCAGGAGTTGGCGGGGCTCGGCGCCGAGGGCCTCAAGGTACTGCGGCAGTGGGCCGCGGGCGAGGGGAGGCTCATGGTCCCGCGCTTCGATGAGGCGGTGCGTGAGCGTCTGGACGAGGCGGCGCTGGCCGCCGCCTGGGCACAGGTGGAGGGGCTCTCGGGCAAGCTGCTGACCGTGGGCAGACCCACGGTGGCGGCTCGCGACAAGTACCGGGTGGTGGACATTCCCCTGGCCTTCGAGCGCGGGCCGATGAAGGCCCGGATCAGCTTCGACTCCGAGGACCGGATCGCCGGCCTCTTCGTCCTCTACCCCGACCTCCCCTGAGCGCTTGCCCCGGCCCGCCCGCAGTGGCCTCAAGCCGGCCGGAGGCGTACCGCCACGGCCGCGAGGAGAAGGCACACCAAGGCCAGAACCAGGCCTCCCACCAACGGTTGCACGGCTGCGGATCCGCCCCAGGACCCGGCCGCCAGCTCGCTGGTCCGTCCTGTGACTCCAGTTGGCAGCGAGTTGTTCAGCGGCGCCCAGAAGCCAGGGAGGGCGCTGAGGGCTAGGTAGCCGACTAGGGCGACGCCCCCGGCCGCCACCCCGCTGCCCAGGGCCGCGCTCGCCAGCAGGGTGATGGCGACCACGTCCAGCAGCATCACGAGCAGCCCCAGGTTGATCAGGAGGTAGGGGCCGACAGGGGCAGGGTGAAAGAGCAGCGCCACGTAGCCGAACGAAGCCAGCGCCGCCGCCGAGAGGCCCACCAGCACCACCAGCCCGTGGGCTATGAACTTGGCCAGGACGTAGGCGCCGGCGGACACTGGCCGGGAGAGGATCAGGGCAGCCACGCCGCGGGCCCGCTCCTCCGCGATCCCCCCCATCGACAGCAGGATCAGCGCCAGGGCGGGCAGCTGGTCCAGGTCCTTGGCGTAGGCGACCACGGCGTCGGTGGCGGTCTGTCGGGGCATCGCGATGGCGATCCCCGAACCGGCTTGGGTGCGCACCAGGTCGGGCAGGTAGTAGGTGAGCACGACCGCCCCCAGGCCCGAGAGCATGAAGACTGCTGCCGCGATCAGCCAGCGTCCGGTCACCACGCTCTCCCGGAGCTCCTTGCCGGCCAGCGTTCGCAACCCGGACATCGAGCTCATGCCGCTTGAGCCGAACTGGACACCAGGCGTAGGAATACCTCTTCCAGGGAGGGCAGGTCCCGCCGGTAGAGCAGCAGCGGCAGCCCGCTGGCAGCGATCGCGAGTGGGAGTTCCAGTTCGGCCCGGGCCGGGTCTTTGACCACCACGGTGAGCCTCCCACCGTCGGCCAGCGCATGCTCCACCCACGCCTCGCCGGAGATGCGCTGGGCCAGGCTCGCGGCACCGCCGCGCACCTCCACGTGGAAGACCGGGCCGCCGTAACGCTCCTTGATGCTGGTGGTCGAGTCATGGGCCAGCAGCTTTCCCTGGGACAGGATCGCCACCTGGTCGCAGGCCCGATCGACGTCGTCCAGAAGGTGGGACGAGAGCAGGACGGTGACCTTGCCCTGGATGCCGCGGATCAGCTCCAGAACCTCGCTGCGGCCGATCGGGTCCAGCGCCGCCACCGGCTCGTCGAGGACCAGGAGCGCGGGTTCATGGACCAGCGCTTGGGCGATCCCCAGGCGCTGGCGCATCCCGCCGGAGTAGGTCTGGGTGCGACGGTCGCCGGCCTCTGTCAGCCCGACCAGCTCCAGGGTGGACTCGACCCGGGCCCCCCGGTCCTTCGCTTCGACCCCGCTCAGAGCGGCCGCGAACCGGAGATAGGAGCGGCCGGACATCCAGTTGGGGAAGGCGATCTCCTGGGGGACGTAGCCTAGGAGTCGCCGCACCGCATCCGGGTCGGCGCTGGCGGACTTCCCTGCCACTGTCACCTGCCCGCTCGACGGCCGGCCCAGGGTGGCCAGGATGCGAATGGCGGTGGTTTTTCCCGCTCCGTTAGGGCCGAGCAGACCCAACACCGCCCCGGCCGGGATTGTGAGCGTCAGATCGCGCAGTGCCTGCAGCCGACCGTAGCTCTTGGCGAGGTGGAAGAACTCGACTGGGGCGGCGATCAATCGTCGCGCCGTCCGGCCACCAGGTAGACGATCGGGCCGAGCGTCCCGATGACGATGATGACCACCGCCCAAGGCCACTTGTGGCCACCGGTGACCCGGTCCCGCCGGGCCAGGTCAACCAGCGAGTAGATGACCAGCCCGAGGTCGATCAGCGCCAGCGGGAGAAGGACCAGCGCGTGGACACGGGAGCCGGCCGCGGGCACCCCAGTCAGCAGTGTCCCAGAAAGCATCGGAGTCCTCCAGAGCGGCCGACCGCACCGCGGTTGGTGCCATGTGTCAACCTAGCATTGACACGCCAGGGCTGTCAACCGCGCTTTCCCGCGGGGAGGTGGGGGCCTCGGCCGTGGCCACCACCAGGTGCCGGACTTGGCCAGCCGCGAGCGGACTCGCCCCGAAGTGGTGTGGCGGCTTACCCCGAGTGCCCCGAGGCCAGCTGTCCGATCTTGACCGCCAGCAGCACCACGGCCACCACCAGGTAGCCGCGCAGAGCGACCATCCCGATCCGCTGGCCGCGCGACCACACCGGGGGCTTGAGCTCGGCCAGGGGTGGCATCCGCCACACGTGGCGGTCTCCGGTCACGGTTCTTTCCCGCTCGGTATCGGCTCCGCGCCGCCGCCTCGAGACCAGCCCCATCCAAACCAGCCCCAGGGTCCCCAGACCCACCGCGACGGCGGTGAAGGGTCCGAGTGGGAGCCTGGGAAAGACCGTGGTGACGGTGAGGATCAGGGAGAGCAGCACCAGCACGGAGACGATCACGGTGGCGACCACGTTCTGGCGGGCGGTGTTGACCCACGGCCCCAGCACCTCCGCGTCATTGCACAGCAGCAAAAGGAAGACGATCGCCGAGGGCAGCAGGACTCCCGCCAGCACCTGGACTCCGGTGGTGATCAACCCCAGGGGCGCCCCGGGGATGAGCACGATCCCCGCAGCCAGCGCGATCATGGCGGCGAAGGAGAAGTAGAAGCCCTTGGCGTCGCGGACTCCGCGGTGGAGCGAGTGCTTGAGGCCGAAGATGTCGGACAGAGCGTAGGAGGTGGCCAGGGTCACCGCGGAAGCGCCGATCACCGAGGCGTTGACCAGGATCACCGCGAAGATGGCCCCCGAGGCAGAGCCCGAGCGCCGGCTCAGCCCCTCCGCCACGGTCAGGCCCGAGCCGAACTGGCCGGCGAGGTTGCTGTGGCTGAACGCGAAGGCGGTGGCCACCATCAAGGCTCCCGCTCCGGCGGTGGTCAGCACCGCTCCGATGGAGGTATCGGCCAACTCGTACCTGAGCCACCTGGTGGTGATCCGCTTGTCAATCACGTTGGACTGCTGGAAGAACAACTGCCAGGGGGCGATGGTGGTGCCGACCACGGCGATTATGAACAGGACCGACGTGGAGTCGAAGCCACCGGCGACCCCGGGGTGGGTGAGCCCGGTCAGCACCGGTGCGATCCGGGGGTGGGACAGCGCGGCCAGCGGGAACATCAGGAGGCTGGTCACGATGAACACGAACATGAAGCGCTCCCAGCGCTGGAAGCTTCCCGTGGCCACCATCGCCAGCAGCCCGACCGCCACGATCGGGACCGAGGCCAGCGGCGTCACCCCAAAATAGCGCAACCCGAGGTTGACCCCGATGAACTCGGTCACCAGGGTGAGAAAGTTGAGCAGGAACAGGTCGCCCACCGAGAAGGCGGCCCAGAAGGTCCCGAAGCGCTCCTTGATCAGGCGGGCGTGACCCACCCCGGTGACGGCTCCGAGCCGCACCACCATCTCCTGGGCCACGATGAGAGTCGGGATCAACAGCACCAGCACCCAGAGCAGACTTGGGCCGTAGTTCTGGCCGGCCTGGGCGTAGGTCGAGACCCCTCCGGCGTCGTTGTCGCCCACCATCACGATCAGCCCTGGCCCCATGATCGCGGCCAGGGTCAGGAGCCGGCGGGAGAGGGGGCGTGGCCGGTCAGACTCCCACTTGGGTATGGTCCCGAGCGCACCGCGGATCTCGCCCTCGTGGGCGGAATCCAGCACGGCCGACCGCGGGGGCGCGGTGGGCTGCAGCTCCTCGGGCAATTGCAATACCTCCTAGCGTGACTCCAAATCGGACGGCGTGGGGAGCGCACGCCGGGAGACCGCCGGGTGGCTGAGCTACTAGGAGCTCACGGCGTGCGCGAGGGATCGGCTACTTGGCGGTTTACTGGAGCCGTCCATGCTCACCTCCATGCCTCGCTGATCAATACCAAGCCCGCCCTGAAGAAGGGGTTAAGGCCGGTATCACTAAGGGCGCCGGAGCGCGCCTATATGCTACCAGGGTGAGATTGAGCTCAGATCGCCTGGTCGGGGCCTTCCGGCCCCTTTGCCGCTAGCTGTGTCCACTGCCTCGGGCGGCACCAACTCCCGACCCCGAAAACGGGGGCGTCGGCTGCTGGCCACCAGGGCCGTGCAGGCCTCCCTGGTGTCGCTTTCCAAACTCAGATCGGTGGCCGCCACCAACGAGACCGGACGCGGTGCGGGCCGGGTCGCCGACGTGGTGGTGCGCTGGAACGGCAGCGATCCGTATCCGCTGGTGACCGGGGTCGTGCTCCAGATCGGGGACCGGCAGGTCTTCCAACCAGTGGCGAGCATCGTGCGCCTCGATGCCGGCGGCGTGGTGGTGCGGGACCTGGGCCTGGACGCCGGCGGCTTCGTGCGCCGTGAGGGCGAGCTGAGACTGGTGTCGGATTTCCTGGGGCGTCAGCTGGTCGATGTCGACGGGGTCAAGGTGCTCCGAGCGGAAGACCTCTTCCTGGCCCCGGTCCTGGGCCGGATCAGGCTGGTGGCTGTTGCCGGCGAAGTAGGGCACTGGTGGGCTCGGATTTTCGCCCACGGGCGAACCGGCCGGGAGCGCCTGGTCGACTGGTCGGCCGTCCATCCGTTCGGCGAGCCCGGATCGGAGCTTCGCCTCCAGGTGCCCCACGAGGGACTCCGCCGGCTGCACCCTGGGGAACTCGCCGACCTGCTGGAGGAGTTGGACCAGCCTGCTCGCGATGAGCTCACCACCGCTCTCGATCGGGGAGCGGTCGCCGACGCTCTCGAGGAGATGGAGCCGGAGCGCATCGAGGACATCCTTCGTGACGCTCCTCCCCAGCGGGCGGCTGAGCTGGTGGCGGCCATGGAACCGGATGAGGCCGTGGATGTGCTTCGGGACATGGAACGGGCCGAGGCCGACGCCATCCTGGCCCGGGTGCCCCCCGAGGTGGCCCGCCAGCTGACCCAGCTGCTGGGCTATCCCGAGACGATGGCCGGTGGATTCATGACGACCACCCTGGCTCGGGCGCTGGCAACCGAGGCCGTGGGCGAGGTGCGCCAGCATCTGGCTGAGCTCAAGGACCACCGCGCTGACATAGACTCGGTCGCCGTGCTCGATGAGGCCGGAAGGCTGATCGCAGACATCCCTCTCTTCGATCTTCTGGCGGCCACGGACGACACCCCGGTGTCCGACCTGCTCGGTGACACGACGCCGGTGACCATTCATCCCGAGGCCTTCCTGGACGAGGTTGTGGACCGGCTCACCGAGGCCCGCGCGTCCTCGGTGGTGGTGGTTGGCCCCGACGGCAGACCGATGGGGCGAGTGCTCGCGGACGACGTCATCGATGCCCTGAAGGAGGGCGGCTTGCGCCTGAAGCTGCCTTGGTTGTTCCACTGACATCGCTGGCCCGGAGGCGCCACCCCCGCCGGCGGCTGCCGCAGGGGCACCTCGTATCCTGGGTTGATCACCCATGACTGAGACCCAATTGACGGATTTCGAACGCGCCCTGGTCATCGTCGCCCATCCGGACGACGCCGAGTTCGGCTGCGCCGGCACGGTCGCACTCTGGACCGCGGCCGGGGTGGCAGTGACGTATGTGATCTGCACGGATGGGGCTCAGGGATCGGCGGACCCGAGCCTCCAGGCCTCCCAGCTGGCCGCGATCCGGCAGCGTGAACAGCTGGCTGCGGCCGAGGTGCTGGGGGTCGAACACGTTGAGTTCCTGGGTCACCCCGATGGGGGTCTGGTGGCGGATGTCGAGCTGCGGCGCGAGCTCACCCGCGCCATTCGCAAGTTCCGCCCCGACCTGGTGGTGTGCCAGAACGCGGTGCGCCACTACGGCAACCTTGGGGGCAACCATCCCGACCATCTGGCTTCGGGCCAGGCCGCCATCGAGGCCGTCTACCCATTCGCAAGGAATCCCTACGCATTTCCGGAACTCCTGCTGGAGGGGCTGCCCCCGCACACGGTGCGGGAGGTGTGGGTCACCGGGACCGAGACCCCGGACCACTTCGTCGATGTCAGCCCGACTCTGGCGCGCAAATTGGAGGCGTTGAGATGCCACCGCAGTCAGCAGCAGGACGATCCCGGGGAGCGGGTCGCCGCCCGGCTGGCCGATGCCGGCAGGCCCCACGGGATCGCCTTTGCGGAGTCCTTCCGCCGGGTCGCCAGCAGGTAGAGCGGTGACCAAATGCATCATCACGGTCCTGCACGGAGACCAGACTGGAGAGGAGCTGCTGGTGGAGGCCCTGCGGGTCCTCGCTTCCCCCGTGATTTCCCCCATGGTGACCCTGGAGCATGTCGACCTCAGCCTTGAGGCGCGGCGCAGGTCCGGCAACGAGGTGGTCCACCGGGCCGCCCGGCTGATGCTGGCCAGCGGCTGCGGGCTCAAGGCGGCGACGGTCACCCCGGAGCAAGCTGGCGACGTCGGCAGTCCCAATGCGATCCTGAGGGCGGAGGTGGGCGGCGATGTCATCGTCCGCACCGGCCGCCGGATTCCTGGGGTGGCCCCTCTGGGCGGTGTGAACGCTCCCATCACGGTGGTCCGGATGGCGGTCGACGACGCCTACGGTGCCAAGGAGTGGCGGGAGGGAAAGGGCGCCACCGAGGTCGCCTTCCGCACCACCCAGGTGACCCGCGAGCACTGCCGGCGGGTGTCCGAATATGCGTTCAGGCACGCGCAACGAACCGGGGCCACGGTCTTCGGAGGTCCCAAGTACACGGTTTCGCCGATCTATGAGGGGATGCTCAAGGAGGAGATGGACCGGTCAGCCCAGGGTCATCCCGAAGTTCCCTACGATCCGCAGCTGATCGACGCCACCTTCGCGCTGGTGCTGACCCGGGATGACGCCCTGGTGATTCCGGCTCTCAACCGCGACGGCGACATTCTGTCGGACATGGTGCTCGGCCTCTACGGGAGCCTGGCCGGAAGTGAATCCCTGATGATCGGCTTCGGGGCCGACGGTACTCAGAACATGGTCATGGCCGAGGCTCCTCACGGCACGGCACCCGCCCTGGAGGGCCGCCACATTGCCAATCCCATGGCCATGATCCTGGCCGCAGCCGCGCTGCTTGAGCAGGTGCCCGATCTGGCGGAGGCCGGCAAGAGGGTTCGGGCGGCCACCCTTGCGGCCGTGGCCCATGGCACCAAGACCGCCGACCTGGGGGGTGAGGCGCGCACCGAGGAGTTCACCAGCGCAGTTCTGGAGCGCCTGGAACGAACCTCCTGAACAGGTTTCACCAGCTGCTGGGGGCTCCCGGATCCGCCTGGTCGGCCGAATGAGGCTGCTGGTCATCGGCGGCGCTGGCTACATCGGCAGCGTGGTCGCGACCCGGCTGCTGGCGGCCGGTCACGAGGTGGTGGTCTTGGACGACCTCTCGACCGGACATGTCGACGCGGTGCCGGCGGGGGCGCTGTTCGTCCCTGGCAACCTCGCGGCGACCGGACAGTTGGAACGGCTCCTCGCCGGCCAGGTGGACGCCGTCCTGCACTTCGCGGCCCGCTCCCTGGTTGGAGAGTCGACCGTCCACCCGGAGCTGTATTGGGCCAACAATGTGGGCGGCACCCGGGCCCTGCTCCAGGCCATGCTGGCCGCTGGCGTGACCCGTCTGGTGTTCTCATCGTCCTCGGCCACCTATGGCCAGCCGGAGTCGGTGCCGATCACGGAGGAGGCACCGACCAGGCCCACCAGTCCCTACGGGAACACCAAGCTGGCGGCCGACCTGATGATCGGCGATCTGGCCCGGGCCCACGGGCTCAACGCGGTCAGCCTGCGCTACTTCAATGCCGCCGGCGCGCTCGGCGGGGCCGGGGAGCGCCACCAGCCCGAGACCCACCTGATTCCCAACCTGTTGGAGGTGGCGGCTGGCCGGGCGGGGAGCGTCCAAGTCTTCGGGCGCGACTACCCGACCTCGGACGGTACCTGCGTCCGTGACTACATCCATGTCGACGACCTGGCCAGCGCCCACCTGCTGGCTCTGGACGCCACCGCTGGGGACGCCCCCTCGGGGCGGCACCGGATCTACAACCTGGGCAACGGCCAGGGCTTCTCGGTCCTGGAGGTGATCGAGGCGGCTCGACGGGTGACGGGCCGCGCGATTCCCCTGGAGGACGCGCCCCGGCGGCCGGGCGACCCGGCGATCCTGGTCGCCTCCGGCCAGCGCATCCGCGAGGAGCTGGGCTGGGTGCCGGCCCGCCCGGGGATCGACCAGATGGTGGCCGATGCCTGGGAGTTCACCAAGTCCCATCCCCCCGCTTGAAACCGTTCTGGGGCGGCTCAGCAAGTGGTGGCCGGCGGACGATCCCCTGGGGCCCGCAGGCAGGTTGCCGAAACAGCGGCCCGGGGGCCATTCCCGGCTCGGTTTATACTCAGGACGAGGTTTGAGATGGATATTCTGACTTTTCTGCGGCAGCGTGCGGGCGACTTTCGGTGTCCGGTATGTCGTCGATCACTGGCTGACTGCAAGATGCGGCAGCTCACCCACCAGGGGTCCCAGTACACAGTCGAGGTCACCTGCCGCAAGTGCGACATGGCCTTCGTGGTGGCGCTGGAGCTGCACGGCGGGGGAGATGGAGCCGAGGAGGTTGCTGCGGCCGCTGCGGAGGCTCCCCCCATCACTGCAGACGACATCCTGGATGTCCATCGCGCCCTGAAGGGATATCAGGGACCCCTGACGGCCCTGCTGGAGCCGGACCGCGACCAGCCCTGAGCGCGGTACCGTCCCCGTGATCTACCTCGACCACGCCGCCACCACTCCAGTGCGGGAGGAGGTGAGGCGGGCGATCGGGGTGGCCCTCCTGGATGGCTTCGGGAATCCATCCAGCACGCACCAGGTCGGGCGGCAGGCTCGCGCCCTGGTGGACCGGGCACGGGATCAGCTGGCCGCGGTGCTGCACTGCCGAGCGCGGGAGATCGTCCTCACCGGGGGCGGTAGCGAGGCCGACAATCTCGCCCTGCGGGGGGTCGCCCGACGGGCCCGCGGACGCCACCTGATCGTCTCGGCGGTGGAGCACGAGGCCGTGCTTGAGACCGCGCGCGATCTCGTCAGCGAGGGGTTCGAGCTGACCGTGCTGGCGGTGGACGAAAGCGGTCGGGTGCGGCCGGACGAGCTGGTCCGAGCCCTTCGAGACGACACCTTTCTGGTCTCGGTGATGCTGGCGAACAACGAGGTGGGCACCATCCAGCCGATCGCGGAGCTGGCCGCCGTGACCAAAGAGCACTCGAAGGCCTACTTCCACACCGACGCGACCCAGGCGCTGGGCAAGCTGTCCCTCGACGTGGACCGACTGGGAGTGGACCTGCTCACGGTGTCGGCGCACAAGGTCTACGGGCCCAAGGGTGCTGGCGCGCTGTACGTTCGCCAGGGCACCCCGATAGATCCCCTGATCACCGGTGGAGGCCAGGAGCGCAATCGGCGCTCGGGAACCGAGAACGTGCCCGGAATCGTCGGCCTGGGGTTGGCTGCGGAGCTGGCCGAGGCCGAGCGGGAGGTCGAGTGCCACCGCCAGGCCGAGCTGTCGCGACGGCTCACCGACCTGATCGTGGGCCAGATCCCAGGTGCGCTCTCGACCGGGGCCAAGGCACCCGACCGGCTGCCCAACTTCACCACCATCGCCTTTCCCGGAGTCGAGGGGGAGCTGCTCCTGCTCCGGCTGGACCGGTTGGGGGTGTGCGCGTCGGCCGGCTCCGCCTGTTCCAGCGGCTCGCTCGCGCCATCCCATGTGCTGCTGGCGATGGGCTTGCCTCCTGCCCTGGCGGGGGCTCACCTCCGGTTGACCGTCGGACGCCAGACCAGCCCTGAGGACGTGGAGCGAGCCGCCGAGGCGGTGGTGGCTTCGGTCCTTGCCCTGCAGGCGGCGGCCCCGGCCGTCTGAGAGCCCCGGCCCTGCCGACTGGGGGCTCCCCCACCTCGGCGTGGAGCCGACCGCAGCGGCCCCAGCTCTGCTGTGGCTAAAATAGGCTCATGACAGTCGGATTTTCGGGGCAAGCACCGGTGGCGATGCGGATCTCATCGCGCGCCCACTACGGGCTGCGCATGATGACGGAGCTGGCCAAGAGCTACGGCGGACCTCCTCTAAGCTTGACGGAGATCGCTCGTCGTGAGACTCTGCCACTGGCGTATCTCGAGCAGCTGGTGGCACCGCTGAGAAGGGCGGGGGTGGTCGAGGGGACCCGCGGCCTCCACGGAGGATATCGGCTCGCCCGGGCCCCGGAGCAGGTGACGGTTCTCGAGATAGTGGAGCTGATGGAGGGCAAGGTGGCTCCGGTCGAGTGCCTGGCCGAGGGATACAGTTCCGGCAGCTGTGAGCGCGAGCCGGAATGTCTTAGCCGACCTCTCTGGGGTCGGCTGCAGCAGGCGGTGAAGCAGGTTCTTGGGGGCACTTCCCTCAGGGATATGCTGTCGGACCCCCTGGCCGTGGAGCCCTGGTGCCCCGGTGAGGGCATGGCCACTGCCGCATTTGTGAAGGAGGCAGCGCATGCCTGAGGCGGTGGCCGGCACCTCGACTTTGGAGATCCGTGACCTGAAGGTGTCTGTGGAAGGCAAGGAGATCCTGCGTGGGGTCGACCTGACCGTTCCCAAGGGCGAGGTTCACGCCCTGATGGGACCCAACGGGGCCGGCAAGACCAGCCTGGGCTACGCCGTGATGGGACACCCCAAGTACCAGGTGGTGTCCGGCGACATTCGCTGGGCCGGGGAGAGCCTGCTCGGCAAGTTGCCGGAGGACCGTTCCAGGATGGGCCTGTTCCTCAGCCTGCAATATCCGACGGCCATCCCGGGGGTGACCACGGTCAACTTTCTCCGGGCCGCCCTCAAGGGGCAGGGCAAGGAGCTCAAGGCGCGCGACTTCCTGCGTCTGGTCAAGGAGCAGGTGGACGCCCTCAAGATGGATCAGTCGTTCATGTCTCGCTACATCAACGACAACTTCTCGGGCGGTGAGAAGAAGCGCATGGAGATCGTCCAGATGGCGGTGCTGCAACCCGAGATGGCGATCCTCGACGAGACCGACAGCGGTCTTGATGTCGACGCCCTGCGGACCGTGGCCGAGGGGGTCAACCGGGTCCGCCAGGACGGCATGGGGGTCCTGATCATCACCCACTACCAGAGAATCCTCGACTACATCACCCCGGACCGGGTCCATGTCATGGCGGCCGGGCGGATAATCGCATCCGGCGGGGCCGAGCTGGTAGCCGAGATCGAAAAGACCGGCTACGACCCCATGCTGCAGGCTGCCGGAATCGCTGCCGAGGAGCTGGCGGCGGCCGCGTCGCGGTAGAATACCTAGTAAACCAGTCGGAATTTATCCCGGTAGCGGGAAGAGAAGGAAGGACCAGATGGCAGTTGCCGCCAAGGACCTGACCAAGGACTACAAGTACGGCTTCAACGACGGGGACGAGTTCGTCTTCCGGGCGGTCAAGGGGCTCACCCGCGAGACCGTGCTGGACATCTCCCGTCGCAAGGGCGAGCCGGCCTGGATGCTTGAGTTCCGGCTCAAGGCACTGGAGCACTTCCGGCAGCGGCCGATGCCGACCTGGGGCCCCGATTTGAGCGGCATCGACTTTGATGACATCTACTACTACATCCGCCCCGCGGAAGAGCAGGGCCGGACCTGGGACGACGTTCCAGAGGGCATCAAGCGCACCTTCGATCGCCTGGGCATCCCCGAGGCCGAGCGCAAGTTCCTGGGCGGGGTCTCCGCCCAGTACGAGAGCGAGGTGGTCTACCACTCGATCCGCAACGACTTGGAGAAGCTGGGGGTGCTGTTCTCCGACTGCGACACCGGGCTGCGGGAGCACGAGGACATCTTCCGTAAGTACTTCGGCACCGTGATCCCCGCCAACGACAACAAATTCGCTGCCCTGAACTCGGCGGTGTGGTCGGGCGGATCGTTCGTCTACGTGCCCAAGGGAGTGCGGGTGGAGGTGCCCCTGCAGGCGTACTTCCGGATCAATTCAGAGAGCATGGGTCAGTTCGAGCGGACCCTGATCATCGCCGACGAGGGCAGCTTCGTCCACTACATCGAGGGCTGCACCGCCCCCACCTACAGTCGGGATTCGCTCCATTCGGCGGTGGTCGAGATCATCGCCATGCCCGGCGCCACGGTCCGCTACACCACCATCCAGAACTGGTCCAACAACGTCTACAACCTGGTCACCAAGCGGGCCATCGCCAGGGAGCATGCTTCGGTCTTCTGGATCGACGGCAACCTCGGCTCCAAGATCACGGCAAAGTATCCATCGGTGTACCTGATGGGCGAGGGCGCCCACGGCGAGATCCTCTCGGTGGCCTTCGCCGGCGACGGTCAGCATCAGGATGCGGGCGGCAAGGTGATCCACGTGGCCCCCAACACCACCAGCACCATCGTCAGCAAGTCGGTGAGCAAGGGCACCGGGCGGACCTCGTACCGGGGCCATCTGAAGGTATACCCCAAGGCTCACGGCGTCCGTTCCAGCGTGCGCTGCGACGCCCTCCTGCTGGATGAGAACTCGCGCAGCGACACCTATCCCTACATGGACATCGAGGCGGAGGATGTCCAGATCGGGCACGAGGCCTCCGTCAGCAAGGTGGGCGACGAGCAGCTCTTCTACCTGCAGTCGCGTGGCATCAGTGAGGCCGAGGCGACCGCGATGATCGTCAACGGATTCATCGAGCCCTTCGTCAAGGAGCTCCCGATGGAGTACGCGCTCGAGCTCAACCGCCTGATCGCGCTCCAGATGGAGGGCAGCGTGGGATGACGCCGTCAGGCACAGGCTCGGGTCCGGGCGGGATGCCTTGAGCGAGCTCGGCATCTCCGCCCCGACTCTGGCCCGCGACCGGGTCAGCGTGGCCCAGCTTCCGGGTGGCGACCCGGCCTTCGTGGCCAGCCTGCGCCAGGCGGCAGCCGCCGCCTACCGAGAGGAGCCCTGGCCCTCGTCCACCAGGGACGAGGACTGGCGCCGCACCCCCCAGGTGGACAAGCTGGATCCGGCCACCTACTCTGAGCCAGCCACTTCGGCAAGAGAAACCCCCGAGTACCTGTCAGAAGTGGTCCGGGGCCCCCTCGCCGAGCTGGACGCAGGCGCCATCCTGGTCGACGACCAGACCGGCAACCTGGAGGGTGGGGACACCCCGGTGGCCCGGACCCTGGCCGTCGGTCTGAGCCAGGATGCCGAGACCTGGAGGGGCCTTCTGGGAACCGTCGCGACCCCCGGGCTGCGCACCTTCGTGGCCCTCAACACCGCGCGCTTCACCGGTGGCGCCTGCGTGCGGGCCCGCCGCGGGGAGCAGGTGCCGGCTCCGGTCCGCTTGGTCCACGGCGTCGACCAGGGGTCGGCCGCGTTCCCCCGGACCGTGGTCCTGGTCGAGGAGGGGGCCAGCCTGACCCTGGTCGAGGAGTGGGTCTCCCCCGACGGGGAGGCCGACCTTTTGGTTCCAGTGGTCGAGGTGGTGGTGGAGCGTGGCGCTCACCTCACCCACGTCATCTACCAGCGCTGCGGAGACCAGACCGTGGTCCAATCGACCGTGCGGGTCCGCTTGGCGCAGGACGCCCGCTACGACCTCAGCTGGGCTCTGCTCGGGGGCGCCTGGCAGAAGACCTACTTCGATGTCGACATGCTGGGGTATGGCTCCGAGTCCAAGGCCAAGGGCCTGTGCATCGGGGGCCACCAGCAGCACTACGACGTCCAGACCCTGCAGGACCACATCGCCGGAGGCGCCGTCAGCGACCTGCTCTATCGGGTGGCGGTTGCGGACCGCGCCCGCTCCATCTTCGCCGGGCTGATCCGGGTCGAGGAGGGCGCCCAGAAGACCAACGCCTACGTCCAGAACCGCAATCTCCTGCTCAGTCCCACCGCCAAGGCCGACAGCAACCCGACCCTGGAGATCCTCGCCAACGACGTGCGCTGCACCCACGGCACCACCGCTGGACGGGTTGACGACGACCAGTTGTTCTACTGTCAGTCGCGGGGAATCTCGGAGCAGGCGGCCAGGCGGCTGGTGGTGGAGGGATTTTTCGCCGACGTCATTGACTTCTTCCCAGAAGGGCCGCTTCGTGAAGATGCTCGCCAGGGGGTGTTGGAGTCGCTCGAGGAGATGGTCCCCTCCGGCTCGCTGACAGTTGGGCCCGGATCGGGCTGATGTCAGAGTGGGTGGACATATGCGAGGCGCAGGCGATCCCGCCGGGACATGCCGCGCGCATCGAGATCGGCGAGCGGCCGATCGCGATCTTCAATGTGGCAGGAGAGTTTCACTGTCTCGATGACACCTGTAGCCATGCTCTGGCCTCGCTGTCCGAGGGCGAGTTGCACGAGGCTGCTTGCACCATCGAGTGTCCCCTGCACGGCAGCCAGTTCGACCTCCGCAGCGGCGAGCCGGCCTCGTTCCCGGCGGTGGAGCCGGTGCTGGTGCACCAAGTCGAGGTACGCGAGGGGGAGCTGTGGGTGAGTCTGAACGACTCCACTTGATGGAGACCCTGGACCTGCCGCGCCTGCGAAGGGACTTTCCGATCCTGGCCGAGCGGGTGAACGGGCATCCCCTGGTCTACCTGGACAGCGCGGCCACTTCCCAGAAACCTGAGGTCGTGATCGACGCCATCTCCACCTACTACCGGAGTGCCAATGCCAACGTGCATCGCGGCGTGCACGCCCTGGGGGAACTGGCGACCGAGGTCTATGAGGGCGCTCGCCAGAGTGTCGCCGACTTCATCAACGCCGACCCTAGAGGTGTTGTGTTCGTGCGCAACACCACTGAGGGACTCAACCTGGTGGCTCAGGCCTACGCCCGGCCCCGCTTGGGGCCTTCAGACCGGATCGTGGCCACGGTGATGGAGCATCACGCCAACCTGGTGCCCTGGCAGCAGGTGCGGGACCAGACCGGATGTCGGCTCGAGTTCATCTCGATCACCGATCAGGGGCGGTTGGACGAGGATTCCATAGGCAGGCTCCTCCAGGCGCCCACCCGGCTGCTGGCGATCACCCACGTCAGCAACGTCCTGGGCACGATCAACCCGGTCCGGGAGCTGGTGGAGAGGGCTCACCGGGAGGGGATCGTGGTCTGCGTCGACGGCGCCCAGGCCGTTCCCCATATGACCGTCGACCTGGCCGAGCTGGGCGCCGACTTCTATGCCTTCTCCGGGCACAAGATGTGCGGGCCCACGGGGATCGGGGTCCTCTACGGCAGGCCGGAGCTGCTGGAGGAGATGCCCCCCTTTCTAACCGGCGGCTCGATGATCTCGGTGGTGACCCTTGAGCGCACCACCTGGAACGAGATTCCCCACAAGTTCGAGGCCGGCACCCCAGACATCGCCGGTGCCGCCGGGCTGCGGGCTGCGGTCGGCTATCTGGCCAAGACTGGGCTCGATCTCATCCGAAGCCACGATCAGGAGCTCACCGACTACGCTGCCGAGGCCCTCTCGGAGGTGCCCGGCCTGCGCCAGTACGGGCCGCCCGCAAACGAGCGCCTCGGCATCATCTCCTTCAACCTGGACGGTATCCACCCTCACGACGTGGGCACGATTCTCGATCGGGAGGGGGTGGCGGTCAGGGCCGGACATCACTGTTGCCAGCCGCTGATGCGCAGCCTGGGGGTGGCCGCCACGACCAGGGCCAGCTTTTACCTCTACAACGACAAGGACGAGGTGGATGCCCTGGTGCGCGGCCTGGGCGAGGTCAACCGGATCTTCCGGGCCTGATCCGTCCGCGGGCTTCTGACGTCCCCAATTTCGGTCGCGTCAGGACTAAAATACTCACGACAGCGTCGTCCGGCCGCCTGGCCGGCAATGGTTGCCCGGCCTGTAGCGGTACCCCAAGAAAAGGAGGGAATGCCCATGCCCGAACGAACTAAATCGATTCTCACCACCTGGGGTGCCGATTGAGGATCACGGCCGGGACCTGAACTCTTTGGAGGCGCTGGTCACCCACGGGGGCTTCAAGAGGGCCTGAGCTCGACTCCGTGGCCGTCCTGCGTCGGTGATTCTTATTCCATCGCCCTACGGCGGGGCCGGGAAGCTGCCCGGCCCCGCTTTTGTCTTCACCACGGCGTACGATGGGAACGTGCAAGCACCCAGCTCCGCTGTGGACGACGAGCTTTTCCGGGAGATTCTCCTGGATCACTACCGCCATCCCCGCCACCGGGGTTTGCTCGAGCGGGCCAACGGCGCCGCTCACGGCCACAACCCCCTGTGTGGCGATGAGGTGGACGTGAGCCTCCTGGTCACCGATCAGGGGGTGGAGGCGGTCGGCTTTGATGGCCAGGGGTGCTCGATATCGATGGCCTCCGCGTCGATGATGGCGGAGGAGGTCGACGGCAAGCCGATGGCCGAGGTGCGCCAGTTGATCGCCCGCTTCCGCCAGATGCTGGTGGAGGGCAAGGATCCCGCCGAGCTCGGCGACATGGGCGACCTGGAGGCGCTGGCCGGGGTCCGTCGCTACGTGGCTCGGGTCAAGTGCGCGATGCTGCCGTGGACCGCTCTGGAGGCGGGTTTGGAGCAGGTGGAGGAGTCCCATGGGTGACAGCGATGAGGCGACCGCGCCGGCAGCGCAGGTCGTGGCCGGACCGCGCCTGACCTCGGAGGACGTCCAGGATGCTCTCCGTGAGGTGATCGACCCTGAGCTTGGCCTTGACATCGTGAGCCTGGGATTGGTCTATGGAGTGGACCTGAGCGAGGAGGGCGATGCCAACATCCGCCTGACCCTCACCAGCCCCTACTGCCCGCTGGGACCGATGATCGAGTCCCAGGTGCACTCGGCCACCCAGTTCCTACCTGGAATCCGCGACGTGAGGGTGGAGTTGGTCTGGGATCCTCCTTGGGATCCCCACACCATGGCCTCGGACGAGGTGCGCCTGGAACTGGGCCTCTACTGACCGGACCGGGTCGGATCAGCGGCGGTCGGCCGCGCCCACCAACCGCCAGGTTCCGGGGAACAGCCCCATCGCCGCCAGCGCCTTGATGGCGTCGCCGAGCAGGAACGGCGCAACCCCCAGAGAGATGGCGGCGCCGGCACTGAGGTGGCGATCGACCGCCAGCCAGGTGGCCCCGAAGAGGTAGATCACCAGATTGCCGGCCACCATCGCCGCCAGCACCGTCAGGGGCCGACGGTCGAAACGCCGCGAGGCCAGATAGCCGATCCCGGTGGCGGCCACCAGGAACCCCACTATGTAGCCGAAGCTGGGCGTCGCCAGAGCGGTGAGTCCGCCCGAGCCCTGGGCGAACCAGGGCATCCCCACCAGCCCGACGGCCAGGTAGAGGGCCATCCCGGCGGCGGCGCGCCTGGGGCCCAGGGCCATGCCGCCGAGCAGGACCGCGAAGGTCTGGCCGGTGATCGGGACCGGAGTGAAGGGGAGCTTGAGGGCAAGCTGCGCGAACAGCCCAACTCCCCCGGCGAAGCCCACCACCATCACGATGTCGCGCACCAGGGCGCCCGGGACCAGGTCCCCCAGCACCAGATCCCGTTTGCGGATGGCGGCTCCGGCTAGCATTGCAGGGACGCTACGGGAGCGCCGGGGCCGCTGTCAACCGCAGCCGGCGTCTGGCTCAGCGGCCGGCCCCCCGGCCGCCACGGACTCCTCCCAACCGGCAGCCGGTTGCGGCACGCGCTCCCGTACCCTGGGTGGCGTTGGAGACCAAGGAGCCGCTCGAGCCCCCCAGGGCAGCGGCGGTGACCCCCGAGACCCGGCTCCGGCTGGAGCAGTACCTTGAGCTGCTCTACCGCGAAAACACCAGCCTCAACCTGACGCGTGTGCCCCGCGAGGATGCCTGGGCCCGGCACATTGAGGAAGCTCTCAGCCTGCTCGGCCTGGCTCGATGGCGCGACGATGAGCTGGCGCTGGATCTGGGCAGTGGTGGCGGGGTCCCAGGGGTCCCGCTGGCGATCGCCCTGCCCCGGGTTCGGTTTGTCCTGGTGGAGCGACAGCGCAACAAGGCTGCCTTCCTGGATCGCTGTGCCCGCTCGCTCGGACTGGAGAGAGTCGAGGTAATTGCCCGAGACGCCACCGAACTGGGGCGTCAAGCGGGGCGGCCCAGGCCCAGGATCCTGGTGGCCAGGGCGGTCGCCCCCCCGCTGCGCCTCTTGCCGACCGTGGCTCCTCTTATGGCCGACGGCGGGGCCGCGCTGCTCATGGTCGGGGAGTCGTTCCGGCTTGACCACTCCTTGGAGCGGCTCTGCACCA
>JABEUU010000136.1 GCA_013044295.1 Candidatus Dormiibacterota bacterium
ACTTCGAGGAGGATGACTTCCGGCGCCACAATCCGCGCTTCGAGGGCGAGAACTTCGAGCGCAATCTGGCCCTGGTCGGGCTGGTGCGCGAGCTGGCCACCGAGATGGACGTTTCCCCGGCCCAGCTGGCTCTGGCCTGGCTGTTGGCCCAGGGGGAGGATGTGGTGCCGATTCCCGGCACCAAGCACCGGCGCAACCTGGAGGAGAACGCCGGCTCGGTCCAGGTGCCCCTCTCAGTCCAGGACCGGGATCGACTCTCCGATCTGATCCCGGCCGGGATGGTATCCGGCAGCCGGTACCCTGACAGCGGCTACGCCTACGGCTCAAGCCCGCCGTTGACGTAGCCGGGCCATCCGGCCTGGCAGAGTCCACATACGAGGCGGCTCGGGCAGCTCCCGCTTCAGGTTCACGACCCCCGGGCGGCCTCCTGTCAGCCCGACCCTGGCCACCACAGAGTGACCATCTCGAGGGCGGCGGCCGGTGCCCGAGAGCGGAGCAGTTCGGCAATCTCCCGGTCAGATTCTGGGGTCAGGCAGAGACGCCGGCGAACCTCCGCCACCGTGATGGGATCGGAACGGCCGCCTCGCAGAGCGGGTCTCACCCATCTCTCCTGGGCAACCTCGACCCCAAGGCGCTCCCGAACCACGGCGGCGGCCACCTCGGCGGTCGGGGCACTGGGGCGCTCCAGCTGCCAGAAGTGTTGCCAGAGCCAGTTCAGAGACGCCTGAGGGTGGGCGGCGGTCAGCTCCAGAACCACCCGGCGTCGAGCCTTTGCGGCCAGAGCCGCCACGAAGGGCCCGAGGTCGGGCACGTTGTAGGCAACATTGGCACATACCACGACGTCCGCCGCAGCTACCAGAGCGGCGGCCTGCGGCCAGGTGCCCTCAACCGTGGCCACCCGAATGCGCCCGTCCGCGATGACCAGTAGCTCTTGGAGCATGGCCCCACTGCTGTCCACGGCCACGATCTCGCCCGCCCTGGCCGCCAGGGGCAGGCTGGCGGCTCCGGCCCCTGCCCCCACATCTAGCACGGACCCTCCCTCGGGCAGCTCTTCGAGGGCGCGGAGGTGGGTCACGGTCGGGGCCGACAGCAGCGCGAGCCTGGCTGTTTCCGCTAAGGATTCCGGCCTCAGCCGCCACGGGGACTCCTCCGCCTGGGCCAGGATCGGACCCGGAATCGCCCACTCGGCGAGGGCGCTGGCCCACCTGTCGGCGGCACTCACCACCCGATTGTGGGGCTCTTGGCTGGATCATGCCGGGCGGTACCAGGAGATGATCGGGCACGGGCAGCACTCCTGTCAGGGGAGCTCTCGAACAATCCGGGCCCGGCACGCCTACGATGGTCGCCATGGCGCTGGCAGAAGCTCCCCGGCTCGGTCTGAATGCCGATGTCCTCGCCCAACTGCGAACCATCGTCGGCTCGGACTGGGTGCTGACCAGACCCGATGAGCTGCGCACCTACGAGTGCGATGGGCTCACCGGCTGGCGGGCGGTACCGCTGGCAGTGGTGCTCCCGAGCACCACCTCCGAGGTGGCCGCGGTGGTCCGCGTCTGCCACCGGCAGGGGATCCCCTTCGTGGCGCGGGGAAGTGGAACGGGTCTGTCGGGCGGGGCGCTCCCGCTCACCGACGGGATCGTGATCGGGCTCAGCCGGATGCGCTCAGTTCTGCGCGTGGACCTTGAGAACGAGCGGGTCGTCGTGCAGCCCGGCGTGACCAACCTCGAGGTGACCAGGGTGGTGGAGGCCTCGGGCTACTTCTACGCTCCCGATCCCTCCAGCCAGCGGGTCTGCAGCATCGGCGGCAACGTGGCCGAGAACTCCGGGGGCGCCCACTGCCTCAAGTACGGCTTCACCACCAACCACGTGCTGGCGGCGACCTTCGTGACCACCGACGGAGAGGTCGCCCAGCTCGGATCCTCGGCCCTGGACAGCCCTGGCTACGACCTCCTGGGGGTCGTCATCGGCAGCGAGGGCACCCTGGGAATAGTGACCGAGGTAACGGTTCGGATCGTGCCCCAGCCGGAGCGCGTCCAGACCCTGCTGGCGGCCTTCCCATCCACCGACGCCGCCGGGCGGGCGGTGGCGGCGATCATCGCGGCGGGAATCGTGCCCGCAGCCATGGAGATGATGGACCGGGCCACCATCGAGGCGGTGGAGATCGCGATGCACGCCGGCTATCCCGATTGCGGGGCAGCCCTGCTGGTGGAACTGGACGGCCCGGCGCCAGAGTGCGAGTCCCTGTTCACCAGGGTGGACGCCCTCTGCCGGGACGCGGGCGCCAGCGAGGTGCGTGTCGCCCAGGACGAGGCGGAGCGGGCCCGGCTGTGGAAGGGACGGCGGGGCGCCTTCTCGGCCATGGGCAGGGTCAGCCCGGACTACTACGTCCAGGACGGCGTGGTGCCCCGCTCCCGCCTGGCGGAGGTCCTGGCCAAGATCCGGGGCCTCGAGGAGCGCCACTCCTTGCGGGTTGCCAATGTCTTCCACGCCGGAGACGGCAACCTCCACCCCCTGATCCTCTACGACCGCCGGGCGCCGGACGGGCCGGCCCGAGCCAAGGCCCTGGCGGAGGACATCCTCGGGCTCTGCCTGGACGCGGGCGGGTCCCTGACCGGCGAGCACGGAGTCGGTCGCGACAAGGTATGTCAGATGCCGCGCCTCTTCTCGGCGGCTGACCAGGAGGTGATGCACCGGGTGCGCGCCGCCTTCGACCCGTCGGGCCTCGCCAATCCCGGCAAGCTCCTGCCCACACCCCGCCTCTGCGGTGAGCATCCTGGCATATACAGGCCCCATCCCCTGGAACGCTCGGGAGCCGCCGAGAGGCTGTGACGGTGGGCCGCCCGACGAGGGAAGATCTGGTGGAGATGGCGGGAGAGGTCCCGACTCGGCCCGGCGCCCCCGGGGACGCCGTGTCCGGCCTGATCCCGGATCTGGTGGTCACCCCGGGATCAGCCCAGGAGGTGTCGGCCGTGCTGCGCGCCTCGAGCCAGCGCGGCTGGTCCGTGGTCGTGCGCGGAGGAGGCACCAAACTGACCTGGGGAGCGCCCCCGCGCCACTGCGAAATCGTCCTGGAGACCGGCCGCCTGGACCAGCTGGTCGAGCACGAGCCCGGTGACCTCATCTGTGTCGCCGGGGCGGGCATGACCCTGGGGCGTCTGCAGTCGCTCGTGGCCGGGGCGGCGGGCTACCGCCAGCGACTGATGCTGGATCCGCCTCAGGGCGACGGGGCCACCTTGGGGGGCCTGGTGGCGACCCGGGCGGCCGGCCCCCTTCGCGCTCGCTACGGGACCATGCGCGACCAACTTCTGGGAGCTCAGTTCGTGCTTGCCGACGGCACCATCGCCCGGACTGGAGGCAAGGTGGTCAAGAACGTCGCTGGCTACGACATCGACAAGCTCCTGGTGGGGTCGCTGGGCACCCTTGCCGTCCTGGTGGAGGTGGCGGTGCGGCTCCATCCGGTCGCGGACAGCAGCCGCACGGTGCTGCTGGAGCCGCTCTCGCCGAGCGAGGCCGGCTCATTCTGCGCCGCGCTCCGAAGGGCCCCGGCGGTGCCCAGCTTGGTGGAGGTGCTCTGGCCGGAGCGAGCCGTGCTGGTCCGGATCGAAAGCTCCCCAGAGGGGGCCGAACGTCAGGCCGAGCGCGTGGTCGCCCTCCATCCCAGGGCTCGAGTCCTGGACGAGCCCGAGGCCAGGCTCTGGGAGCAGCGCGTCGAGGGCCGCCCCTGGGGTGGATCAGGGCCGGTGGTCGGCATCTCGGTGCCCTTGAGCGCCATCTCCGCGCTGCTTGAACTGGCCGAGCGCGAGGCGGCCAGCGGGGCTCTGCTGGAGCTCTCGGTGCGCGGCACGATCGGAGTCGGGGAGGCGCGGCTTGTCGCCGACCCGCAGGCGGTCAGCCGCACCAGAGAGGGGGTCGAGAAACTCGGCGGCCAGATGGAGCTGCATCGGTCCGGGGCTGAAGTGGGCAGGCTCGGCTCGGCTTCACAGGACCCGGTGGCCCGGCGCCTGATGAAGGCTGTGAAGACCGCCCTCGACCCCGGCGACATCCTGGCGCCCGGACGATGGGATTGGGAGGCATGACCATGTCGGACGAAGGGATGACACCGCAGCTGCCGTTGGTTGAGTCCAAGCCGCCGGTCGCTGCCGGTCGGGTCTCGGCAGCGGCCGTCCGGTCCGCTTTCGACTCCCACCACCCGCCCGACCCCGACCTGATCGCTGACTGCGTGCACTGCGGCTTCTGCCTCCCGGCCTGTCCCACCTATGTCCTATGGGGCGAGGAGATGGACTCACCGCGTGGACGCATCCTGCTCATGGACCTTGCCCAGCGGGGCGAGCGGCCACTCACTGGGGACATGGTGGCCCACTGGGATGCCTGCCTCGGCTGCCTGGCTTGCGTCCCCGCCTGCCCCTCCGGGGTCGCCTACGACCAGCTTCTGGAGAGTACCCGGCAACAGGTCGAGCGGCGCTTTCGGCGCCCCCTGCGGGAGCGGATGTGGCGGGGCGGGATCTTCTCTGTGCTGCCCCATCCCGCCGCGCTGCGGGTCGCCGCCGGAGCCCTCTGGCTGGGACAGGCTTCAGGCCTCCGGGCGTGGCTCGCAGGGAGTGGCGGTGAGCGGTATGCCCCAGCGCTGGTGCAGACGCTGGCCCGACTGGCCCCAGTGGTCAATCGGCGCGCCGTTCTGGGCCGCCTGCCGGCGCCTCGGCGACCGGCCGGTGGCGGCCCGGCCCGGCTCAGGGTGGGGCTGCTGGCCGGCTGCGTCCAGCGGGTGATGGAGCCCCACGTCAACGACGCCACCGCAGCGGTGCTCGCAGCCTATGGGGCGGAGGTGCGCGTGCCACGGGCGCAGCGTTGCTGCGGAGCCCTGGAGTTGCACGCCGGCCGCGAGAGGCCGGCACTGGACCGGGCGCGGCGCCTGGTGGCGGAGTTCGAGGACCCAGCCCTGGACCGGATCGCCGTCAACGCCGCTGGCTGCGGAGCGGTGCTGCGCACTCTCGACCGCCTGCTCGCCGACGACCCTGAGTGGTCGGAGCGCGCGGCGGCGGTGGCCGCCAAGGTGCGCGACATTACGGAGATCCTAGATGAGCTGGGTCCGCCACCCACCCTCCAGCCCCTGCCTCTGCGCGTGGCCTATCACGACGCCTGCCATCTCGCTCATGCCCAGGGAGTTCGGGAGGCACCTCGCCGGGTGCTGCGGGCGATCCCAGGGCTGGAGCTGCTGGAGATCCCCGAGGGCGATCTCTGCTGTGGCAGCGCCGGCACCTACAACCTCACCGAGGTGGCCGCGTCCCGCGACCTCGGCCAGCGCAAAGCGGCCAACCTCAGGTCGGTGGAGGCCGACTGCGTGGTGGCCGGCAACCCCGGCTGCCTGCTCCAGATCCGGGCGTCCATGGCGGCGTCGGGTGGTGCCCTGCCCGCATTCCACCCCGTCGAGCTGATCGCCGGGTCGCTTTTGGCGAGTGACCCGGGCCGGTTCAGAGCGCCCGGGAGCGTGAGCGGGCAGTCTGACCGCATCTGAGTCCCCCCTACCCTCCCACGCGGGTGCCCAGCGCAGGCAAGCCCCAACCCGGACCGGCAGGTGGCGCCGTAGGACTGGAGGAGTCCCGACCGCCATCCAGGGCTCCGCCGGGGCCGCTGGCGACGCCCTGGGCTGGACCCGCCCTGGCTCCCAAATCGAGCCTGAGCTGGGCCGGAAATGTCTGTGCCGGGATTGCTTAGCAGTTGTCACTTCAGCGGAGCGAGCTCTCCGACGAAACCCGCCGGATGACCTCCCCTGGCGACCATCTGTTTGACCGATCGACGGACCTGGCCCGGGCCCCGTTTTCAGGCAAGGTGTCGCTCGACCACGGCGTCGCGAGCTTGGGCACTGGGCTGTTGGGGGGAGCGCTCTTCCCGCTTTTCGCCCTCCCTCAGGCGTCTCCGCGGCCCAGGCGCTGCGGCCCCTTTTCTACGGCGCCTGCCTGGCCGCCGGGCTGGTGATCGGAGCCGCCAGCTGTTTGCTCGGCCGCCAGATTGTCGGTCGCAGAGTGAGCCGTCTGGCGGCCAGGACGGCTTGGCTGACCCAGGTCGTCGCCCCGCGGCCCACCGCGGGATAGCCGAGGCCCCAGCAGGGCCGGCCGCGATGACGGCTACTAAGTGGTGGCCCGGTCCCAGCCCCAGAACACTTATCGCCCGGCTTGGGTGGCCGCCCGCGGGACGCACACGATCAGCGACCGGGGCTTGACTCGAACCGACATCCGGCCACCCTCTCCGAGCGGTTCCCCATCGGCCTCCCTTGGCTGGGGCGGCTCAGCGACCACCTCCACCGCGGCCGCGCTGTAGGTCTCGACCCGCCCCCCCCTGGGGTGACGCCCCACCATGCTGCTGATCAGGGTGACCCAATCACGCAGCCCACGCGGCGTGATCAGAGCCACCTCCAGGAGGCCGTCGTCGGGAAGCGCGCCCGGCAACAGGTCCAAGCCGGCGGGGAAGCGGCCGACGTTGGCGACCATCACCGACCTGACCTGGCGCGAGATGGGGGCCGCCTGGTCGAGCCGGATCGTGACGCTGAAGGACGGCCCGCCGAGGTGGCGAAGGCCGGCCAGAACGTAGGCCGGCCACCCCAGGAGGCGCTTGACCCGGTGGGAGGTCTCGGCCAGGACCCTGGCGTCGAGCCCAATTCCGGCGGCCACCGTGAAGATCCGCCCCTCGACCTCGCCGAGGTCGATCACCCGGCGGGCGCCGGCCACGGCGACGCCCACCCCGGCCGGAATTCCTCTGGGCAGACCCAGGTTGCGGGCGAGCAGGTTACCGGTCCCCATGGGCAGCACCGCCAGCGCCCCCACGCCGCCGGCCAGTGCGGCAGCGGCCGCCATCACGGTGCCGTCGCCACCACAGGCGAAGATCACCTCGGCGCCTTCCCCCAGGGCGGCTCGGACCAGGCTCTCCCCAGGGTCGTCCGGGGTGGTGGACAGCCAGGCGGGCTCCGGCCACCCCGCCCGTTCCAGCTCGTGAAGGATCGCCCGCCTGAGGACCGCCTGGTTGGGGACCAGCGCCGGGTTGACCAGCACCGCGCTCCGGCTCACAACAGATCTCCTGGCTCCGCCCCGGTGGGGGTCAGGACCCGGCTCCCAATCTCCCCGGGCCAGAGGCGATCCGGTCGATCTTGGCGGCCATCCCGAAGTCGTTGCGGGTCAGACCTTCCGCGGCGTGGGTGGTCAAGGCCACATTCAGATATCCCCAGCCCAGCTCGAGATCGGGGTAATTTCCCTCGCGCTCAGCCAGCGGGGCTATCCCGGTGCCCAGGGTGAATGCGGAGGCAAAGTCAGGCCGTTGGAAGCGACGGCGCAGGACCCGCTCCGAGCTCTCCCAGTCCGAGTCCAGCGCGGCTTGCAGCTGGGCGGCTTCGGCGGCCGCCAGCCGGGGTGTGCTCCCGTCGCAGGGCTGGCAGTGCTCGCGAACCAGCTCCCCCATCGCTCAGCCCCCGGTCGGCGTCGGCACCGCCCCGGCTCGCCGCAGGATCCGGGTGGCGATCGCCAGCGCACCCGCGTAGGTGGCCTCCATGCCCTCGAAGCGCAGCCCCCTTGCCCCGAGCGTCCTAGCCTGAGTGTACGGAGTGTCGGACGCGTAGTGGATGAGGCCCACCTCCATCGCCGGACGAGTGAGGTCGACCTGCTCGTCGGTGGGATAGCGGGATGGGTCTCCGGCCTCGAAAACCGCCCCCAGATAGGGCCCCGCCTCCATCTCCACCACGGTGTAGGCGTCCCGGTAATAGAAGTCCAGGTAGGCCCGGTTCTGCAGGAAGGTGCTGCGCACTGAGATCGCCCGCTGACGGTCCAGCACCGAGCGCGAGGTCACGAACGGGGCCACGTCCGCGAAGCTGAAGCAGTTGTCCAGCCAGTAGGTGTTGCCGCTGTGCTCGTCGTGGACCACATCCGAGATGAGCACGTCGCCCACGTCGGCGTTGAGGGTGGCGGCCTTGCCCAGGATGTAGACGCCTTCCACCCGGTCGGTCGCCTCCATGACCTGGCGCAGAATGTGGTAGGCGCCCAGCCCAAGCGGGTACTGGATGTTGATCAGGACCTGGGGGGCCGCCCGCAGGTCGGCGGCCACGGCGGGACCGAGCCGGGGGTCGATTGCGCCAGGCCGCAGCCGATCCAGGACGATGACCTGAGCGGCCACATCCGTGCCGGAGCGAGCCTCGACATGGAAGATCCCCTCTTCGCGCTCCTCCTGCGTGCGCCCCTGGCGCGCCCTGGGGTGGGCATCGAACCAGAGCCTCGCGGCGTAGTAGAGGAAGTTCTCGGGTGAGATCCGACTGTCAGGCCGGCGCTGAAGCCGGACCAACTCCCTCAGCTCGGGATCGCTGGAGCCCTCGGCCCATAGCAGCACGTGCTCGGAGCGCTCGCGGGCTACCCCCGAGAGCAGGTTCACCAGGCAGTGGGCGTTGCTGCTCACGAAGTAGATGGGCCGGTCCCTCAACCCCTCCTGACTCAGCACCTCCCCGATCGGGCCCCACCACTCCCTGGTGGCCCTGGCGTAGGCGACCTGGGATCCTCCCACCAGACGCAGCCTGAGGTCGAGCGGGCGTCTGCCGACGGTGGCCAAGAACTCCGCCATGCGAGGCCCGAACAGCGCCTTGAGGCGCTGCCAGTCGTCAGGTCCGATCCCGAGTCGCTGCCGGGCGTCCTTGAGGCCGACCGGAGCGGCGGTGGAATCGTCCGATCGGAGCAGCCGGTGGGCCTTGTTCCACTCGATCTGCAACGCGACCAGGGTGGGCACCAGGTCATCCAGGTCGGAGCTGCTGGCCAACGCGACCGCCAGCGTCTTGGAGGCCGGGTCCCACCACCATCGCCGGCGCCGGCCCGGGGCGGCCACCGGCTCCCAGGCCACCCCGTCCATGCCCGTGCGCAGGAGCTGGTCGGGCGACTGTCCCATCAGGACGTGCTCCATCTCCAGGGTGACCGGCGGCAGTCGGTGCAGCGAATAGAGCAGGGCGCCGGAGTCGAGCCGACCCTCGGCTCCCAGCGGATGCAGCGCTGAATGCATCCCCAGGTGGACCCGCTCCAGCACCCGCAAGCGCACCTCACCCGAAGAGCGGAGCACGGTGAGGAAGGTGCGGGTGTAGAGCTCGACCTCCTCCCGGCCGGGTGGGGCCGGCACGGGCTCCGGGGCAGCCGCGCCCGGCGACCATGGCCCCGTTGCCCTTCCTGAATTCACCGCAGCAGCCGGAGGGGCTCCGCGAACCTGACTGGGATCTCCGCGGGAGGGCCATCTCCGTTGCGGCGGCGGGGCAGCACGCGGACCGTGAATCCGTACGGCCCCTGGGTGACCAGCGCCATTCGACCCAGATACCGGTGGTGCCCGTTGGCGGTACCCTCGTCGACGCTCATCATTTCCACCCGGGGAGCTATCAGCTGGCCATCGGCTCCCACCGGTCCGTGCAGCAGCTGCACCTCCACCTCGTGGGGGGCGAGCCCGCCCAGGCGTACCAGCGCCTCCACCACCCGCTCACTTCCGTAGGCGAGCGGACGGGCCAGTCCACGCACCGGGAAACCCCGGGCGCGAAGGCTCACTTCGGGCCAGCTCCCGCGCACCTTGTCGGCGAAAGCTACGGCCCGCCGGGCGCCCCGGTGGCGGTCCACCGCCGCCAGCGCAGTGGCGGCTGCCGCGGGCTGGTAGAGCTGGCGAATGTAGTCGGCAACCATGCGCGAGCCGAGCACCAATGGCACGATGGTGGCCAGGGACTGGTGGACCATGCCCAGCCAGCCCCGCGGAACCCCCTCCTCATCACGGTCGAAGAAGCGTGGCACCACCTGGTCCTCCAGGAGCTGGAAAAGAGCCTCCGCCTCCAGATGGTCCCGACGGCCCAGGTCGAGCTCCTCCTCGAAGGACGGGATGGCGAAGCCGTTATCGCCGTCGAAGGCCTCATCCCACCAGCCGTCCAGGATGGAGAGGTTGAGGGCTCCACTGAGGGCGGCCTTCTGACCCGAGGTGCCGCACGCCTCCATCGGGCGCCGGGGGGTGTTCAGCCAGACATCGGCCCCCTGGTAGAGCATCCGGCCGACCGCGATGTCGTAGTCCTCGACAAACACCAGGTGCCGCCTCAGCTGCGGGTCGTGGGCCGCCTGGGCGAGGGCCTGGATGATGTGCTTGCCCTGGTCGTCGACGGGGTGGGCCTTGCCGGCGATGATCAGCTGCACCGGGTGCTCGGGGTTGAGCAGCAGCCGCCGGAGCCGCTCCGGCTGCGAGAAGAGCAGGGCCCCGCGCTTATACTCGGCCACCCGGCGGGCGAATCCGATCGTCAGGGCGTGGTCGTCGAGCACCTCATCGGTCCAGGTCAGCTCCTCTTCTGGGACGCCGCGGGACGACTCCGCGGCCCGCAGCCGTCGCCGCACCTCCGCCACCAGGCGCCTCCGGCCTGGCTGCCGCGCATCCCACAGTTCGAGCTTGGAGACAGCCCGCAACCGAGACCAATCGACAGCAGCGTGGACATCCCAGCGGGGTCCGAGGTAACGATCCAGTAGGTGGGCCATCTCGGGAGAGGCCCACTGCCGGGCATGGACCCCGTTGGTGACGGCCTGGATCGGCACCTCCTGCTGGAACAGGTTGGGCCAAAGCCCGTGGAACATGTGCTGACTCACCTGCTGATGAAGCCGGGAGACAGCGTTGGCATGGCCCGAGACCCGCAAGCCCAGCACCGCCATGTTGAAGGGAGCATCGGCGGCCTGGCCAGGGAAGTGCCCGAGCGCCATCAGCCGTTCCAGGGGAATCTCCACCGAGTCGCAGAAGGGCTGGAAGTAACGGGCCATGAGTTCCATCGGGAAGTGGTCGATACCAGCTGGGACGGGGGTGTGGGTGGTGAACACGGTGGCGGCTCGGGCGGCCTCCACGGCCTCCTCAAAGGTGAGGCTCTCGTCCTGAACCAGGTGCCGGATCCGTTCCAGGATTAGGAAGCCGGCATGCCCCTCATTGCTGTGGAACAAGACGGGCGACTCCCCGGCCGCGACCAGAGCGCGCATCCCGCCCATTCCCAGCAGGATCTCCTGGCGCAGGCGATGCTCGATGTCGCCTCCGTAGAGCCGGTCGGTGATGCCCCGCAGATCGTCTGCATTCTCAGGGACATTGGTATCAAGGAGATACAGCGGCACCGATCCCACCAGCTGCCGCCAGACCCTCGCGCGCAGCAGCCGGTCCCCCAGCGGCAGCTCGATGCCCTCCCCGGCCACCGGCTCGAAGCTGAACTCGGAAGGGTCGAGCTCGCGATAGCTCTCCTGCTGCCAGCCCGCCTGATCCAGCCGCTGGTGGAAGTAGCCGTGGTGATAGAAGAGGCCCACGCCCACCAGCGGTTGGGCCTCGTCGGCACAGACCTTTAGGTAGTCGCCAGCCAGCACTCCGAGCCCGCCAGAGTACTGGGGGATAACCTCGCTCACGCCGAACTCGGGGGAGAAGTAGGCGACCGGCGGCATCGCGGTCGGACCGGGGGCCTCCGGCTCGGCCCCGCCAATCCCCACATCGAATCTCTCCAGCGTCCGCACGCAGGACAACTTAACGGCCGCAACCCAATCTCTGCCGAACCCAACGGGTCGCGCGATCGGGACCGAGGGCCGCCGGCGCGGGACGTCCGGCCCCGAGCCGATTCTTGCCAGAGGAGTCGCCACGGCCCCAACCGCGGGAATAGACTTCACCCCAAACCAGTTCAGGGTTGGGGCTCGGCACTTTGAAGTCTGTCCCTGCTGACCTCGCCGACCGGGACCTGCGCCTGCTGCGTGACATGAGATCCCTGCCGGACCGCCAGCTGGACCGGGCCCACCTGGCCGCCGGGCTGGCGCTGCGCCGAGCTGGGGTGGCGCCGCCGACGATGGCTGCCTGGTGGGAGTAGCCATGTCCCGGCTTGAGTTTCTCCGCTCGCCACGGCGCGTCCCCGGCCTGCTGCTGCTCAGCGCTGTATTCGACAGCTGGGCCTTTGAGGAGGCTAGACGCCAGGCAGACCTCAAGGCGCTGGGCAGCTGCCGGCGGCCGCCCGGAGGCGCCTGGGTGAGCTCCTGGACATCGAGCATTACCGGCGGCACCATGGGGATGAGACAGCCAGAGTCGAGCCCGAGACCGCGGAGTCGTGGCCCCGATGACCGCCCCCTGAAGTCGACCCCCGCTTGCGCTACGATCCCTGCATGATCGAAGAAACTACCTCGGCTGCTGGTGACCCAGGCAACCCCAAGGCGCGCGCCAAGCACGATCGCATACCCCCTGCCGCACTGCTTGAGTTCATGACCACCGGCTGGGAGGAGCCCGAGCGACCAACGGTGTCACCCATCTCAGGGGTGGACCTCTACCAGGCGCGACGCCAGGCGGTCTCGAAGCGATTCCCTGGAATGCTGGTGGTGGTGCCCAGCGGAGTGGGACAGACCCGGGCCAATGACACCGAGTATCGGTTCCGTCCGTCCACCGACTTCCTTTATCTGGTCGGAGAGGGAGAGCCTGATGAGGTTCTGGTGCTGGAGCCGCTTCCCGGTGGCGGGCACGTGGCCCGACTGTACGCGGAGCCTGAGGCCGACTTCAGCCGCTCCGAGTTCTTCACCGACCGGGTCAAGGGTGTCTTCTGGGTTGGCCCCAGGCGTGGCCTGGCCGCCACCTCGACCCGCTTCGGAGTCGAGGCGTCGCCCGTGGCCGAGCTCAAGAGCACACTCCACGCTCACGACCGGGGGGTGGTGCTGCGCGGCGTCGACCCCCGAGTCGACGCGCTGGCCCAGGACGTAGCCGGCCCGGACCAGGAGCTCCAGATCCATCTGTCAGAGATGCGCTTGATCAAGGACGAACTGGAGGTCGACCTCCTCCAAGAGGCGGTCGACCTGACCCGCCTCGCCTTTGAGGATGTGGTCAGCGCCCTGCCCGAGGCCCAGACCGAGCGCGATGTCGAGGTAGCCTTCTTCCGGCGCGCCCGCAGCCAGGGGCACGACACCGGCTACATGACCATCGCCGCCGCCGGAAGCCACGCCACCATCCTGCACTGGAGCCACAACACCGGGCAGGTCCGTCCGGGAGACCTGCTGCTCCTGGATGCGGGAGTGGAGAGCAACCGCTACTACACCGCCGACGTCACCCGCACTCTGCCCATCAACGGCCACTTCAACGCCCCCCAGCGCCGGGTCTACGAACTGGTCTGGCGCGCCCAGCAGGCCGGCTTCGCGGCGGTTCGCCCGGGAGAGGATTTCCTGGCCCCCAACCGGGCCGCCCAGGCCGTTCTGGCCAGAGGGCTCGAGGAGATGGGCATCCTGCCGGTGTCCGCTGAGGAGTCGCTGCGGGCTGACAGCCAGCTGCACCAGCGCTACACCCTTCACGGGGTCAGCCACATGCTGGGCTTGGACGTACACGACTGCGCCCACTCCCGCCAGGAGAACTACCTGGAGGGACGGCTCCAGCCCGGCATGGTCCTAACCGTGGAGCCCGGACTCTACTTCCAGCCCCACGATGGCACTGTCCCTCCCGAGCTGCGCGGAATTGGGGTACGGATCGAGGACGACGTGGTCGTCACCCAGGATGGCTGCCGGGTCCTGAGCGCGGGCCTGCCGTCGCATCCGGACCAGGTCGAGGCCTGGATGGCCGAAATCTGGGCGGGCCGGAGGCGCTGAGCCGACCGTGCGATTGGCCAGGGTACGCCGGGCACCAGCAGATGCGGGCGGCCCCACCACCCTGGGCCACTCCTGCTGAGTTCCGAGTCGAACAGGCAGGGGCCGTGAGCGACCGTCGGCCTGGCAAGTCGAGTTCCCGCGGTTGAGGCTCGAGCGTAAAGTCTGGCTCCGCTCGGGAACGGAGGAGGCGGCAACCGGCAGCAGCCGTCCGGGCCGGAACTGCGACCCGGTTCAGCCGCCCGCCAGAGCCTCGACCAGCTCCTCCTGAACCCAACTCAGCAGATGCAGAGTGGCCAGCGGTGGGCGGCGGTGCTCACGGGGGCTGTACTGCTCCTCCCAACCGTCCTCCTCGATGCCCAAACGCTCGGCGAGGGCGAGCCGGAGGAAGTTCAGGGATCTGAGCCATCGCCAGGTCTGCTCAACGTCGAGACGGATTGGCGAGTCCGCCTCCAGGGCGGATCTGACCGCGGCCATGTCATCGGCCCTTGCCTGCTCCAGGTCCGAGCCCACCAGGCGCTGGAACTCCTCCTCCTCCGCATCGTCCTCGTAGGCCCTGGAGTTGGTCCAGTGGGACTCCTCCAGCATCGGTTCGAGCCGCTCCAGGATCTTGGCCAGCGCCTGCCGCTCCCGGCGCCCCACGCGAACCTCGATCAGCTCGCCGCTGCGCCTTATCTCAGCCAAGCTCAGTCGCGGGCCAAGGTGGCCTGCAGTCCGTGCGCATGGAGCTGGGCAACGGTGACCTCCGCTCGCTCCCTGGCCTCGGTGGCCACCACCGCGCTGCCCTCGTTGTGGACCTTGAGCATCAGCTGGGTGGCGGTCTCCAGGTCGTAGCCGAAGAGGCGCCGCAGCACGAAGACCACATAGCTCATAAGGGTGACGGGATCGTTCCAGACGATCACGCGCCAGGGACGGTCCCGATGCTGCTCGGTCTGATCTGACGTACCGGTGCCCTGTGCCGCCAGCTCCTCGATGGCACTCACGACCCAATACCCTAGCGCGACGGCGGCAAGAGTGTGCCCAGAGCAGAGCGATGGTCGCCATCCGGCCAGGGTGATCCGGTAACCTGAGTTTGAGTGGATCCGGCGGTGACTCGCGTTGGAGGTGGTCGCTTCGTGTTCAGCCCCAGCTGGCGACTTCTTGGTGGGACCACAGGCGCGTTCGTGATGGCGGCCCTGGTGGCCGGCTGTGGCGGAGGGGTCCGGAACTCCCCGGCCGAGGGAGTCGGGTGCTCAGTGACTGTCCAGATCCCGGCCGCCGGGTCCGCGCTGCTGGGAACCGTGACCGCCCGCTACCTCGGGCAGACCAGGCTCCTCACCCGCAACACCACGACCATTGAGCTGGGCTGCGGCCAGCAGGCCACCCTGGCAGCCACCGCGGCGGATCCCGGGAGCCACCCGTTCACCCACTGGAACGTAGCTGGCACCAACTCGGCAGCCAGCCGTGTGACCGTGGTGGCCGACGGCCTGATAACCGCCCAGCCATCCTTTTATGTGGCGGTCAAGCCCAGGCAGGTCGCCAAGCCCTCGCCCACAGCCAGGCCGAGTGCGCAGCCCAGCGCCACGCCAAGCACGGTGGTGCTGGACCAGTGGCTCACCTACGACTCCGCCACCAAGACCGCCACCCTCAAGCTGGAGGCGGGTTACGGCCAGGTCAACCACACCCTCAGCTTCGACGGTGAGTACAACGGCGCCCTCGATGTCACAGTCCCGGTGGGCTGGACCGTGGTCGTCAACTTCAGCAACGTCGACACCATCAACCACTCGGCGGCGGTGGTGACCGCCACCGGGACGACCCCGGTCTTCGCCGGGGCGAGCATCGCCGATCCGGCAGTCGGGCTGCCACCCGGATCCCATGCCAGCTTCAGCTTCGTGGCCAGCCAAGAGGGCAACTATCGGATCGCCTGCCTGGTCCCCGGGCACGAGGATGCCGGCATGTGGGCAACCTTCGATGTGACCGCCAGCGGTCTACCCAAAATCCACCTTTGAGCGGCCAGGTCGGGTGACCACGCCGGCGGACCGCATGCGAGCGGCCCAGGTCACCCAACTGGGCGAGCCTCCAGTCGTCGGGGAGGTGCCTCGGCCCGTGGCCCAGCCCCATCAGGCCCTGCTCCAGGTGACCTCGGCTGCGCTCAATCCGGTGACCCTCTCGACCGCCTCGGGAGTCTTCTACGGTGGCCACCCCCAGCTCCCCTACATCCCTGGCACCGAGGGCGCTGGAATCGTGGTCCAGGGAACCCACCTGGCGCCCGGCACGAGGGTGCGGTTTGAGGCATCCGAGCAGGTGGGGGGAGCGCTCGCCGAGTTCTGCGCGGCTGCGGAGGCGGAGTGCGTGGAGCTGCCCGACGGCCTCGGCGACGACTTGGCGGCCGGCCTGGGGGTGGCCGGCCTGGCGGCCTGGCTGGCGCTTCGAGACGCGGTTCGGCTGCAGCCCGGGGAGCGGGTCTTGATTCTGGGAGCGACCGGAGCGGTGGGCCAGATCGCCGTCCAGTCAGCACGGATCATGGGCGCGGGCCGAGTGGTGGCGGTGGGACGGAATCGCCGGGTCCTGGAGCACTGCCTGACCCTGGGGGCGGACGCCATCGTCGCCATGACCGACGCTCAGACCGACCAGGAGCTGGCGCTGGCCTTCACCGAGGCTGCCCAGGGTCCGCTTGAGGTCGTCTTCGATCCGGTTTTCGGACTCCCGAGCCGGGCCGCCAGCCAGGCATGCGGGCTGCGCGGCCGGCTGGTCAACCTCGGGCAGAGTGCCGGCGCCGAGGCCACCTACCGCTCCCGAGACATCCGGGGCAAACTGCTGACCATCGTCGGCCACGCCAACTGGGCGGCCGCCCCGGAGGTCAGGAGCGCCGCCTTCCGAGAGCTGGCCGAGCACGCCGTCAGCGGCCGGATCCAGCTGAGTGTCGAAGCGTTCCCACTCGAGGAGGTTGCCCTCGCCTGGGCCCGGCAGCAGCAGTCACCCCACGGGAAGGTGGTGGTCAAGCCCCGCTGACCGAACCCGACGGACTGAGCACCCGTCTCGGCCCGCCGGATATCGCCGCGACCCAATGAGGGAGCACTTTGGAGGTCCCGATCGAAGCTGATGAACCCGCCTGAGATCCTGCCCACCCGAATCCGCGAGGGCCTCGCACCCGGAATCAGCTATCTGATCGAGGGGGAGTTGGTGCCGATCCTGCACTGCAACCTGGACGGCTCTATGCCGATCTACTTCGAGCACCACGTGGTGCTCTGGAAGGAGCCGCAGCTGGCGATCAAGCTGCGAGCGGTCAAGGGCGCAGTGCGCCGTCTGGTTTCGGGGCGTCAGGTCTTCCTGACTGAGGTCGGCGGCCGCGGCCAGATCGCTTTCTCGCGGGACGCCCCTGGCCAGGTTTTCCCCCTGGAGCTGCCCCGGGGAGCCTCGATCCTGGTCCGGGAGCACCAGTTCCTGGCGGCCACGGGGTCCACCAGGTACAGCCCCTCCCGGCTGTCCGGCATCACCAACAATCTCTTCGGGGACAACGGCTTCTGGGTGGATCGATTCGAGGCCAGGGATGGTGACGGCGTGGTCTGGCTGCACGGCTACGGCAACGTCTTCGAGAAGCAGCTGGAACCAGGCGAGGAGATCGATGTGGAACCAGGCGCCTGGGTCTACATGGACCCCGCGGTGCGTATGCGCCCGACCGTCTACGGGCTGCGAACCGGGCTCTTCGCCGGAGTCGGCCAGCTTGTCTTCAACCGCTTCCGCGGCCCCGGCCGAGTCGGGATCCAGAGCCTCTACGTACACCTACCGACGGCGGACTGACGCCGACCGGATCGAGTTGGTCGGCCCCGATCAGCCGAGAAAGATTTCAGGCGGCAGAGCGCAACCGACGGGCTCGGAGTCGCATTCGGTGCAAGTCTGCTGTTCGGATGGGGGTGCCACCGGCCAAGCCCGCAGGAGCAGTGCCATCATCTCCTGCCATTCAGTTTCCTGACCCGGAACCCTGGGCTCCGGAACTGCTTCGCCCGGTACAGGCCTCTCCGCAATCCGATCCATCAGGAGCATCTCTGCCGCCATGCCCCCTATGGTGACCTGCCGAGGCACGCCCCGGCAGAGTGTTAGCACGGCTTCGGGGGTGCGTGGAAACACCTGGCACCAAGCACTGCGACCACCCGGACTCGATCCTGGCCTCCGAGGGCTGCTAATCGACCTGGCATCGCGGGTGAAATCACCGAAGCCGCGGCCGGCGGCAAGCTGCTAAACCTGAGAGTGGTGTTTGAAGCCAGCCTCCAAGAGAGCGACGTTGTACTGCGCGACGGCTCGACCTTGCATCTGCGCCCGGTGCGGGGGGACGACACATCCCTGATCCGCCAGCTCCTGGAGGAGCTCTCGGATTCATCACGCGCCACGCGCTTCTTCTCGGCCGCCGTCGACCTGGACCGCACCGCCGAGCTCCTGGTCCAGGTCGACGGCGAGCACTCCTTCGGCCTGCTGGCACTCCAGGGAAGCCCGCCGAGCCCAGTGGCCCACGGCCTTTGCGTGCGCAGTGGACCGGGCCGGGCCGAGGTGGCGTTCACGGTCGCGGACAGTTTCCAGGGCATGGGGATAGCTTCGATCCTCCTGGGGCAGATGGCGACCGCCGCCAGCGGTATGGGGATCGCCATGTTCGAGGCAACCGTGCTCCCTGAGAACTCGGCGATGCTCGACGTCTTCGCCAAGAGCGGGTTCTCGGTCCACACCACCTCCGAACCGGGAACAGTCACCGTCGAGTTCCCCACCGAGATAACCCCAGACGCCATCCGCCGCTTTGAGGACCGGGAGGAGAAGGCGGCCGCCGCGGCGGTAGGGGCCATCCTGAGCCCCAGCTCGATCGCTGTCATCGGGGCCAACCGGCACCGGGGAACCATCGGCGGCGAAATCTTCCACAACCTGCTGCTGTCGGAGTTCAATGGGCCGGTCTATCCGGTCAACCCGTCGGCTCCGGTGATTCAGTCGGTGCCCGGCTATCCAGACATCAAGTCGATCCCGGGACCGGTCGATCTGGCGGTGATCTCGGTGCCGGCGGCGCGGGTGGTGGCCGTCGCCAGCGAGTGCGCCGAGAAGGGGGTCAAGGCGCTAGTAGTTATCTCAGCCGGGTTCTCCGAGGAGGGTCCAGAAGGGAGGCTGCGGCAGGCTGAGCTGACCCGAATCTGCAGCGAGTCGGGCATGCGGCTGGTGGGCCCCAACTGCATGGGTGCCATCAACACCTCCCCGGAGGTGCGGATGAACGCGACCTTCGCCCCCACGATGCCATGGCCGGGCACGATCGGATTCCTGTCTCAGAGCGGTGCCCTCGGACTGGCGATCATCGAGAGCACCCGCAGCCTGGGCTTGGGCCTGAGCAGCTTCATCTCGGTCGGGAACAAGGCCGACATCAGCGGCAACGACCTGCTCAGCTACTGGGATCGGGATCCGCGAACCGACCTGATCGCCCTCTACCTGGAGTCGTTTGGCAACCCTCGCAAGTTCGCCAAGATCGCCGCGCGGGTTGCCCACAAGAAGCCAATCGTGGCCGTGCGCAGCGGCCGCGGCAAGGCCGGGGCAAGGGCTGCCGCCTCCCACACCGCGTCCTTGGTGGCCACCTCGGACGCCACCGTCGACGCCCTCTTCCGCCAGACCGGGGTGCTGCGCACAGAGACCCTGTCGGACATGTTCGACCTGCTCTCCCTGCTGGCCACCCAGCCGCTCCCCAAGGGGTCCCGGGTGGGGATCATCACCAACGCGGGAGGGCCGGCAATCCTCTGCGCGGACGCCTGCGAGGCCAACTCGCTGCAGGTGGTCGAGCTCAGTGAGGGGAGCCGGCGCGCACTGCGGGCGTTCCTGCCGGCGGAGGCGGCGACCGGAAATCCCGTTGACATGATCGCCAGCGCCAGCGCGGCCGACTACCAGCGGGCTATCGAAGTGGTCGCGGAGGATCCCTCAGTGGACTCCCTGATCGTCATCTTCACGCCCCCGCTGGTGACCCGGCCGGAGGACGTGGCGGAGGCGATTCGGAAGGCGGCGGGATCGCTGCCGCGGCCGATTCCGCTCCTGACGGTGTTCATGACCACGGCCGGGGTGCCGGCGCAGCTTCGCTCGGCGACGGTCCAGGTACCCTCCTACCCATTTCCGGAGAACCCGGCCAGGGCCCTGGCCGCGGCCTACCGGCTGACCCGGTGGCGGCAGCGGCCGCAGACCACGGAGCCCTCCAGGATCTACGGCGACCAGGTTCAGGTGGCGGCCGAGCTCTCAACCTGGCTGCGCCAGGGTGAGCATTGGCTGACGGCATCTGAGACCAACGCGGTCTTGAGCGCCTACGGGATCCCGGTCCTTTCGACCAAGGAGGCTGCCACAGCCGAGGATGCCGGCCGCCTAGCCCGGGACCTGGCCCCGCAGGTTGTCCTCAAGGCGATGGGCAAGACCATCATCCACAAGACGGAGCTGGGAGCGGTCCGTCTGGGCCTGCGGGGCCAGGAGCAAGTCACTCAGGCCGCCACAGAGATGGCCGCCCGCCTTGAAGCCAGCGGACACGCGGTGGAGGGCTTTCTGATCCAGCCTCAGCTTGAGCACGGGGTCGAGCTTCTCATCGGGGCGGTGCGCGACCCCCAGTTTGGGACGGTCATCGCCTGCGGGGCTGGCGGCACGGCTGTCGAGTTGCTCCACGACACCGCGATTCGACTGGCCCCGGTGGGACCGCGCGACGCTCGCGAAATGCTTGAAGAGCTCACGACCTATCCTCTCCTGAACGGCTTCCGCGGTGCCCCCAAGGTCGATGTCGACGCCGCGGTCGACGTGCTCTGCCGGCTGGCTGCGCTGGCCGAGCTCCACCCCACCCTGGCAGAGATCGAGTGCAACCCGGTCACTGTCACCCCCACCAACGTCTTCGTGGTCGACTCTCGGGCACGTCTGGCCCCGGCCCAGCAGGACCTGCCTGTGGGAGCCAAGCGAGGTTCGATCCGGCTGCCCTGACGGCGGGATGGGCCACGGCGAACGCGGCAAGGTCAGCGGCTGAGCCGGCACCACCCGGCGGGAACGAAATGCATCCGGTCGGACCGCCATCCAGGTCGGGGCGGGTTAGTGGCCCCGGCTGACTGAGTCGGCTGC
>JABEUU010000137.1 GCA_013044295.1 Candidatus Dormiibacterota bacterium
CGAGGAGCGTGACCGGCCTGCCCCGGGAACCGGTCGCCATCCATACCCCGGCGGCCTCGAAGAGTCCGTAGTGATCGCAAAGGTTGGCCAGCACCAGGATGGCGGCGAGGAAGCCGATGGTCGGCCCGAGGGTCCTGGCCTCGGCGCCGGCCTGGCTGAGCGGCAGGACCCCCAGCAGCAACAGAACGCCGGCCGCCGGGATCGCGACCACTGCCTCGGGCAAACCCTTGGGCCGAAGGATGGCGCCGGCCAGCGTTGCCACGAGGAGCAGTCCTGCGACCGCCTCGGCGATGGGACTGGACATGAACGGATAGAGCGTAAGGCCGGGCGGATCCAACCAGATGGGAGCGCCGACTCGGCCGTGCGGGACGGCAGGGATGGCTAGGAGCGGACGGTCCCGCTAGGTGCAATCAGGTCGGTGGTGCGAGATCGGTGGGTGATCCTCCTGCGTTGGCGCGGAGCCAGCCCGTCTCGTACTTCGGCAGTCGTTGTGGATGGGGACGTGCGCTCTTCCGTCGGCAAGACGACGGAGTTGGTCGGAGGAATCAGCCCCATAACTGAGACTCGGGCAGAAGTCTCGTCCCCCAGCCCGGCATGCGGCCGCCATCCGGAAATGCAGTTGTGGAAGCAGACGGGCCGACCTGGGGCGCCCGGGGAGACGCCGAGGTCGCGACCTGGCCGATGCCGCCCACCCCGACCGACGTGGGTGCTCGGCGCGTTCAGCTGGGCCGCTTGGCTACGCCTCCGCTCCGGTGGGTCATCTGGCCGAGCATCTGGCCGGCGGCGGTTGTCTTCGAGTACTGGACCAGGTCGGCCGCGCGGCGAATCGCCAGCAGCTCGTCCGGGCTGAGCTCGAGGTCGGCCGCGGCCACGTTGGCCTCCAGCTGGGCGATCGAGTTCGCGCCCGGGATGGCGATCACCTGGGGCTGGGCGATGAGGTAGGCGAGGGCGACCTGAGCGGCGGTGGCGCCGCTGCGCTCCCCGATCTCCCCCAACAGGGACACCAGCGGCGCCGCGGCGTCCAGTGCCGCGGGGGCGAAAAGTTGGTTGATCCGGCGCACCCCGGAGGGTAGGTTGTCGCGGCTGTACCTGCCGCTCAATGCCCCCTGGGCCAGGGGGCTGTAGGCGATCACGATCCGGTGCTGGCGCTGGGCCCAGCCCAGCAGCTCCCGCTCGGGCCGGCGCTGCAGCAGGTTGTAGCGGACCTGGTTGGAGATGATGGGGGCGCCCAGCAGGCGCTCCGCGCGCCGCCAGCGCGAGAGCGTGAAGTTGCTCACCCCGGCGTAGCGGCTGAGACCGTCGGCCAGGATCTGCCGCATGCCCTCCATCTGCACCCCCAGTGGGATCACCGGATTGGGAAGGTGGATCTGATAGAGGTCCACCAGCGGTCGCTGCAGCCGTTCCAGGCTCTTCCGGCAGTGGCTGACCATGACCCTGGGCACGGGCATGATGGGGAGGAACTTGGTGGCCAGGAACACCTCCCCCGACCACTCCCGAAGGGCGGTGCCCACCAGTGCCTCGCTGGTTCCGGCGCCGTACAGCTCAGCGGTGTCGAGGACCGTGATCCCAAGCTCCAGGGCGCGTCGGATGATGTCGATGGAGTCCTGAGGGCCGTAGCCGTCTCCGTAGCCCCAGCCCGGCTCGCCGAACTGCCAGCATCCCAGCCCGATCCGAGACAGCTTCCTGCCGTCGAGTTCCAGATATCGCATGGCTCTGATTATGGCCCGACCTAGGACAGCTTTCGACAGGCGCACTGGGTGGCCGCTGCCCGCGGTCGGACCGATTTCCGCTGGGTGGCCCTGGGGCTGCACTGGCTTCTCTCAGGACGGCCCCCACCAGGGCCGCCGGGCGCAGCGCGCAGCGGCGTGGCGCCCAGGGTGCTGGTCCAGCTGGCCTCGAGCCCATCCCACGCTGTCCCGGTTCCGGAAACGGGGCGGGTCCGATCTGGTGGCCGTCCGCTGCGCCAGGGGGCCTGGTCTGGGAAGGCAGATAATGGACCAGTCACCTGCGGTGCGCCCAAGCGTCCGATCTGGAGACCCACCCAAGGATTCAAATGGAGGCGTCGACGCCCATGGACTACCGGCATCTCGGCCGCTCCGGCCTGCGGGTCAGCCCGCTTTGCCTGGGCACCATGAACTTCGGGCCGCTCACGGCGGAGGCGGACTCCTTCCGGATCATGGACCGCGCCCTGGAGGTGGGGATCAACTTCTTCGACACCGCCAACGTGTACGGGCGCTCGGTGAAATTGGGGCTGACCGAGGAGATCGTGGGGCGCTGGTTCGCCCAGGGCGGGGGCCGGCGGGAGAAGGTGGTAATCGCCACCAAGCTCTACGGCTCGACCAGCGAATGGCCCAACGACACCTTCCTGTCGGCTCGCAACATTCGGCATGCCTGTGACGCTTCCTTGCGCCGGCTCCAGACCGACCACATCGACCTGTACCAGATGCACCACATCGACCGCGAGACCCCCTTCGAAGAGATCTGGGAGGCCTTCGAGGTGCTCCGGCAGCAGGGCAAGATCATCTACGCCGGATCTTCCAACTTCGCGGGCTGGCACATCGCCAGGGCCCAGGAACAAGCGAGGGCCCGCCACTTCATGGGCCTGGTCAGCGAGCAGTCCCTCTACAACCTGATGGCCCGGCAGGTCGAGTTGGAAGTTCTGCCCGCCTGCCGCGAGTACGGCTTGGGCCTGATCCCCTGGAGCCCCCTGGCCTCGGGAATCCTGGGTGGCGCCCTCCAGAAGCAGCAGGAGGGGCGGCGCTCCGACCAGCGCAACCAGGAGCGGATCGAACGGCACCGCGATCAACTGGAGGCGTATGAGGAGTTCTGCCG
>JABEUU010000024.1 GCA_013044295.1 Candidatus Dormiibacterota bacterium
CTCTACAGCACCCCTCGTCCCTTGTCAAGGCTTAAGTTAGCGCCTATGCGGTGCTGACCTCAGCCTCCCCCGCCACCCGGTCGACGGTGACGTCCCCAGCGCCGGTGCGCAGCTGCACGGAACCGGCAGCACCCAGGCGGATCTCTCCGGCACCGGTCCTGACGTGACAGTCACCCAGGCGCCCCGTCGCACGGACCGCGGGGGCGCCACCGGGCGCCTCGACCGTGAGCCGTGAGCCGGCCGGCACCGCGATCTCGACGTCGACGGCCTCCTTGCGCGCCCCGAGGACAGACTGGGCCCAGCGGCGGGGGGTCCTGACCACCAGCGTGCCCCCCGCGAACTCCACCAGGGTCTGCTCGGCGGTGGTCACGTCGGACCTCTTGCTCGGGTCTCTCGGACGCACCTCGACCACCGTGTCGCGGCGGTCTGCGGCTGCGATCCGGAGGTTGCCGCAGCCGAGCTCCACGCTCAGCGATATCGGCTCGGGAGTGTCGTAGCTGGACATGTTCGGGTACCTCATGACGTCGGGGCCGACGCCCCGGCTGGGGAGACGCGGGTGACCTGGGACACGTGCTCGCCCCGCCCGGCTACCGGGCCCAGCCGGTGTAGCGCTGGGCGCCGCGAGGCGCGCGCGGCTGAAGGGGACGCAAGGGCTCATGGCGCTGGAGCGCACCGGCTGCCGCGCGCACCAGCCAGGCGTTGACGGAAAGGCCCTCAGCGACGGCCGCTGCCTCCACCCGGCTCTTGAGGTTGTCCGGCATGCGGACGTTGATCCTCGACATTCCCCCCTCGTCACCCTCTCCCGCGGGCGATGCCCCTGAGCCGATTGGCCCAGCGGCCCAATCAGGTGGAGCGAGCTCCGCGCCCCCCTCGGTGAGGTCAGCCGGTGGGAGGGTGACCACGAACTCCGGGTCGCGCCCGCGCAGGCGGACCTCGACGGAGCCGGGAGCCAACTCGCATGTGATCTCCTCCGCCGCGGCGGCCACCGCGTCCTGAAGCGCGAGCCGGATGGCCGAGTCCAGGGGCGCGACCAGGCGCTCGGCAAGTGCCCGAGCGTCGTCACCGCCTGCCTCGGCGGCGGTGACCAGCTGGCGGTGGATGTCCTCGACGTACAACCTGAGGTTCATGGCACCAGTATGGCATCAACATGGTGCCATGTCAATCCCACTTCGTGCCGATCTGGCACCACGCCTTGCGGCGTGGTAACGCCGACGACTGCACCGCCGCCCGCACGGCAGCTGGGCACACACCCTAGCCACCGACAGAGCTGGTGACCGCAGACGGGGACTGGTCGCAGACGAACGGTGCCCTCGGGTCTTGGGGAGGCAGGCCCTCATCCCCGGGCAGTCCGTCGGCTGAGTCGGCCCCGATCCCTGGAACCAGTGCCACTCTGCGCCGCCCAGATGCTCGACCAGACCAGCGAGCATCCAGCCCAAGGGCAAGCCCGACCGCTGCCACCCTTTCTCGTCCAGCCCGTCCACGGTGCGAAGCACTCACTGCCGCTGGGGATCGAGCAGTGCAAGTAGGAGCTGGTCGTTCGGGTCCTAAGGCTGGTTGCCTGACAGGTCTACCCTCCTGCCCAGTTGGGCCTGCGCCCCCTGCCGAAACCGTCGATCGGTGCAGTCGCGCCGCAAGGCGTCCGTGATGCCGCAGCAAAGTGGCGTGCTGACCTGCTGGTCAGCCCCACTGGTCGACGGGCAGCGCTCTTGCAACTGCTGGGCCCCGACCAGCACCGGGCCCCGCAGGCACCTTCCGTGCTGGTCGCCCCCGCCCCTCAGCCACCCACTTTTGGTTGGCCAACGGCGCTTACTTCCACCTGGCCATTGACAATGGGAGCAAGCACTTCCTGACCGACATCGCCGACCAACGTGGTGGGCTTGACCTGGAGCAGGCCAAGATCCAGGTGAAGCCCACCCATACGGCATCGGTGACGCGCATGTCGGTCTCGCCGATGGCACGGGTCCCACCAAGGTGGTTCGGACTCACAGGTAGCCGAACCGACTGGAGCGTGCCTCCCACACCTGAAAGGTGCCCAGACCCTGGGGCCCGGCCCATCCGTCGCCGGAGCGTAGGCAGAGTCAACGCCGACATTCCGCTCGGCCCGGCGCCGATTCGCTCGATACCTTGACTGGGGACCAGCCACGAAGGGTGTTCGCCCGCCCGGCCGCGGTCCGGTCCGCCCACCCATCGCTCGTGAGTCGCGGACCAGCTCCACCACTTGTCATCGCGGGTCAGTCGTCTCTGGACGGTCCATCGCGGCCTGTCCTTTTCGTCGTCCGGGTAGCAGACGGAGACCAAGCGAGGAGGACGACGTGCGCCCGGAGAGCGCCAAGCCCGTCGTCGCCCTGCGGGCGGAGGAGCTTCAGGCCGGTGCCGCCGCTCACCGGGTCGAACAGCATCGGGACGAACGGGCCGCGGGAGCGCGGCCCCTACCCGGCTCCGGAGCGGCTGGTGTTAGACAGAATGGACGTCCGGCGCCCTGCCCGGGACGCTTGGTGCTCGGCCAACGGCAGCCAGTCCAAGCGGCCGACGCGGGATGTCGGACTGGAGCCGGCAAGAGGCAATAGCCTGGGCCGAGACGCGTAGGGGGGCGCCCGAGGGGCGCGAGCCTGTCCCACCGTTTGTCCGGCCGTGGGTCCCGTCAGATGGACGCGCGGCCGGGCCGAAAACTCCCCTGCGGACCCGGTACTCACGACGCCACGCTGGGAGTCCGCCGCGCCCTTGGGCCGGCGCACGCTGAGGACCCTCAAAGAACGGGGCACCTCGAGGGCACGGAGAACACTCCGGGAAATGGATATCTGGAGAAGGCAATGATGTACCTGCTCTTCGTTGGCAGTGAGGCCATGCCGGCACCGGAGGTTACGAGAGTCCTGCAGCGAGAAGGCCCGCTGTGGATCGACGAGATGGAGCGCCGCGGCGCGCGGCTACTTGGTCGCGAGCTTCATCTCCCAAAGACGGCTGCGACCGTGCACCTACGCGATGGTCGGACTCGGTGACCCACGGCCCGGGCGCGGAGACCAAGGAGTTCGTGGCCAGCCTCGACCTGGTCGAATGCGCCGACTTGGACGAGGCGATTGAAGTGGTGGTCAAGGTCTGGCCCCCCATCGACGGGCTTTGGCTGGGCCAGGAGGCGTCCGCCTTCGGGAGCACCGAGGACGGCACCCCCGGCCCGTACCGTCTGATCACGTGGATGGGAGGACCGTCGGCAGTGCCGTTCAACGATCGGGCAGTGATAGATGCCGGCGAAGTCTGGCGGCTGGAGGTTGAGGAACGGGCTTTCCAAATCCTGGGGAACGCGCCGGAAAGCCCGGACGGTCCGCGTACCCGACGGGGCGACGCTCGCGACCTCGGCCCGTTCACAGACACCAAAGAGTTCATCGCCCGGATCGATGTCGTCAGCTGCGCTAACCGCACCAGGCGATCAAGCTCGCCGCCGCGCATCCGATCGCCCGATACCACACGATTGAGGTCCGCCCGTTCGGGACCGAGTGACCCCGATAGTCGTTTAATGCAGACTCGACGCGACCTCCCGCGCGGAGCAAGGTCGCGTCGTCGCCCGGCAGGCGCGGCCGAGCGGGGAGTGGTGCCTCGCTGACGAGGGCGCGCGGGGGCGGTCTGGCAGCCTCTGAAGTCCCGGACAAATGGGGTGGCGCATACCCTGCGCACGCTCGCCGGCCTGATCGCAGCCGAGATCGCCCAAGAGTTCCTGGCACGCGAGTCGAGGGTGGCCAAAAGCGCTGGTCAGGGCCGAGCACAAGATCCGCCACGCGGGCCTCCCCTACCGGGTGGGGTCCACTATCGCGCTGCCCGACCCCACCTGCGGCCCAGGGGCCGTGCTGTATCGCTGTGCGACGAGGGGTCACGGTTCCTGGTCGCGTCCCAGATGAAGCCGTCGGGAAGCGGCTAGCCACCCTCTGCGACCTAGGGTCAACGTGGCAGGCACGGAAAGGATCAGACCGAACAGTATCGGCAGTATGCCGGTAAGCCTACCCATTGCGATCAGGACCGCTCCAACGGCGATGAGGATCGCGCAAATCACCAGCTGTTGCCACGACTTGGCATTGAGCATGTAGAGGCGCAGCATTGAGAGGGGACCACTATGCACGGGCTGACTCCCATGCCTCTCTGGCGCGCCTCTGATTAGGCCGTAGCTTCCCGAGGATCGGGTCGGGCGCTCCCGCCCAGAGGTGGCCCGCAAGCAGACGGTCCGCTCCCAGCGCAGCTGGCATGGCCCCAGACGACTCTTGCGGCGCGCAGCCTGGCGACCGACTCGGACACCCAGCTCCTGACCCAGGTCGGTTTGATGTGGGCCGACTTACCGGTCCCCACAGCGGCCCCTGGCCAGACGTCCGGGTCCCGGGGCGGACGGCATTGCCTGCACCTTCGGCCAACCGTAGGTGCAGGCTGGGCGGGCGCCTCACCGCAGGAGTGTCCGCGCTGGCCCAAGCCAGGCTCCGCCGGACCGAGTGACCCCCGACCCGCCAGTGCTGACCAGCGCGGTCGGCTTCGACAAGCGACGGGCCCACCCAAAGTGGTTTCGGCAGTTCGGACGAGTGGAGCAGCTCTGGTCACTCCGACACATCGAGGGGAGGCGGCGCTGCCTCAGCGAAGTGGCCGCGGCAAGTATCCAGGCCCTGTTTAGGGTCGACGTCCGGTGAAGCAGAGAAATCTCGTCTGAGGGTCGGCTCCAGGGGGTGGGCTCACCTCAGGACCGAATCCCCCCGGGACGCGCATCTCCTGGGCGCGGGGAAGGAGGTAAGCGTGAGCGGCGGCAACCGCCTCCGGGTCCAGCTGCTCATCCAGCCCCACGGCCCGACTTAGGTCCCAGGTATGGACCAGAGTGTCTGCACAGAGCAGGGTCGCCACCAACTCCTCGAAGGTCGTGGGGCCCGCGCGGGACTGCACTTGGGCAGCGGCCAGCCCAGGGTCGGCCAGAGCTCGGGCAACCAGATCCGACGCTTGGTGCCAGGCGCTGGCAGAATCCTCAGGGAGGTGGTCCTGGTCGGTCCCAGTGCGAACCAGACCGACGACGTTTCGATGGACCGCGGCCGAGTGCGCGACAACCTCACGCGCGCTCCACTTGTCGCATGGGCTGGGAGAATCCCACCGGTCGTCCGGTACCGAGTCCAGCCGCGCACGGAATCCGGCGGCTACCCTACCGTACCGTGTCGCTAGGTCAGACATACTGGCAATCTAAGTGGCCGACTTTGCGTTTGTCAAGCCGCAGTAACGGCTCATACCGGATCGGAAAAGCGGCTCACAACCTTTAGCGCCAACGCGAACACGTCAACGTGCAGGCCCTTCCCCGAACTCCCACCGCTGCTGTGCGAGTGGTTCGCCGTAATCGCCTGAGTCCTAGCGCATTGCGGTGAGGGAGAGCTGTCACGGATGCTCGCAATATCCCATGGGACCACCAGGCCCGGATTCACCAACCAAGCAGGAGCTTAGAGAAGGGTGTAGATGAAGAGAGGGTACTCAGGGCTCGGACAATTGGTGTTCTCACCGGGCTAGTCGGCCTCAGCCAACGAGCATTTTTTTCGTGCAGTCATCGTCCCCCACTGTGGATCGCCCGGAGGTCGCCTTCGGTGCCGCGCGAGCCTGGTGGCCAATGCTGGACTTCTCCTGCCCGCGACTCCCTCTCACCACCTGGGGCTGAGAGAGGTGGTCGAGCGACGCCTCGATTTGGAAGATGCCCCCGAGCGGGCTAATGCCGGTCACCAAGCCATGTCTCTAATCCACTCGATGCAGGCTGGTGGCGACAGCATCGACGACACCGACGTGCTCCGGGCCGGGGCCACCCAGGGGTGCTGGGCCATGCGGTCCTGGCATCGTCCAGCCTGGGCACCTTGCTGCACAGCTTCAAGGTGAACCATACCCCGCAGTTGGATGCGATTCGCGGAGGGATGCTGCCACGAGCCTGGGGAGGAGAGCGGGGCCGCGGCGACTGAGCGCTTACCATTGACATGGACTGCACCATTTGCCAGGTCTTTGGGTTATTGAAGCAGAGAGTGAGGTTCGGCTACACCAAGGTGCGGGCCTACCATCTGCTGCTGGCCACCAAGGCCGACACCGGCGAGGTGCTCCACTCCCGTCTGCGGGGTGGATCGGCCGTCACGGCCTGGGGCGCCGCTGGGTTTCTGGCCGAGACCTTCTCTCGGATGCGTCGTGCAGGAGCGACCGGTCTGCTGACCCTGCGGGCGGACTCCGGGGTCTCCTCCAAAGCTGTCCACGCCCTGTGCCGAGGGGCCAGGGATCGCTGCTCGGTCACCGCGCGCCTGGACCAGACGATCCAGCTGGCGATTGCGGTCATTCCCCAAGCGGCGTGGGTGCCGATTACGTGCCGGTCGAGCTCGGTCACCTTCGGTGAGGACGAGCAGGGGCAGCCCATCTCGGTGCCGATGTGGCCGAGGTTCCCTGCACCGCCTTCGGCAAGAAGGGGATGCGGGTGCGCCTGATCTTGCGTCGGGTGCGGCCCACTCCGGGGAGTCGATTGGCACTCTTTACCAGTTCAGCGACCACGCCCTGGGCACGGACGGGGAGGGCACAACGTTGGAGCTGGAGGCGGACCGCCGCCGCCACGCCAAGGTGGCGGCGGTCATCCGCGATCTCAAGGAAGGAGCGGGCTTGGCCCATCTGCCTTCGGGACGGTTCGCCGCCAACGCTGCCTGGCTGGCCTTTTCAACCATGGCCCACAACCTGGCCCGCTGGGTGGTGGACATCGGCCTGCCCGAGCAGCTGCCAGCCCGC
>JABEUU010000138.1 GCA_013044295.1 Candidatus Dormiibacterota bacterium
GCGCCGCCGGGCCGCGCCCGCACCGAATTCCCGGCCGGCACTGCGAATTTTTGCGTCGGTGGCGTCAGCCACCCGTGGGCCGGCCGCAGCAGGCCTCCTGCGCGGGGGGCAGCGGCCCCAGACTGGAGCTGCATCGGCTGGGCCGGCGCGACCTGCGAGAGGTGGGCAATGACCATGGGTCAGCGAGATCAGACCGGAAGGCTACTCAAGCGGTGAGGCGCAAATCCACGCGGGCAAGTATCGGAATGCCCCCTGCGCCTGAGATCCCACCACTGGGTCGTCGAAGCCGGGCAGAAGAGAGTGAAATCAGCCAGCGCTGCAGGACTTGGCTGCCCCGGCTCCGTCCCCGGAGTCAAAGGACTGGCCGCAGGAACAGGTCTTGACCGCCTGCGGGTTGTGGACAGTGAAGCCACCTCCCATCAAGCTGTCGACGTAGTCGATCTCAGCCCCCTCGAGGTAGGTGGCGCTGTAGGGATCGACGAACACCTTGATCCCCTCTTGCTCCGCCACCTCGTCATCCTCAGCCGGCGCATCGTCGAATCCCATCCCGTAGCTGAAGCCAGAGCATCCCCCGGGGCTGACGTACACCCGCAGGCCCATGTTCTGGTTGTCCTGCTGCTCCAGCAACTGCTTCAACTGGCCGATAGCCTGCTCAGAAGCGGTGATCATGTGCCAACTTCCCTGTACTAGGGCCGGGATCCCATCCGGCTGCCACTGGACTTCAGTTTAACGCCTCCAGCGGCGGCCGCTACCAATAGCGCTCTTCGCGCCAGGGATCGGCGCTGTTGTTGTAGCCGTTGCGCTCCCAGAAGCCCAGCTCGTCGCGACTCCGGAACTCGATCCCCTCCACCCACTTGGCGCTCTTCCAGAAGTACTTGCGGGGCAGCAGAGCTCGCACCGGATAGCCGTGCTCGGGGGCGAGCGGCTGACCGTCGTGCTGGTAGGTGAGCAGAGCGTCCTGGGCGAGCGCGAACTCGACCGGGACCGAGGTGGTGAACCCGGCGTAACAGTGGAACTCGACGAATTCGGCTTCGGGCCGGGCGCCGGCCAGCTCCGCTACATGCGCCAGGGGCACCCCAAAAAAGCGGTTGTCGAACCGGCTCCAGGTGGTGACGCAGTGGATGTCGCAGAGCACCTCCTGGGCGGGCAGCTCCAGCAGATCCCGATAGCTGAGGGAGAGCTCTCGCTCAACTTCCCCGAACACCCGGAGGCGCCACTTGTCGAGCTCGTAGGTGGGCACCCGCCCGTAGTGAAGCACCGGCCACTTCTCGGTCAGGACCTGCCCTGGGGGCAGGCGCTTGGGGTCGGCCTGCACCCTCGGATCAACCGCGCGGCGGAGCATCTTCACCAACTGATCCTAAATGAACCGGGTCCGGGCCAGGCCCCGGTTCATTTGGCGATGCCATCAAGCGCCCACCGAAGCCGGGCGGAGGGATGGCTCGTGCCTGGGGTGGCCCCCAGCCGGTTCACGGCTTGGGAGCGTCCCGGCAAACACAGAATTCATTGCCCTCGGGATCCGCCATCACCTGCCACTCCCAGGTGGGCCCGCTCCCGAACGGCTCGCCCAGGGGGATCGCGCCCAGGGTTTCGAGGCGGCGACAGAGTTGCTCTGGCGAGGCGCTGAAAAGGTCCAAGTGGATTCGGTTCTTCACCAGCTTCGGCTCCGGGACGCGCTGCAGGAAGACAGGAAGCGAGCCGGGCGGGCCGACCAGGTCCAAGTAGGGGGCGCCGTCGCCACTGGCCCCCTGGTAGCCCAGGGCAGCGATCCAGAATGGAGCCAGCGCGACCGGGTCGCGACAGTCGATGCCGATCTCAAGCCGCGGCCTGAGGCTTGGATCCAGTTCCGCTGGGACCGGGTCGACATCTCCGCTTGCCACGTCGGGTCCCTCACACCTTGCGAAACTCGGGAACCCAGGACGAGTCATCCAGCCGCCGGAAGTCCTGAAAGACGCCGGAGGTCTCCTCGACCATGATCTCGCCGATCCGGCCGAAGATGAGCCGCAACTCCTCCTCCGCTCCCGGCGCGGTCCGCATCTCGACTACGTGGCGCAGGGTGCGCAGGTTCATGGTCAGGATCAGGTCGGTGCTGACCCCGATCGGCGCCAGCCGGCGCAGGGCCGAGGTGGCCTCCTTCTTAACATGGAATGGGACCCCTTCGGCATCCAGGTCCAGCTTGGCCGCGGCCGAACGCTGAAATTCCTCCAGCCGCTCCACCAGCTCCAGGCACTCTTGCCGGAGCGGTTCCAGGGCAGGGGGTACGCGAAAGCCGATGTCGACCAGGCGCACGTAGCGAAGGCTCTCCTGGCTGTAGGCGGCACCGGCGCGGTGGCGCACGATCTCGTGGGTCGCCACCCGGCTCACATTGTGCAGTGCGAACGAGTAATTGGCATGCTCGAGGACGCTGCCGTGGGCGCTCTTGAGAATGTTCCGCAGGTATGCCCTGGGGTCGGCCCGAACTCTGGTTACGTTGGGGTTCAGGCCGGGCTCCCAGCTCCGATAGCAGGCGCGTCCGGCGAACTCCACCAGCAGCTCGCCGGGGTTGGGCATCCCCTCTGAGTCCGCCAGCCGGCGGTCCAGCCAGCCCGCGCCGCCGACGGCCTCCAGATACCCTCGCATCCCCGCCAGATCCACCGCGGGACGGGCGATCAGGAAGATCTCTGGGACGGTCGCTCTGACCAAGGTCAGCCGACCCCCGGGCCCGAACGCGGGCTGGAACCAGCGAAGGCCGCCGCTGCGCAGTCCGTTCGGACGCGTCTGCTCAAGCTCAGCCGAGCGCCTCCAGCGCCTCGGGGATACTGGCCCTGACACAGGTGAAGCTGGGCACATCGCGCAGGGTGTAGGCGGACGCCTCGGTGTCCCGAAGGGCCTGGACGCAATCCAGAAAGTCGGCGGCGCTGTCGGTCTCGAACGCGACCACGAACTCCTGATCGTCGAGTCCGAAGGAATAGGTGGTATTGATCTTGACGCTGGGGTATTCGTGGCCGACCCGGATGTGCTCCTGCATCATCCGCTGGCGATCCTGGTCGGGCAGAGCCCACCACGCTCTGGTCTTGACGAACGGGTAGACAAAGAGGAACCGCCGGCTCCCCGGAGCCAGGATCAGACGGTCACCGGTGGCGGCCTGGTTGGGGTGCTCGGTGTCCACGTAGGTCGATCGCTTGGTCATGGCGAGATAGCTGTGGGAGCAGTTCAGATAGCCGGCCAGGGCGGTGCCATTGATGGCGGAGAAGAGCGCCTGCAGGTGCTCGGCCTCCTCGCTTACGGCCCAGATCATGAGGTCGCTATCGCCTCGGGTGCCGACCAGGGTGTAGGTGCGCAGCAGGATCCGCTGATTGTGCTCCGCCAAAAGCGCGGCCAGCTCCTGGCGCTGGCGGAGCCGGACCTCCTGCCCCAACCGGCGCCAGGCGGGGTCCACCTTGTAAAAGGCGAAACGCACCAGCTGACGGGGAGCTGGCTTGGTGGCGTCACGGACCCGGACCGGTCCCACCACGGCGCGGGCGGCGGCGATCTCAGTCATCTCTTCGTGGTCGCCTCCCAAGCGCTGTGGTGCAAGCCCTCGGTGGAGACGGCCACGGTATGGCCGCACACCCCACACACGTAGACCCGGCCCCGGCGCACCACCGAGCGCCCGTCGTCGAGCGTGAGTTCCTGCTCGGCACCTTCAACCAGTCTCCAAGAGCCAGATTTGCTACGGCAATGATCGCAGGTGGCCGGGGGAGGGTTGGCCAGCACGTCAGGCCCCGCCCGGGCCAAGAGCTAAGAACTGGAGGGCCGCTCTGGTCATCACCTCCACCCCCACCGGTAGGCAGCGCTCGTCAAGGTCGAACTCGGGGTGATGGTGAGGAGCCGTGATCCCCGACGCCACGTCGCCAGCTCCGAGCAGAAAGTAGCAGCCGGGGACCAACTCCAGGAAAAGGGAGACATCATCGCCGACGGTGAGGGGTTCTGGCTCGACCAGGGTAACCCCCGGGCTGGCCGCGACAGCCTCCCTCACCAGCTGGGCCATGCGCGGGTCCGAGACGACCGGGGGACAGCCCGCCCCCAGGCTGGTCCGGGCGCTGGCACCAAAGGCTCCGGCCACCCCTTCCGCGACCTCGCCGATGCGGCGCAGGAGGCGGTCCCTAACCTCCGCCGTGTAGGCCCGAACGGTGCCGGTCAGGGTCACCGTCTCGGGGATGATGTTGAAGGCTTGGCCCCCATTGATCGTCCCGACCGTGACCACGGCCGACTGAAATGGCGAGGTCTCCCGTGAGATCAGGGTCTGCAGTGCCAGCACAACCAGGCTGGCAATCGGCACCGGGTCGAGCGCCTGGTGGGGTAGAGCCCCGTGCCCGCCCCGACCCTGCACCTCGATCCGGAACTCGTCGGCGGAGGCGAAGATGGCGCCGTCGCGGACGCCGACCGCCCCGACCGGCACCCCGCTCCAGATGTGCAGCCCCAGAGCCCCATCCACCACCGGCTCGGTCATCACGCCAGCGTCGATCATCCGCTGGGCCCCTCCCGCCGTCTCCTCGGACGGTTGGAACACGAACCTGACCCGGCCCTCTAGCCCCGAACGCAGTTGTCCCAGCAGCCGAGCGACCCCCAGCGCGACGGCGACGTGAGCGTCGTGACCGCAGGCGTGCATGACGCCAGGCACCTCCGAGCAGTACGGGCGCTGGCTGCCCCGCTCCTGAATCGGCAGCGCGTCGATGTCCGCCCGGATCAGCAGGGAGTGACCACCTCCCAGGCCCCCCTCTATGTCGGCCACCACCGCCCGCTCGTCGAGCAGGAACTTTGGCTCGAGACCGAGATCCAGGAGTCTGTCGAATATGAACCGAGCCGTGCCCAGCTCCTGGAAAGAGAGTTCCGGATGGCGGTGCAGATGGCGCCGGTCAGCGACCAGCTCCGCCTCCAGCGCGTGAGCCATCTGATGCAGATCCGGTTCGGTCACGCTCCACCTCCAAGTGCCGCTGCTTGGCGCTGGCTGATGGCCACCACCGCCTTCTCCACCGCTAGCAGGAGAGCGCTGTTGGCGACGCAGCGCTGGGCGCCAGCCGCCCTGGCCCGGGGCTTGAGTTGGGCCAGCTGCAGGTGGGGCCCGAAGCACACCGCCGCGATCCCGGGGCGTTTGGCCAGGAGGCCCGCCAGCAGCGCTATCTGGCCCTCGGGGTCGCGGTTGAGGTCCACCAAGAGCAGGTCAAGGCTGGTGATCACCGCACCCGGCCTGACGGTCTGGAGGGTGAAGCCGAAGCCGCGGGCAAGGGCCGCCAGCCGTGACACCACCATCAGGTCTCCGCTGACCAGTCCCACCAATACGGATGCCCGGGGCCGCTGGGCCTCGTCGGATCCGGCGACGGCAGCCCCGCTCGGCGCCTGCCCCGCCTCGGAATCTCGCGACGACCTTGTCACCACTACAGATTAGTGGACCGCCTCCCCGGGGCACCCGGCCCGCCGCCCACGGGGCTGGGGTCGCCACCGCCAACCGACGCTCGGCGGGTGCACCGAGCGGAGAGGATGGCTGGGTGGCCTCATCTCCCCGACCACCCAGCAGGCGCGACCGTCAGCTGGGCCGAGCGCAGAGTGCGCAGTCTCGGCGGCCGACCGTCAACCCCTCTCCTGGTCGATCTCTCCAGGCGTCCCGAGGACGCGCCACGGCAACCGGTCAGCCCGTCCCACGCCAGCTGGGCTGGCACCTGCGGCTCGGCTGGAGGGAAGCCAGTGCGAGCCGAACTGGTCCGGGCGGCCGCCCATGACGCCAGCTTCAGGGGTCGAGGGAACCCCAGAGCGTGATGGCTTAGAGCGGTGCGATCTGCCGATGGCCGAACGGGCTCCGACCGGGAGAGGTGGGGCCCCGACTGGAAATGAAGGGAAGCCGACGACCGAAGGTCCTTCCTTCGGTGAAAGCTGCGGGATCCGCCAAGGTCGGCTTCGGCGGAGGGAAGGCACCCGCGTGGCAACCTGGAGTGTCACCCGACCGGGCCTCGACCACGCTGCCGACCGGGCCGACTGGCCTTGCGAGCAGGCGCGGTTCTCAGCGCCGCCCCGGCTCGCAACCGACCCAGGCGGAGCACTCCGGCGCCAAACGACACCTGATTCGTCAACTCATCGTCCTTTGTGGGGTATCCCAGGTGACACGCGGTTCGGTACCAGGCGCAGGGCCCGCTCGCTAACGCACAAGTCCGTCGCTAAAGGAACGGGTTAGCGGCCCCAAGTACGCACACCCGAGTCGACCAGGATCGCAGCGCGGGTCCTGGGCCCGACCCCGGCGTCCCAAGCCCGGGTGGCGTCGCGGCGCGGGGCCAACTAGAGCCAGGTGAGCCGGTCTCCTGCCGCGACTTGGCCCGGGCTGATCACGGCGGCGTAAACCCCCAGTACGGCGTTCCTGGTCCGGACCAGGTGCCGGAGCAGACCGGGCTGGGGCCGGAGGGTGGTTGGGTCCCAGGTGGTGATCGCGCAGCGCGGGCACCCCTCAATCACGGATATGGTGGCGGAACCGACCTGGAAGTGCCTGCTCGCCCACGCCGGCTCCGAGTCGGGCTCCAACGCCCCGCCATCCAGGTAGATGTTGGCGCGGAACCGACGATGGTCGACCGCCCAGCCCACTTCCGAGGCCAGCTCGCGGACGCTCGCCATCCCCAGAATGTGGAGCGCGGAGTCGTCGAAGGCCCCCAGCGGCTCCTCCGCAAGCTCCAGATCGCGGCCGCATGCCATCGAAACGTGCTCGCGGACCTGGGGCCGATCCCACCTGGTCGCGGCCAGACCGGGACCCTCGACCAGCGGTCCGCCCGCCTGCCACCGGGCCCGAAAGCCCAGCAGTTGGGGAAGGTCGCGGGCACTAAGGGGGTGCTCGGGACGCCGGCTTCGCCGATCGAAGACCGCCACCCGACGGTCACCGGCCAGACCCTCTGCGGTGACCTCCGCAACCGGCAAGCGCTCTCCGCCCATCGACTTGACCGGATAGCGCCAGATCTCGGCTGCGTGCATGGGGAGTGAGAGTACCTAACTCAGCCACCTGAAGTGGGCACGGTAGAATCACCCCATGCCCACGCCCTTGCTCATCACCCGGGACGCCATCGACGAGATCCGGTCCTGGCAGGAGCGGGACGCCCGTCCCGACTCGGTGTTCCGGGTTGACGTCCGTCTCGGCGGCTGCCGTGGGTTCAAGCTGTTCTTCGATCTGGAGGAGTCCGCCCAGCCGGACGATGTGGTCACTGACTTCGACGGCGTTACGGTGGTGGTTCAAGAGGATGGGCTGCCCCTGGTGGAGGGCTCGATCCTGGACTTCGAGGACAGTTACCGTGGCCGCGGCTTCCGCCTCGCCAATCCTCGAGCTCGCAATGCTTGCGGGTGCGGCACCTCGTTCATGGCGGACTACCCCGGCTCTGATTCCTTCGGGGCCGGCCTTGACGGCAATTCGGACCAGATCGTGGCCGAGGCCGGCATTCCCGACTGAGCGGGCTAGCTCAGGAGCCGGAGTGGCGCCCTAGCCGACAGCCGAAATTGACCAGGCGCCCGAGCCGGCGGCGGCTCTCGGGACCGGCCATGGGTGCGAAGAGGATCCCCAACAAGCAGCCGAGCATGACGCCCCTTCGGAACCCGCGCAGGTAGCGGCGCCCAGGCCGGATCAGCTCCTCATCGAGCGCGTCCTGGAAGGCCTGGATCCTCTCCCTGGGGGTGCCTACAGCACTCAATTCCTATCCCCAGAAGGATCCGCGACCGGCGCGAAGAACGGCTGAGGATCGGGCGCGCCGTTGCCGCGCCCGGCGAGCTCGGCCAGCCTGCCGCCAGCCGCCCGGGCCATCGGCTGAGCAACTTCGGTCACCCGAGCTGCGGTCTGCCTGGCCATCTGGACCGCCGGTTGGGCCGCGCGCCAGCTGCGCTGGGCCGTGTCAACCGCCTGTTCGGTGGTGCTCCGGGCCTGAAGGTAGGTGGTGGCGATCGCGCGACGAGTTTCGCGGCCGGGCCTGGGCGCGATCAGGACCCCAAGCACCATGCCGGCCGCCAGCCCATGTCCGAATCCCTTGAAATATGCCATGGCGTGCCCCCAGCTTCATTGATGCTCCCCTATGTAACCACTCCGGGAAGCGCCTTGAGCAGTTCCCGATCCCGGACGATGGGTCCCGGCCCGGAATCAGTAGAGGGCGGCCGCCAACCGGGAACGACCCGCCAGCGCCGCTGGGTGCTCGGGGCCGAGCTCTTCGAAGCAATAGAGGGCGAGCCGGCGGGAGAGGTCGCGGCTGGCCCCGGTCGCAGCCGCGACCGAGCCGACCGCGCTGTCCACTGCGGCCGCGAAATCGCCAGCCTCCAGCTGGCGGAGAAGGTCCTGGTCGCGCGACGATGGGTCCCGCTCCTGGCCGAGTTCCGCCCACGCCGCCAGGCCGTCACAGATGCGGTCCTGTGGAGCCTGCATGGCTACCCGCCCAGCCTCGGCCCATTCGCCAGCAGCGATGAGAGCCCGGGCCAGGGCCCGCCGCGCGGGCAGGTGGGAGGGGTCCAGGGCCAGGGCCTGGCGCAGCGAGGCCAGATCACCGCGCTCTGCCAGCTCGTCGGCCTGAGACGGCAGCAGCCCCTGCAGGAAGGCGCGCACCGCCGGCGCGGGCTGCGCTCCGACAAACTCGGCGCTCACGACGCCGGCGCGAAAGGCCTTGACCGCCGGGATGCCGCGAATGGAGTAGCTGCGAGCCAGCCCGGGGTTGGCGTCCACGTCAAGAGTCCGCAGCACGACCTGGCCGGCCAACTCCTCGACCGCGCTCTCCAGGACCGGTCCCAGTTGACGGCAAGGCCCGCACCAAGATGCCCAGAAGTCGACCACGACCGGGACCTCGTGGGAGCGGAGGATTACCTCCTCGTCGAACGAGAGTTCGTCAACGGCGAGCTTGGTCGCCGGGGCGGAAGTGCTCACGACCTCAGGGGATCGGACGCCGACGATCGTCGGTCTCGACCACTCCGGTGCCGTGAGTGCAGACCCGATCCGCCCAGCCCAGATAGTTCTGCACTATCCGTACGGCAGATGGCACCATCGAGCGCCGACGGGCCTCCGCGGTGTCGGCATGGATCGAAAGCGCGTCGTGGACCGCGGCCACGTGGCGGATGAACTCATCGTGGTTGATTCGGGACTCCCCTAGGGGAGTCCACAGTTCGGGAGGGAAACCCAGCGCGCGCATCGCGCGCTGGGCGTCTCTCACATCGAACAGGCAAGTCTTCCGCCGTCCGTCATGCAGGAACCCGCACTGCCAGGGGTCGTAAAGTGAATTACGAGCTGGCGGTAGGTCCGGATGGAGACGCCGGAAGGGTCGCTGGACCGGCGGCTTACCGACGGTCTGAGCAACCATCAGGCAGGGCGAACCCGACCTGCCCGAGGTCCGCGGGTGCTGGGCTCGATCTCGAACTCGACCTGCGAACCGCGGGTCAACTGCTCGAAAGCTCCGCCTTCCACGCTGGAGCGGTGGAAGAAGTACTCGACTCCATCCTCCGCGGCCAGGAAGCCGAACCCGCGCTCATTTACTGACTTGATTGTTCCGATCGCCATCTGCAATCTCCCGTACCGCAAAGCGGCCTTCCTCGCGAGCCTAGGCGATCGGCCGGCTCGCGAGGGAAGCTACGGCGAACGGTCCCACACGAACGCGTGGAACTCCCCAACTCTACCACAAAGCACAAGAATCTGCCCGGTCCAGCTGGCCCCGGACGAGCGCCCAAGTCACCCCTGGGCGGAACGCCTGGACCCCGTCACGGGGGTCCACCGGTGGTGGGCTGAGCCGTAAGGGCAGCGATCACCAAGGCCAGCGCGGCCACGACCATGGCCACCCCTTGAAGCCAGAGGTGACTTCCCCCTGCGCCCCACGAGATCCCGAGAGCCAATAGGAAGAGCACCGCCGCCAGCAGTGCCCGGTAAATTCGACGGCCATGGATAAGCCAGCCCACGAGGGTAGGGTAGCCGGGTCGGCGGAGTCAGGGACAGGACTGCGCTGGGCGGCCGCGCTGATCACGGTGGTCGCCACCGCCATCTTCGCCGGGACCTGGATCGCCACCCCCTCCACCCTGGGAGTTCGAAGGCTGGTGGCAACAGTGGACAGCGCCCACGGTGCCGTCCCGCTGAGTCAGGGCCAGGTCCCCCGCTACTTGGCCGACGCGATTGTGGCCATGGAGGACCAGAGCTTCTACCAGGACCACGGGGTGAACCTGCAGGGGCTGCTGCGAGCGGCCGCCTTTGACGTGGTCCACCTGTGCAAGTGCCAGGGGGGATCGACCATCACTGAGCAGCTGGTGGAGGACATCTATATGCGCGGCTCCGATCGCTCGATCTGGGGCCGCTGGTGGGACATCGTGCTGGCTCTCAAGATTGAGGACCACCTAACTAAGAACCAGGTGCTGGACGCCTACCTGTCACAGGTCTACCTGGGCAACGGGGCGGTGGGGGCGCAACAAGCAAGCCACATCTACTTTCATCAGCCCCTAGACGGGGACAGCCTGGCCCAGTTGGCGCTGCTGGCAGGTCTGCCCCAGGCGCCCAGCCTCCTGGATCCGCTGGTCAACCCCGAAGGCGCCCGAGAGCGACGGGCGGCCGTGCTGGAGCAGATGGCCGCGGATGGGTACATCACCTTCGCGCAGGCCCGCGTGGCCGACTCTCAGCCCTTGCTCTGAGGTCCGATTGCGATCGCCGAGGTGGGCCCACTTGGTAGACTGCCCTCCCCGGGAGGGCCGAGGTAGCTCAGTTGGTAGAGCACGGGTCTGAAAAACCCGGTGTCGGCGGTTCGATCCCGCCCCTCGGCACCA
>JABEUU010000139.1 GCA_013044295.1 Candidatus Dormiibacterota bacterium
CCCAGAGCGCCCGTGGCCCGCCCAGCGAGGCGACGAACATGTAGAGCGTGAAGATGCCCCATAGGAAGAGGTAGAGCCCCACGATCGGGCCGATCGTGGCGGGCGCCGTCTTGGCCAGGAAGACGTCGACCAAAAGGAAGTAGCTCCACCAGAAGGCACCGTACGCGGTGAACGCGGTGGCGCCGAATGTGTTGCCGCGCTTGAACTCCCACATGCCGGCCAGGATCTGGCCCAGACCGCCGAAGGCGGCTGCCATCGGCAGCACCGCCGCGGTGGCGCCGGCCGCGATGATCCCGGCGTTGATGCAGGACAGCATCATGGTGGTCATGCCGAAGGCGATCAGACCTAGAGGCGCCGGATCTGCGATCAGGGACGCTGGCGCGGCGGCGGGGGCCGCAGCCGCGGGATTGTTAACGGCCATAACTTGACTTGCAAGCCTCCTTGAAATTTGGATGAATGACTTCGATCAGGGCAAGTCCGAGTGCTATTGCTCCTTTCCCTCCTCTACAACTGCCCGCGACCGCAGCTCCTCCACCACTCCCGGATCGGCCAGGGTGGTGGTGTCGCCCAGGGTCCGGTGCTCGGCCACATCGCGCAGCAGACGGCGCATGATCTTTCCAGAGCGCGTCTTGGGCAGTTCCGGGGTGAAGACGATGTTGGCGGGAGCCGCAATCTTGCCGATCTTCATCGACACGTGGTTGCGCAGCTCTGTCAGCAGCTCCACCGATGGCTGGTGGGTTCCCTTGAGGGTCACATAGGCGACAATCGCCTGGCCGGTCTGGGCGTCGTTGCGGCCGCAGACTGCGGCCTCGGCCACGGCCGGATGGTCGACCAGCGCCGACTCCACCTCGATGGTCGAGATGCGGTGCGCGGAGATGTTCATGACGTCGTCGATCCGGCCCATCAGCCAGAAGTCGCCGTCCTGGTCCTTGCGGGCGCCGTCGCCCACGAAGTAGACGTCCTTGTAGCGCGACCAGTAGGTCTGCTGGTATCGCTCGGGGTCCTTGTAGATGCCCCGCAGCATCGCCGGCCAGGGCTTGCGGATGACCAGGTTGCCGCCCTGTCCGGGGGGCACCTCGTGGCCCTGCTCGTCGTAGACCGCGGCATCGACGGTGGGGAACGGCTTGGTGGCCGAACCCGGCTTGAGGGTGGTGACCCCCGGCAGCGGGGTGATCAGGATCATCCCGGTCTCGGTCTGCCACCAGGTGTCGACCACCGGGGTCTTGCCCAGCCCGATGTGCTCGCGGTACCACATCCAGGCCTCGGGGTTGATCGGCTCACCGACCGTTCCCAGCAGGCGCAGGCTGCTCAGATCGTGCTTCTGGGCGAACTGGGGGCCCCACTTCATGTGGGTGCGGATGGTGGTGGGGGCGGTGTACAGGATGTCCACCTTGTAGCGCTCGATGATCTCCCACCAGCGCTCCTCGTTGGGATGGTTGGGAACGCCCTCGTAGATCACTCCGGTGGTCCCGTTGCAGAGCGGCCCGTAGACGATGTAGCTGTGCCCGGTCACCCAGCCGATGTCGGCGGCGCACCAGTAGACCGAGTCAGGCTTGACGTCGAAGATGTAGTGGTGGGTGGTGGCCACGCCGACCAGGTAGCCGGCGGTGGTGTGCACGATCCCCTTGGGCTTGGCGGTGGTGCCGCTGGTGTAGAGCAGGTAGAGCAGGTCCTCTGAGTCCATCGGCTCGCAGGGGCAGGTGGCGGCGTCCTGGCTGAGCCCGTCCAGGAGCTCGTCTGCGTAGATGTCGCGGCCCGCCTTCATGTCCACCGCGCCCCCGGTGCGGCGCACCACGACACAGTTGCGCACGGTCGGCGAGAGCTCCATGGCGGCGTCGCAGTTGGCCTTGAGGGGCACCTTGTTGCCCTTGCGCCAACCCTCGTCCTGGGTGATCAGGATCTCGGCGCCCATGTCATTGAGGCGGCCCGCGACCGCCTCCGCCGAGAAGCCTCCGAACACGATGGTGTGGGGCGCGCCCAGCCTGGTGCAGGCCAGCATCGCGATCGGCAGCTCGGGGCACATACCCATGTAGATGCCCACCGCGGTGCCCTTCTTGACCCCCAGCTTCTTCAGGCCGTTGGCGAACTGGACCACCTCGCGCTGGAGGTCGGAGAAGGTGATGGTGCGCCGCTCGTCGACCGGCTCGCCCTCCCAGTAGAAGGCGACCTTGTCCCCGCGGCCGGCCTCGACATGGCGGTCGACGCAGTTGTAGCAGACGTTGAGCTGGCCACCCAGGTACCACTTGGAATAGGGCGGCTCCCACTCCAGGAGCTTGTCGAAGGGCTTGAACCAGCTGACCCGGTTCCTCCCCTCGGCCTCCCAGAACTCCTCCAGGCTCTTGTCGTAGATGTCGGCCTTGGCGTTGGCCTGGGCGGCGAACTCAGGGGACGGCGGAAAGGTCCGGCGCTCCTCCTGAAGTGCGTCAATCCGCTGTGCGTCTACTGTCATAGCACCCTCCTGTCTTGGGATCGGATCCAATCCCGCACCGCTCATAAGTGCGGACCCACCGCGGCCTCCGGCCCGCCCCGGTGCAGGTTAGGTATCGGAGTGGGCGCCATAGTGAGGATTGCGCCGAGCGGCTCGGATTGGGGGATCTGCGGTCCAAGGACGGACCGGTGCGGTCCCGCGGCTTGCGCCAGGAGCGGCTTCGAGCCGATGATTCCGCCCATGGCATGGCCACTCTGGGTGGGTCTCGAGTTGGCGCTGACCGGCCTGGCGGCCGCCGTGATCTACCGCCGGGTGCGCCGCCGGCCGTTCGCCTTCAACACGGTGGAAGAGCGCGCCACCCTGCGCACCCTGGCCTTCGCCACCTCGGCGGTCTCCACCCTGCGCCAGGGCCTGACCACGCGGACCGCGCTCAAGGTGCTGCGCTCCCTGGTGCTGCAGTCGGGGGGGATGGCGGCCGCGATCTACGACAGCCGCAGCCTGCTGGGCTACCAAGCGGCTCCCAAGAGCGGC
>JABEUU010000140.1 GCA_013044295.1 Candidatus Dormiibacterota bacterium
AGACTGCGGTGGTCCGCTGGGGGGGACGAATCTACCAGCGGCCTGCGGGGAGCCAAGCTAGACGAATGGGGAAGGACACTTTGGCGTTCCACATAGGACTCCGGCGCCGGCCCATCATGATCGACACGGAAGGCATCAATGGGCATCTCTCCTAGGGCGGTTCCTCAGAAGAGGGTCCGCCCGGCGGAGCCAGGCAAGGTCGTGGGCGCATCGCCGGTAGGCGGTGGTGCAAAGGAGCGGGCGGCTCCCGGACCTGCTGTCACCAGCGGAGGCATTGCTGTCTTTGTGGTCGTGGGAGGGGTTACTGGACTGGCGGCTGCAGTGGGAGCCATCTGGGTGCGGCCTCCCTTCCAGTGGGGAACGCTGGCGCTGGTGGTCATTCTGGTCGTTCTGCTTGAGTCGCAAGGGCCCGTGGCTATCCATCTCGGGCGGTCCCGGATCAACTTCAGCGCCAAGGCTTACGCCAGCATCGGGGCGGTTTACCTGTTAGGCCCCGCGGCTGCGGTGGCATCCACCCTGGCATCTGCGGTTACGAGTGTGTGGATGAGGCGCGGAGTCTCGATTAAGACCCTTTTCAACTCCGCGATGAGCATTTTGGTCTATGCGGCTGCCTATGGAGCTTTCGATCTGCTACGCAGCGCGGCCCATGGGGACGTGCTCGTTTTAGTTCTGGCTGGGGCAGCGGGCGGCTGCATTGCCTGGGTGGTCAACCACATCATCCTCGGAGCCGTGATTGCTGCCGAGCAGGGACTCGCTCGCTTCAACGTAAACGCGTTCGCCGGGAACGTGTTTCCACTCCTCCCTTACTACTTCGGGTACGGTCTCACTGGGATCGGGGTCCTTGCAGCCAGTTATCGTCTGGGCGGTCCGGCGGCTCTCGTTGTTTTGGCGGCGCCGGTGGCGATCGTGCAGACAGCCACCAACCGGTGGATTCGCGAACAGCATGCGAGAGTGGCGGAAGCGCAGAGCGGCTTCAACGCGACTCTGATCAGTCTCTCGAAGGCCATCGACCTGCGCGACAAGGACACGGAGGGTCACTGCCGCCGGGTGGTTGACTACTCGCTGCTGATGGGCCGCCATCTGAAGTTTTCCGACGAGGAGCTGGTCCGGCTCAGCCACGGGGCTCTACTCCATGACATCGGCAAGATAGGCGTGTCGGACACCATCCTGCTCAAACCGGGCCCCCTGACGGACGAGGAGTGGGCCGTGATGCGGACCCACCCGGAGCTCGGGTTCATGATGGTGGCGGATGTGCGCCAACTGGAGCGGGCCCGGGAGATCATCCTCAATCACCACGAGCGCTTCGATGGCAAGGGCTATCCGCGTGGCCTGAGTGGTGAGGCGATCCCCCTCGGGGCTCGCGTGTTCACCATCGCCGATTCGTTTGACGCCATGGTCTCGGACCGTCCCTATCGCAAGGGAATGTCACTCGCGGAGGCGAGGGCGGAGGTCAGGCGCTGCTCTGGAACCCAGTTTGACCCGATCTGCGTAGCCGCCTTCGACAAGATTCCGGACGAGCAGTTGGCGAACATAATTAAAGAGAGAGAGCACCCCACTGAGGAGCTGCTCTCTCTCTTGGACTGACATCACCAAGACTTAGAAAGTCCCGATTTAGGTCAGATCAACCCCACTCGCTGAGTTCCCACGTGCTCATTTCTTCAACCTCTCCCACGACGTATGCTGCTGTTCTTTGCCACGTCCACTGGCACTAGAACCCTTCGCGAAGGACGGTACAGGGAATCTGGCCTCTGTCACAGGCACCTGAACATCAAGTGACGAACGCGTAACATCGGGCCGGTGACCTTTCCCGGACGTCTGGGCTGTCAGCGCGTGGGCTGGTTTGGTCCGCCCCTGATCTCGTTAGACTTCGCCAGCGCGGGTGCGCTCACAGGATCGGCTGAGGAGGGATGCGGCTAGATGGCTCCGACCGCCTCTCGCGGGGCGCCGCTGCGAGTTCCCCGATTCCGGGCGCTTTGGGCAGCCGGGTTCCTCTCCTGGTACGGCGATTTCCTGTCTCTGCCAGCACTGCTCATCATCGCGTACCAGCTGGGAGGCGAGTTCGGGGTGGGGATGCTGTTCGTCTTTCAGACTGTTCCCCTCCTCGGGCTGCTGCCGATTGGGGGCCAGATGGGGGATCAGGGCGACCGGAGGAGGCGGCTGGTGGCGCTCGACGTTGTCAGGGCATCGCTGGCTGCGCTCATGATCATCTCCGCTCAGGGCCACCTGTTACTGGTGCTTGTGCTGGCCGTCGCGGCCAGCCGGTCGGCCTCGGCTCTCTACGATCCCGGCCGGAGGCGCCTGGTGCCAGTTCTGCTCCCTCCGGAGCTGGTGGGAGCCGGAGGGAGCCTGCTATCGGTGGTTGGAGAGTCTTCAATACTCGTCGCTCCGGCCCTGGGAGCCGTGCTACTTCTGGTGGTGAGTCCGAGCGTGCTCATCTTCGTCGACGGCTGCACCTTTCTGGTGTCGGCTTTTCTGCTCTCTCGACTTGGGGCTCAACCTTCCGTCTGGACTGGTCATGTGGCGACGGCGAAGCAGGGCTGGCGACAGCTGCGGCGCGGCTTCGACCTGCTCCTGCTCGATCGCACCATCTCACTCTTCGCCATCCAGGCCGGAATGGGGGCGGTGGTGGCGGGGGTGGTCACCGTCTATTTCGTGCCCATCGCCCACCACTCCATTCACCTTCCGACCGATCAGGTCGGCCTGATGTACGTGATCGTGGGTGGGGCCTCGGTGGGTGGCAGTCTTCTGGCCCTTCGTCAACCCCAGGTGGGGCGACGCGGGCTGGTGGTGATTGGCTACATCCACCTTCTGGTCGCCATCTTGGTGGGTAGTCTCCTGGGTCCAGTGGTGGTGGTCGGAGCCCTCATCGTGTTCGCTGGGACGGGCGCCCTGCAGGAGGTATGGGGCTTCAACCGGTTGCAGACCACGACACCGCGGGACGGGATCGGCCAGGCCTTCGGGGCGGCGCTTTGGTTTCAGTTCCTGGGTCGCGCCGTGGGAGCCGGGCTGGGCGCGTGGGGAGCCAGCCACCTGGCTCAAGTGGATTTCTTCTACATCCTGGTGGTGGTGGCGGTCGCCTTCTGCTTGCTGGCGACGCTCTCCCGCTCCGTTTTCCTCTACCGGAGCACCTCCAACTGGCCTCCCGGCAACCCACCACTGCCTCTGGAGCCGTAGAATCCCCATCACACTCTTTGGCATTGCTGAACTTGACAATTCACCCCTCGTCCATCGGCGGGAGCGCCGCCACCCCAGTGGAAGTACTTAAGGTCTCCGCCACCTCTCAGCCGGTGAAGGTGGCGGGTGCGATTGCTGGCGTCGTCAGGACCCAGCATAGGGTGGAGATCCAGGCCATCGGCGCCGGAGCCATCAACCAGGCGGTCAAGGCGATCGCGATCTCCCGCGGCTACGTGGTGGCGGGGGGTTTGGACTTGGTGTGCATCCCCTCGTTTATCGACATCTCGATCGACGGAGAGGAGCGCACCGGGATCCGCCTCATGGTGGAGGTGCGTTGACCGCGGCGGTAAGTCCTGGGTCTCGGTTTCTGCCGCTGCCGCTCGCGGAGTCCAAGCGAACCCCGATCGTGGTCGCGGGCGAGGGGGCGCCCAGAGTCCACATCTGGCAGATCGGATGCCAGATGAACACCGCCGACTCGGACTTCTTGGCGGAGAGCTTCGCCGAGATCGGGATGCTGCCCGGAGCGGCCCTGGAAGAGGCGGACCTGGCGGTTCTGGTGACCTGTGCCGTTCGCCAGCACGCCGAGGACAAGGCCACCGGCAAGCTGGGGGAGCTGGCCGCCTGGAAGCGGGAGCGGGCGGGCCGGTCGATAGCCCTCACCGGCTGCATGGTGGGGGAGCACGGCAGCACCCTTCTGCGTCGTTTCAGTCACCTTGACTACGTCTTCGACATGCGCGACCCAGACGGGTTCTTCGCCCGCCTCCGCGACCTTTATCAAGGCGCCCTCCAGGGCCCGGTGCCGCTGCCGGCCTCGGACCGGCTATGCACCTATCTTCCGGTGATCTTGGGCTGCAACGAGATGTGCACCTACTGCATCGTGCCCTTCGTGCGGGGCCGGGAATCGAGTCGGCCCGCCGAGGAGATTGTGGCGGAAGCACGGCGGATGGTGGACCGGGGAGTGGCGGAGATCACCCTGCTGGGCCAGAACGTCAACTCGTACTGGGACCCGAGCTCGGCCAGCGACCTGCCGACTTTGATGGAGCAGGTCGACCGCGTGCCCGGTCTTCAGCGCCTACGCTTCCTGACCTCTCATCCGCGCAATGCGTCGGATCGACTGCTCTCCGCCATGGCTGACCTGTCCAGCGCCTGCGAGCAACTCCACCTGCCGGTGCAGTCAGGGAGCGATAGCTGCTTGCACCGGATGAAGCGCGAGTACTCAGTGCGTGACTACCGGGCCATCCTGGAGCGGGCCCGCGCGCGGATTCCGGGTCTGGCTCTGACCACTGACATCATCGTGGGCTTCTGTGGCGAGACTGAGGCCGAGTTCGAGGCCACCTATCAGATGCTGGAGGAGGTGGAGTTCGATACGGTGCACATCCAGGCCTACTCGCCGCGCCCTGGGACAGCCGCCTACCGTCGCGAAGATGATGTCCCTAGGGCGGTGAAGAGCGACCGCCTGCAGCGGGTGCTGGCCCTTCAGCGCAGCATCAGCGAGCGCCGCAACGCGGCATTGGTTGGAACCAAAGTTGAGGTGCTGATCGAGGGTCGTGGTGCCGACGGCAGGGCCTACGGCAGAAGCCGTCAGGGCCGCCTGGTGTGGATCGATGGCCCCGTTGAGCCAGGGTCCATTCGGGAGTTCAAGGTGGTTTCCACGACCGCCTGGCAGCTAGTCGCCGCTTGATGGCGGCCGCCGAGCCTGCGGCGGTCGGGGGGCCGGCTGACAAGGGCAGCGGCGGCACCGACACCCCGGCTCTGCGTCAGTACCAACTGGCCAAGCGCGAGCATCCCGACTGTTTGGTGCTTTTTCGCCTGGGCGATTTCTTCGAGGTCTTCGGCCAGGACGCCATCCAGGCGGCGCCCATCCTGGGCGTGACTCTCACCAGCCGGGCCTTCGGCAGGCGTGGCCGGATGCCCATGTGCGGGGTTCCGCAGCAGAGCCTGGCCGGGTACGCCCGCAAGCTGTTGGACGCCGGCTTGAGGGTGGCTGTCTGCGACCAGACCGAGTCCGCACGGCCCGGGGGGAAACTGGTTGCGCGTCGGGTGGTGCGCATCCTCAGCGCTGGGACCCTGGTGGAGGAGTCTTTGCTCGAGCCCGGACGGTCGCAGCGGTGCGCCGGCCTCTACCCGGTTCCAGAGGGCTTGGGAATGGCTGTGTTGGACTTCAGCACCGGGGAGTGCTGGCTCTCCTCCATGGCCAGCGAGCGAGGGCGCGCGGCACTGGTCGATGAGCTGATCGCACTGGAGGTAGCGGAGGTGGTCGTGCCTGAGGCGGTCCAGGGCGACCCGTTGGACCTGGCTGGACTGGCCCTGGTGCGCAAACCGACCGCGCTTTTCGACGGCGCACTGGGCGCGCACCTGCTGGAACCGTCGGGGTTGCGCCTGGTCGGCTCGGCCGATGGTGCGCTGGCTGAGGCTGTATTACGCGCTCTGGCCGGAGTGGTCGGCTACGGGGCCGAGGCCCAGCTGAAGGTCACCTCCGACCTGCTCAGACCGCGGTGGAGAGGGATGGGCGAGGTCATGGAGCTGGATCCGGCCACTCGGCGAAATCTGGAGCTTGTGGAACCTCTCGCTCCTGGTGGTCGATCGCTGCTGAGCCTGATCGATCGGACCCGGACGGCCCCCGGAAGCAGGCGCCTCAGGAGCTGGTTGCAAGCGCCTGTCACTCATCTTGGGGCGCTTGCCGAGCGCCAGGGCGCAGTCCTGGAGGTCGTCGGATCCGAGTCGATGAGGGGCGGCGTCCGGCTTGCCCTGGGCGACTGCCGTGACCTTGAGCGCCTGGTAGCGCGCTGTGTGCACGGGATCGCCGGGCCCCGCGACCTGAGCCGCCTGGCGGGGACGCTGGCGCAGGTGCCACAACTGCGTCAGCTCTTGAATGGCGCTTCGAGCGGGCTTCTTCAGAAGATCGAGCGGCAGCTCTCGGAGGCGCCGCCGGATCTGGCCGCTCGTCTCACTTCAGCGTTGGTTGACGAGCCGCCGGTTTTGGCCCGGGACGGCGGCTACATCCGGCCTGGCTACGACCAAACTCTAGACCAGATCCTGGAGGCCAGCTCAGCGGCCCGGCTCTACATTTCGGAACTGGAGGCGTCGGAGCGTTCCAGGACTGGGGTTAGGGGACTCAAGGTCGGCTACAACCGCGTCTTCGGCTACTACATCGAGCTGCGCAGCGCGGGTCTGGAGTCGGTGCCGCCGGAGTACATTCGCCGCCAGACCCTGGTTGGCTGCGAGCGCTATGTGACAGCCGAGCTCAAGGAGCAGGAGAGCATTGTCCTCTCTGGTCGGGACCGGGCTCTGGTGCGCGAGCACGAGCTCCTGGCCGGCCTGGTCGCCGAGGTGGCCGTGCTGGCGTCGGAGCTGGGGCAGGTGTCCAGCGCCCTTTCCGATCTAGATGCGATCCAGAGCCTGGCCGAAGCTGGGGCCGAACAAGGCTGGGTGGCTCCGACCGTGGATGGATCCCGTTCCCTGCGCCTGGAGTTGAGTCGCCACCCCCTGGTCGAGGATGCCCTTGGGCCGGGGCGTTTCGTTCCCAATGACATCCACATGGACGGCGAGAGCGAGCGGATCTGGCTGATCACCGGGCCCAACATGGCGGGCAAGTCCACCTTTCTGCGTCAGGTGGCCCTGATCTGTCTGTTGGGCCAGGTCGGATCGCTGGTTCCCTGCCGGCTGGCGCAGTGGGGGATGGTAGACCGGATCTTCACCAGGGTTGGGGCTCAGGACGACCTGGCGGGCGGGCGGAGCACGTTCATGGTGGAGATGTCCGAAATGGCCCAGATCCTGGCTCGAGCAACGCCCCGCAGCCTGCTGCTGCTGGACGAGGTCGGGCGTGGCACTAGCACCTACGATGGCATGAGCTTGGCCCAAGCCATTCTGGAGTATCTGCACGACACGCCGGCGGTGGCGGCGCGAGTGCTGTTCTCCACCCACTACCATGAGCTCACCGCTCTGGACCGGCTTCCCGGCCTGCGCAACTACCGGGCCGAGGTGGTGGAGGAGGGGGTGGGAGCCACCGCCCAGGTTACCTTTCTTCACACCATCGTCCCGGGCGGTGCGGACCGTTCCTACGGGCTCAACGTGGCCCAGCTGGCCGGCCTGCCGCCCGCCGTCCTGACCCGTGCGGCGGCGATTCTGGCAGATCTCGAGTCGGCCAGGCCAGTCGCGGCCGAGGCCTGGGGCGGCGAGCAGCTGGCCCTTCCCCTGGCATCCGCCGAACCAATGGTGGAGGAGTTGCGGCAACTGAGCCTTGACTCCATGACTCCCCTGGAGGCCTTGCAAAAGCTGGCCGAGTGGCAACGCTCCGCCCTGAGCCGCGATGGCTGAGGACCTATCCCGCCCGCGCCTCGACCCCGGCCGGATTCACCTGCTGGCGCCCCAAGTCGCCGAGGCGATCGCGGCCGGGGAGGTTATCGACCGCCCCGCCGCCGCTGTCAAGGAACTGATTGAGAACTCCCAGGACGCCGGCGCCACCCGAATCGTCGTGGAAATCGAGGGCGGGGGAACAGAGCTGATTCGAGTGGGTGATGACGGTCAGGGGATGGCGGCCGGCGAGCTCGCTGCGGCCTTTCAGCGCCATGCCACCAGCAAGTTGACGAGCATCGACAACCTTCGCCACCTGCACACGTTTGGCTTCCGGGGCGAGGCGCTGGCAAGCATCGCCGCGGTGGCCAGGGTCACTGCCATCAGCCGGGCCGAGGGGGCCCACCGCGCCTACGAGATCAAACTTGCCGCAGGCGAGGTCAGAGGCCCGGTGGCCACCGCCGCGCCGGATGGGACCGTGGTGGCCGCTCGGGACCTCTTCTTCAACATGCCGGCCCGGCGGGCGTTCCTGCGCTCCCCCAGGACCGAGGCGGCCGCCTGCGTTCGGGTCGCTCAGGAGGCCGCCTTGGGGCGGCCCGACATAGCATTTGAAGTGCGCTCGGGGGGAAGGGTGGTGCTACGGACATCCGGACGCTCGTCGTTGACGGCGGTGGTGCGCGCAGTTTTCGGGGTGGAGGCGGCCCAAGCCCTGCTGGCGGTGGAAGGGTCCTCCGGGGATGTTGGAGTATCCGGCGTCCTGGGGGCGCCCCGGGTGGCCCGCCTTACCCGCCAGGCGATGGTGATCATGGTCAATGGCCGTCGGGTCCAGCACCGCGGGCTGTCCGCGGCGGTGGAGGGAGCCTACCGAGGGCTGCTGCCCACGGGGCGCTATCCGCTGGCGGTGCTAAACGTCACCTGTGACCCAGCCCTGGTCGACGTCAACGTGCACCCCACCAAGCGCGAGGTGCGCCTCCAGAACGAGGGCCGGTTCTTCGATGCCGTGCAGCATGCCTGCTGGACCGCCCT
>JABEUU010000141.1 GCA_013044295.1 Candidatus Dormiibacterota bacterium
CAAGGGCCAGATCGTGGCCGAGGGCACCCCTCAGGCCCTGAAGGCGGCGGTCTCGGACGTGACCGTGGTGGAGATCGAGGCCTACGGGGTGGCGGAACCGGTGCTGGCCGCGATGCGCGCCCTGGACGGGGTGGACTCCGTGACCATGGAGGCGCGGGACCAGGCCCAGATGGTGCTGGTCCAAGCGCGCGAGGCGAGTCTGCTGACCGGCCGCCTCCTGCAGCTTCTGGAGGGAGTTCGGGTGGAACGGATCGGGACCAGGGAGCCAACCCTGGAGGACGCCTACGTTGCCCTGGTGACCGCCGGATGAGCGCGGCCGGCGTGACCGTCCCGGCGCCACAGCCGCTGCGCTGGCTCCGGGTCCTGGTGGTGGGCTGGTTCTACCAGCTGAAGATGCAGGCTCAGTCCGGCTTCATGATCATGACCGCGCTGGTGCAACCGCTCATCTTCGCCACCATCGCCATGGCCGACCAGCAGGCGGGCAGCCGCAGCCTTCCCATCCTCTTCTACGCGCTGGGGGCTGGGATCATGGGGATCTGGTCGACGGTGGTGTTCGGCTGCGGGGGTGTGATCTCCTGGCAGCGCCATCAGGGCATGCTCGAGCCGCTGGTGATGGCCCCGGTCCCCTTCGTGCTGGTGCTGATGGGCATCACCCTGGGGACCGCCACGGTGGGGCTCTACTCGATGGGGGCCACCCTGCTCTGGGCGGCCGTGGTGTTTCGAGCCCATGTCCAGCTGGCCGACCCCCTGGCGTTCACCCTGGCCGCGGTGGTCACGGTGGTGAGCCTGGGCCTGCTGGGCCTTGTGATGGGCTCCAGCTTCGTGCTCTACCGCAACTCCAACTCCATCTCCAACATGCTGGAGTATCCGGTCTGGCTGGTGACCGGGCTGCTGGTGCCGCTCTCGCTCCTGCCCGGCTGGACGCATCCTCTGGCCTATGTCCTCGCCCCCACCTGGGGAGTGCTGGCGCTCCGCGCGGCAGCCCTGGGCGGCCAGCCGCTGCCCGACATCGGCTGGTGTTTGCTGGCCTCACTGGCCTACCTCGCCCTCGGAGTCTGGCTGGTGGGCAGAGTGGAGGTCCGAGCTCGGCGCACCGCCACCCTGACCTTCCAGTGAGCGCGATGGCGCTCTCCGGGCGGGCTGGCTGGGACCACTTTTGGAGGGTCTTTTTGATCGGGGGCCTGATTTCCTACCGGGCCCTCTTCTACTGGATCTCCCCCTGGCAGTACGTTCCCACCATGCTGGCGGCGCCCCTCTTCCAGATCCTGTTCTTCGTTTACCTGGGGCGGTCCACCGGGGTCGGCTCCACCAGCTTCTTCGTGGTCGGCAACTCGATCCAGATCTGCAGCATGGCGGGAATCTACGGCATGACCATGGCGATTTCGAATGAGCGCCAGTTCCAGACCCTGAGCCCGATCCTGGCCACCCCCAGCAACCGCCTGGCGATCTTCCTCGGGCGCGGCCTGCCGGTGCTGATCACTGGCTTCCAGACCACCTGTTTCGGCTTCCTGGTCTCCGCCCTCATCCTGGGCTTCCGGCCCGCCCCGGCGTCGCTGCCACTGCTGCTGGTGGCGGTGGTGGTGACGGCGGCCTCCTGCACCGGATTCGGGATGGCCCTGGGCTCGGTCGGGCTGCGGGTGCGGGACGTGTTCCTGATCTCCAACATCGCCTACTTCGCGGTCCTCCTCGTCTGTGGCGTGGAGGTTCCCCTCAGCCAGCTGCCGGGCTCGGTGCGGGTCCTGGCCCAGTTCCTGCCCTTGACCCATGGAATTGCGGCCGGGCGCCTGCTGGCCGCCGGCCGCGGGGGCGCCACGGCCATCGCCGACATCCTTTGGGAGCTGGCGGTGGGAGTCGCCTGGGCGGCCTTCGCCTACCTGCTGTTCCGCTACTTCGAGCGCTCCGGACGGCGCACCGGCGCCTTCGACCGGCTGTGACCGACGGACCGGCTCGGTTGGACCTACGCGGGGTGGGCTGTCCGCTCACCTTCGTGCGCACCAGGGTGGCCCTGGGCAGGCTGGCCCCCGGGGTGCCTCTCGAGGTGCTATTGGATGAGGGCGAGCCGGCCGAGTCGGTGCCGCGCACCTGTGGCGAGGAGGGCGACCTCATCTTGGCCGTGGGCCCGTGGGAGGAGCCGGGGGTGGTCCGTCTGCTGGTGGCCCGGTCCGGCTGACGAGGGGCGGCTCAGACCGGGGGCGAGGTCCAGTCCGAGGCCTTGGCACGGCGCAGCATGACCGTGAAGGTGGCCCCCTGGCCCAGCGCCGAATCGACTCTGACGCGACCCCCCTGAGCCTCCACCAGGGACTGGACGATGGCCAGGCCCAGGCCGCTGCCTCCGTCCTGGCGAGAGCGGGCCGCTCCCGCCCGGTAGAAGCGCTCGAAGACGTGCGGAAGGTCCTGGGGATCTATCCCGGGCCCCTGGTCGGAGCAGGTGAAGCCGATCATGTCGTCCTCGACCTGTGTGCTCCAGCGGATGGTCCGGCCCTCGCCGTGGCGCTCGGCGTTGTTCTGGAGGTTGCCGCAGACGGTGAGCAGGGCGTCCGGGTCGGCCAGCGCGGTCAAACCCGCTGCCAGCTCGCGCTCAAGCGGCCCCGGGCGCTCGTCCAGGAACTCGTCCAGGAACTTGGCCAGATCGACCAAAGTGAGGTGGATCGTCCGGCGCGCATCAGCTCTGGCCAGGGTGAGCAGGTCGGCCACCAGGTGGCGCATCCGCTCCGCCTGCTCGGACATGGTGGGCAGTGCCTTGGCCATGGTCTCGGCATCGGCGCCGCCGCCCCGCTGGAGCACTTCAAGGTAGCCCTTGATCACGGTCAGGGGGGTGCGCAACTCGTGGGAGGCGTCGGCTATGAACTGGCGCATCTGGCGCTCCGCCTCCTCTCGCAGCCTGACCGTGCGCTCGACGCTGGCCGCCATTTCGTCGAAGACACCCGCCAGGACTCCCACCTCGTCCCTTCTCGGCGGCAGCCCCGACCGCTGGCTGAGGTCTCCACCGCCCAGGGCCTCGGCGGTCGCGGTGAGCCGTCGCAGCGGACGCAGCGACCGGGCGGTCAGGAGCAGGCTGGTCAGCAGCACCAGGAGCAGCACCGCGACGCTCCCCAGGGCCAGGACCAAAGCCGACGTGCCCAGCTGCTGGTCGATGGGGCCGGCCGGCTCCGCCAGTTCGACCGCGCCCAGGTCCACCCCGGAAGCCGTCGCCAGCGGGAAGACCATCACCAGCGAGTTGGTGGATGGGGTCGAGATCAGGGTGGGAGCTCCTCTGGTGTCGAACTGGGCGGCCGCCAGGAGCACCGACCGGGGGGACAGGGTGACCCCGGCACCGGGAAGCACCTGGGGCCCCGGAGGATTGCCGGGCCGGGCCGAGGCCAGCACCTGCAGGTCGGGGGCGACCACCACCGCCGAGATCCTGGCCAGCGCGATCTGGTCCACCAGGTCGTGGGCGAGCCCGGTGGCCGAGAGGGGGCCCCGATGGTGCTGGGTCCGGACCTGCTCCAGCCTGCGGACCAGGCTGCGGGCGTCCGTGAAGGTGGCGGTCAGGGTCTGGGCCCGGCTGGAGATGACCGCCTGCCGGAGCAGGGAATACTCGATCCCGCCGGCGATGGCGAGCAGAATCGCCAGCAGGAGCACGAAGGTGAGGCTGAGGCGCCAGCGCAGGCTCTGGTGCCAGGGGACCCTGGGCTCAGTCGAGGACAAGGCGGTAGCCGACCCCTCGGACGGTCTGGATCAGCTGGCGTTCGGTGTCCCCCAGCTTGCGGCGCAGGTACCGGATGTAGACCTCGAGGTTGTTGTCGTCGCCGTAGAACGAAACCCCCCAGACCGAGTTCAGGAGCCGGTCCCGCTCCAGCACCTCGCCGCGGTGCTCGGCCAGGAACGAGAGCAGGTCGAACTCCCTCGGGGAGAGCTCCAGGGACCGGCCCTCCAGGGTGGCGGATCGGTGGGCGCGGTCCAGCTCCAGGGGCCCGGCTCGCAGGATGGCGGCCTGGTCGGGCTGCCGCCGGCGCAGCACCGATCGCACCCTGGCCAGCAGCTCCGCGAACTCGAAGGGCTTGACCAGGTAATCATCGGCGCCCAGCTCCAGGCCCTGGACCCGGTCCTGGGTCTCGTCCCTGGCGCTGAGGATGATCAGGCCACGGCGAGGGTCCCCGGCCAGCTCCCGGGTGAGGGCCAGGCCGTCCATCCTGGGCATCATGACATCGACGATCACGATGTCGGGAGCGAACTGGTCCACCACCGTCAGGGCCGCCCTGCCGTCGGGTGCCGTGCGCACCTCGAACCCCTCGCGGCTGAGTCCCAGCTGGATGAATCCGGTGATCGCGGCCTCGTCGTCGACCACCAGCACCCGCGTTGGTCCGGAGGGCTCCTCCTTCTCCTTCTCGGGCATGGCTGGGGGCATTATAGAAGTGCTCGTGCTTGCCATCAGACCACAGCGCGGGACCTCGAAGCTGAGACATCCCTTAGACTCGGGTGGCGATGGCGACTGCCCAGCCCGGCCGGCCGCTGCCCACCAGGACCGACTCCGTAGTCGGCGGCCAGAGCCTATCTTGGCTGGAGCGCCCGGGCGCCGACCCCCCGGTGGTGCTCCTGCACGGCTGGGGAGCCAGCGCCAGCAGTTTCGGGTCGCTGCTGCGCCAGAGCCGAACCGAGCGCAGGCTGGTGGCGCTCGACCTTCCCGGCTTCGGGGCCTCGCCCATCGGCGCCGCCGGGTGGACCACCGCCGCCTACTCCCAGCTGGTCCGGGACTGGCTGGCGGCCAGAGGCTGGGAGCGCTTCAGCCTGCTCGGCCACTCGTACGGTGGCTCGATCTCACTTCGGATCGCCGCCGAACCCGGGCTCCAACCGGATCGCCTTCTGCTCTGCTCCGCCTCTGGGGTCCGGCCCGCCGCCCAGCTCGCTCCGAGCCCGCGGGTGCGATGGTTCAGGGCCCTGCGCGCCTCGGCCAGGAGGCTGCCCGCGCCCGCCGCCGGGGTCGCCACCGAGTGGCTCGCCCAGAGGTTCGGGTCGGCCGACTACCGGGCCGCCAGTCCTGAGCTGCGGGCCACGCTGGTGGCGGCGGTGCGCGAGGACCTGAGCCTCCAGGCCTCCCAAATCTCGGTCCCCACCCTGGTGATCTGGGGGGCTCGTGACCAGGAGCTGCCGCTCCAGCCCGAGGGACGCCGGCTCGCCGCCCTGATCCCGCCCGCCGAGATGGTGGTCTTCGAGGCCAGCGGACACTTCCCCTTCCTCGACGAGCCCGGGCGGTTCGCGCTGGTGTTTGATTCGTTCATGAACGCCGAGCTGTGAGCCGGTGACGCTCCCTATCTGGCAGGCGGCCATCCTGGCGGTACTGGGGATGGCCGCCGGCGCCCGCCAGTTCCAGGGCTGGATGTACCTCTTCCAGCTCGACGAGTACCTGCCCTCGCGGCTCTGGCCCTCCGCGCGCCGACGCCTCGCCGCCATCTGGCGCTGGCAGCTGGCGCAGCTGCTGGTCGGGCTGGCCCTCGCCGTGCTGGCGGCGGTGGTGGGGCAGCGCCTGCGGCCCTTGCCGCTGCTGCTGGCCGCCCTTCTGCCGCTTGTCTTTTTCCGGCAGTTCAGGGCGCGCTCCCACCTGACCTGGACCAGCCGGGCTCGCCGCCTCGCCGCCCTTGCCGCTGTGATCTGTGTGCTGGCCCTCCTGGCCGGCTTTGCCGGCGGCCCGGCCGGGGCGGCCCTGATGGGCCTCTTCGACCTCCTGGTGGTGCTGGCGCTGAGCCTGGCCGCCGTCCTGTTCCAGCCTTACGAGAGAGCCCGGCGGCGGCGCTTCATGGCCCTGGCGGAGGCCCGGCTGGCTACCGCGACACCGCTGGTGGTGGGCATCACCGGCAGCTACGGGAAGACCACCACCAAGATGTTCCTGGCCCAGCTGCTGGAGCGTGACGGCGAACCCTGCTTCTTCACCCCGGAGAGCTACAACACCACCCTGGGCGTCTGCCGAGCCATCAACGAGGGGTTCTCGGCCGAGCACCGGGTGGCCGTGATCGAGATGGGCGCCTACCGTCCCGGCGAGATCGCCGAGATCTGCTCCTTCACCCACCCCCGAGTCGGGATCGTGACCGCGATCGGGCTGATGCACCTGGAGCGCTTCGGCAGCCGGGAGCGGATCGCCCAGGCCAAGGCGGAGCTGCTGGCGGCGCTGCCCGAGGATGGTTTCGCGGTGATGCCGTCCGAGATCGCCGAGGGGGACGTGCTGCGGCGGTCGCTGCGCGCCCGCCTGGTGCCGGTGGGGCTTCCGGGAGATCGCTGGTGGCTGGAGGCCGAGCGGCTGTCGCCCGAAGGCACCGCCTTTCGCCTGCGCGGGGTCCAGGGTGAGGACGCCTGGTTCCAGGTCCCCTTCCACGGCCGCCACCTGCTGACCGACCTGCTCTGCGCGCTGGCGGTGGCGCTCGAGCTGGGACGCCCCCTGGAGACCCTGGTGGGGTTGGCCGCTCAGTTGCGGGGGGCTCCTCACCGGCTCCAGGTGTCGCATGCCAACGGCATCACCATCATCGATGACGCCTACAATTCGAACCCGACGGGAGCGGCCGAGGCTCTTCGGGTTCTGGGGGCGCTGCCGGGGGATCGACGGGTGCTGGTCACACCCGGTTTTATCGAGCTTGGCCCGGAGCAGGAGCAGAGCATGCGCGAGCTGGGGAGGCAGGCGGCCGCCGTCTGCAGCCACGTGATCCTGGTCGGGCCCCGGCAATCCGCCGCGGTCGCCAAGGGTCTGGCGGAGGCCGGCTTCCCCGCGGAGCGGGTGAGCGTGGTGCCCAGCCTGGCCGGCGCCCAGCTCCTGCTTCCCAAGGTCGCCGGTCGCGGCAGCGTGGTCCTTTTCGAGAACGACCTGCCCGACTCCTACCTGGAGCTGGCGTGAGCCTCGCCGGTTTGCGGGTGGGGGCGGTCTTCGGCTCGATGTCCCCTGAGCACGAGATCAGCGTGATCACGGCCTGCCAGGCGATGCCGGTGCTCCGCGAGCTGGGGGCGACCGTGGTCCCCATCTACATCACCAAGCAGGGCAGATGGATCACAGCTCCCGAGTTCACCGAGCTCGCCACCTTCCGGGCCGGCCTGCCCGACCGTGGTGACCCGGTCGCCCTGGACCTGGCGGCGGGCCGCTTCATGGTCGGCTCCGCCTCCCTGCTGGGGAGGCCCCGGGAGCTGTCCCTGGACGTGATCTTCCCGCTGGTGCATGGGGGCAACGGGGAGGATGGGACCCTGGCCGCGCTGGCCGCGCTGGCCCGGATCCCGGTGGTCGGCTGTGAGACCCTGGCCGGGGCGCTGGCGATGGACAAGTACCGCTCCAAGCAGCTCCTGGGCGCGCTCGGCCAACCGGTGGTCCCGGCCCGGCTCATCACCCAACCCGGCGAGGCGGCCGCGGCGGCCGCCGCCCTCTCCTTGCCACTGGTGGTCAAGCCCAACCGGAGCGGCTCCAGCATCGGAGTGACCCTGGTGGAGTCGGCGGAGGCGCTGCCGGCGGCGGTGGAGCTGGCGCTCCAGTTCGACACCGAGGCCGTGCTCGAGCCTGCCGTGGCCGGCGCGCAGGACCTGAACTGTGCGGTGAAGCTGCTCTCCCCTCGGGCTTCGGAGGTGGAGCGCCCTCTCAAGGGGGAGGGGGTCCTCTCCTACGCTGACAAGTACGCCACGGAGGGCCAGCTGGCTCCCAAGGGCAAGGGCTCGGCGGGGAAGGGGGATGTCCGGCATGAGCTGCCGGCCACCATTCCCGGCCCGCTCCGGAGCCGCATTCAGGAGCTCGCCGTCCAGGCGTTCGACGCCCTTTCCTGCCGGGGCACCGCCAGAGTGGACTTCCTGCTCTCGGCCGGGGGCGAGCTCTACGTGAACGAGGTCAACACCCTGCCCGGCTCCCTGGCCTTCTACCTATGGGAGGCTACAGGGGTGGGGTTTGGCGCCCTGCTGGAGGAGCTGGTCCAGGAGGCTGTCCGGCGTGCCGGCCGGGCCCAGCCAGCGCTTCCCGGCAACCTCCTCGCCGCCGACGGAGTGCTGGGCAAGTAGGCCTTCGGGGCGGACTCAGCCGGGCTGCCGGGTCAGCTCAGTCCGCCACTCTGGGCTGGTCGGGGCGCAGCGGGGCGAGGGCGGCCAGGCTGGCCAGCGCTATTACCCGGGTGCCGGCGAAGAACGGAGCCCGCAACCCGGTGCCGCGGCTATCCATCCGGTGCGAGCTGGCTGATGATCCTCGCGGCGACCCCAGAAACGGCCCAGCCAGACCCGAGAGCGCCCCGGGGCCGCTCCGGCATCACGGTACTCTTCCGGCTTCCGGTGGGCTCCCCTAGCTGCGGCCCCAAACCCGCTTCATCAGCACCTGGGCCAGCTTGTCCGAGTCGTGGTGAGTGGTGATCCGGGTGCTGGCCAGGTCCGCCAGGATGTACTTCGGCCGGCTGCCCTGGGCCATGATCCGCTTGCGGTCGAAGACGGCCCTGCGGATCCCGGCCTCCTGGGCGGCCGGCGAGAGGGGCAGGGACAGGTTGCTGTTGGCGACCACGTAGTCGAAGAGCCCCGGCCCCACGTAGCGCTCCAGGGTCTCGAAGTGGTCATGGATGGAGTAGCCCGAGGTCTCCCCGGGCTGAGTGGCCACGTTGCACACGTAGACCTTGATCGCGGGCGACCGGCGCAGGCTGTCCACCATGCCGTCCACCAGCAGGTTGGGCAGCAGGCTGGTGTAGAGGCTGCCGGGGCCGATCACGATCATCTCCGCGTTCATGATCGCCAGCTCCGCCTCCGGGTTGAGCCGGGGATGCTCCGGTACCAGGAATACCTCTCCGATAGGCCCCTTGCCCGTTGGCACCTGGGACTCGCCGACCAGCACCTCGTCGCCGGAGACGGCGCAGAGGGTAACGCTCTCCAGGGTGGAGGGAACGATCTGGCCCCGGACCGCCAGCACCCGTCCCGACTCGCGCAGGGCGTGCTCGAAGTCCCCGGTGATCTCGGTCATGGCCATGATGAAGAGGTTGCCGAAGGAGTGGCCGCGCAGGGAGCCCTCCTCGAAGCGGTACTGGAAGAGCTCGGTCATCAGCGGCTCGACGTCGGCCAGGGCGGTCAGGCACTGCCGGAAGTCCCCGGGAGGCAGCACCTGGTACTCCTGGCGAAGGCGGCCCGAGCTGCCTCCGTCGTCGGCCACCGTGACCAGGGCGGTGACGTTGCCGCTGTAGCTCTTGATCCCGCGCAGCAGGGTGGAGAGTCCCGTGCCACCGCCGACGGCCACGATCCGGGGCCCCTTGCGCAGCCGGCGGAAGTCGTACAGCCGCTCCACCAGGGCCTTGTCCCCGCCCGGGAAGGGGCTGAGCAGGGACTTGGTCAGCTTGTAGAGGCCGAGCCCCAGCAGCAGCAGGCCCAGGGCGGCGAACAGCACCGCCCGCACCCAGCGCGGCCAGAACTGAAGAGTCAGGTCATAGGTGAAGGCGGGCAGGCGGGCGTGGAGATAGAAGTCCCGGAGGGCGTAGCTGATCCCGAGGCTGATGGCCACGACCGCAGCGATGGTGACCCCCAACCAGCGCTTGACGTGGAGGCCGGGGACCAGCCATCGCGTCACGCCCGACGTGAAGCGTGGCGTTCGCATGTTGTGGGCGGATGGTACCACCGCCCGGATCTGGGCCTGTCCGGGGGAGCATAGATCCCCGGAGGGAGCGTCGAGGCCGGATGGCGACGATGGGGGCGCAGCCGAAGCCCGCTCCCGAGCTCGCCTCGGGCGCCCAGGTTCCCCACCTCTCGCCCACTCTGCCCAGTCACGCCGACAAGCTCCATATGGTCGTCGGCCCCGCCCCTGGCCCACCGTTCAGCCGATCTGGGGCTCGCGGGCAAACACCAGGGGGTCTTGCCCGGCGCTCGTGGACGGGCCGCAGCAGGCCCCAAAGCGGCCCGGCTTATACTGGCCGAGGTCGCCTGACCCCGTCCGGTTTCCGGTTTGTGAGGTTGTCATGGACGCTCAAGAAGAGAGTGGAATGTCGGCTCAGATGCTCCTGGACCCGGACCCTCACGGGCCGGCCGCGGCGCCTCCCGTCTCGTTCGACAGGGATAGCGCGTGGGTCTATTTCCAGGGCGAGATGAGGCGCTATCGAGACTGCCATCTGGGACCGATGACCCATGCCCTGCACTACGGGACCGGCTGCTTCGAGGGGATCCGGGCCTACTGGAACGACTCCCAGCAGCAGCTATACCTCTTTCGCGTCCAGGAGCACTACGAGCGGCTGCGTCAGTCCACCCGGATTCTCAAGATCGCGCTTCCCTTGGGCACGGACGAGCTGACCGCGGTGACCACCGACCTGCTGGGTCGCAACCAGTTTCGCTCCGACGTCTACATCCGCCCGCTGGCCTACAAATCCACCGAGGACATCGGGGTCCGGCTGCACAACCTGGAGGATGCCTTCCTGATCTACGCGCAGCCCTTCGGCAACTACATAGAGGCCGCCCACGGAACGCGCTGCATGGTCTCCTCTTGGCGCCGGGTGGACGACAACACCGCTCCGGCGCGGGCCAAGATCACCGGCACCTATGTGAACTCCGCCCTGGCCAAGACCGAAGCCTACGAGAACGGCTTCGACGAGGCGATCGTGCTGGGCCAGGACGGGCACGTGTGCGAGGGCTCCGCCGAGAACCTGTTCATGGTTCGTAAGGGGACCCTGATCACCCCCCCCGTCTACGACAACATCCTGGAGGGGATCACCCGGGCCACGGTGATGCAGATGTGGGCCGAGGACCTGGGCCTGCCGGTGCTGGAGCGCTCCATTGACCGCACCGAGCTCTACGTAGCCGATGAGGTCCTGCTCTGCGGCACCGGGGCGCAGCTTTCGCCGGTCGTCGAGATCGACCATCGCCCGGTTGGGGATGGCGAGATCGGCCCCTACTCCAGGCAGCTGCAGAGGCTGTACTCGCAGCTGGTGCGGGGCCAGGTGGAGAAGTACCGGGAGTGGTGCCTGCCGGTCTACTAACCGGCCGCCGACAACTCCGGCGCCTCAGTTGGCAGAGGCCCGCTGAGTGGGCAGCCCGCAGGCCAGTGCGGCCGCCAGCCCCAGGGCCGTCCGCGACCGGCGGCGGATGAGTGTGCGCGCGTGCCGGTCGCCCGCGGCGAGCCCCGAGACATCTCCCCCGGTCTCGAGCAGCTCGGCGCCGAGGCGTCGCAGGCCTTCCCCGGCCCCCGGCTCGCTCGAGCCCGCGATGAGGACGCAGCGCACGCCCGCCCCGAGCG
>JABEUU010000142.1 GCA_013044295.1 Candidatus Dormiibacterota bacterium
GCGCAGCCGGGCCAAGTCGTGCAGGTGCTGCTCCGACGCAGCCCGGTTGGTCACCTCCGAAATCATGGCACATGGGACTGGCCGTACACCCGGATGGTCACCGCCCGGAGCCGGTTTCGCTCGCCCCTTTGCGATCTGGCTCACGTCGCTGTCGCTTGCCACGGAGAAGGGACCACCCTAGCCAATAACTAGGGACCACCGCGTTGCCAGAAACTAGGGACCACCCGGACCCTCGGAGCGATTGACATGGACAGCTTGGCGCGGGAGGGGGTCCTCGGTCAAGAGGGTTCTTCAGTAGTCGCAGGCACGGGGGGAATGTGGTGAGCCCGGAGGGCTCTCCAAGGACAGGGGGCAGCCCTGACAGGTGCTGAGGGCAATGCGCGAGCGGTGGACATGGCTGTCCCCTGTCCGCCATTTCCCCGGTGCTCGGGCCGGTTCGCTGACGCCGACCATGAGATTCTGGACGCTGGCGGCCACGAGAACTGGACAGTGGCGGCCACGAGAACTGAACGCTGGCTGCCAACAAGGACATGTTGGGCATGGGAAGAGGCCAGCCAAGGGGGGCAGAGTCCTGGCGGCTCAGGGTGGTCCGGGGCAACCAGCGGGACTGGGCCCGAGTCATGGCCGCAGTCATCGGCTCACCTCGTCCAGCAGCTCGTCGACCAAGACGAGCTCTTGGCAGCCTGGGCAGGGGCCACCGGGGCCCAGCAAGCGGCAGAACAGATTGCAGTCAGGGCAGCGCCGCTCGTTGAGGTAGCGCTGCTCGCACTCGGGGCACTCGTAGACCCTGGGCCAGCGCGGCGGCAGGCTGGGGGCTGGGGCGAGAGGCGGGAACGCAGGAGCGTGGCGACGTCTGTAGGCCCGCGTCCGGCACGCCCCGGAGCAGAACCTGGCCCTGGAAGACGGTACCTGGGAGTCGCAGACCGGGCATTGGCGGCCTCCTGGGCCATCTGAGCCGTCACACGAGCCGTCACCGATGGGAAGGGGGGCCATCGAGATCATGGCTGGGCCCTGCCCGGCTTCTGGCGGGTGCGGTAGGACTCGCCCTCGAGGACCAGCTCGTAGGCGGAGTTGACCAGGCGGTCGACCGCGGACTGGGCCAGCATCGGGTCGGCCATCAGGGCCAACCATTCCTTGGGGTCCCGGTTGGAAGTCAAGAGGGTGGCGGAGCGCCGGTGTCGCTCGACCACGATCTCGTAGAAGTCGTGGGTCTCGATGGCGTCCATGGCCGAGAGGCAGAAATCGTCGATCAGGAGCAGATCGACCCGCACCAGGCGGCGCAGCTCCTGGTCGTAGGTGCCGTCGAGGCGAGCCGCCTTGAGGCGCTTGAGGAGCTGGGCGGCACGGGAGAAGAGGACCGAGCGCCGGCGGCGGCAGGCGATGTGGCCCAGGCAGTTGGCAAGCATGGTCTTGCCGACCCCGACCGGGCCCAGGATGAGGACCCCGGCTGGCTCCTCCAGGAAGCGCAGGCTGCAGAGCTGGTTCCAGAGCTGGCGATCGAAAGTGACAGGGGTCGACTCGTCCCAGCTCTCCAGGCGCATGGACATGTCGAGATGAGCGGCGCGGGCACGCAGATCGCCGCCGATGCGGTCCCGGCGGGCGACCTCGTCGGTGAGGACGAGTTCCATGAAGTCCTGGTAGGGCAGCTTCTGCTGCCGGGCGAGCTGGAGCCGCTCCGGCAGGGTGTCCAGAATGGGTGAGAGCTTGAGCCGCCGCAGCGTCTGGCGGAGCTCGGCCGAGATGACCTCAGGCACGGTGGTTCTCCTTCTTCTTCAGGGCGAATTCACTGGGGTCGCGAGCGAAGCGGGGTGGGAAGGCCAGGGCCATCTGGACCCCTGCCTCCTCCCGTTCCTGCTCGAGCGCCTGCTCCAAGATCCGCTGCACTCGGACGACATCGACCACCTCCAGGGCGAGGGTCTTGGCGCAGGCGCGTCCCACTCGCTCGGCGCCATAGCGCTTGACCAGACCGAGCAGACGGTAGACCTGGCGCATGCGGGTCCAGGGCAGGGGGCTGTCCAGCAGCTGGGTGGCGTAGATCCCAATCTGCTCACCGTGGCCGGTGGCCACACTTTTGAGGTACTCCAGGTCTCGCATCGCATAGCCCCGCTTCTCCTGAGGCAGGTCCTCGGGGAAGGTGGAGCGTCCGCCAGGCGCCTGGCGGACGTGCTCGCGGAGCACGATGCCGTGGTACGAGATCTTCACCAGGCGGCTGTCGGCACGCACATCGACACGCTCGCCGATGTGGCCGCCCGGTACCGAGTAGAGCGCCTTGGCAACCCCGACATGGTGGTCGCGGGCGACCTTGGGCCGGGCGTAGATGGGGACCTCATAGCGGCCCTCTGGCAGGGGCAGCAGATGCGCCAGTTCAGCCTCTCTGAAGTGCTCCAGCGGACGGCGCTGTGTGGTCCCATGGATCCGCATGCCGGCGTCCTCCAGACACCAGCGCCGCATCCCTGCTCGGGCCGACCCCAGGTCGGGGAAGTCCTCGCCGGCGAACCCGGCCTGGCGGCAGAAAGGCACCATTCGCTCGACTCTGGGTTTTTGCGTCGGGGACTTGATGATGCAGGGGTCCACTACGAAGCCCCTGGCCTGGGCGTATTCGAGAAAGCCAGTGTTGAGGTCAGGGTGAAGGGGGTCGGCCTTCACCACAATGGCTTTCAGGTTGTCGCTGATGACCACATGGAAGACCCCGCCAAAGAAGATCCACGCCTCCTCGAATCCCTCGATGACCTCTTCCAGGGTCTCCCCAAAGGTCAGCCAGCAGAACATGTGCCGGCTCAGGACCGCGGTCAGCACCAGTCCCTTGACCAGGCGCCGGACCGACCCTCGTCGACCCACCAGGCCCATCCGCCCGAAGTCGGCCTGCAGCTCCTGCCCAGGCTCCCCGTCGTCCACTCGGACCGTGTCCCTTTGAGCGCCAAAGCCCAACTCCGAGACGCAGTAGCGATGCAGGGTGCGGTATGGCACCGCTACCCCTCGTCGCCGCAGCAGCACCTCGATCTTGGTCAAATGCAGACCGTCGCTCAGCCACTCCTGTAGAAGGCTGCGCTGGCTCTCCAAGCCGGCCCAGTTCTCTCCATGCCAACCCCCAGGGCGGCCCGGCTGCAGCGCGACCAGCACATCCGTCACCAACCCATCAGTGATCTCACTCGACTCCGGCCTGAACCCCACCACCTCGGCCACCGCCAGGTAGCGACGGACAGTCTTGCGGTCCAGGCCCAGCAACGCGGCGGTCCGCCTCAGGCCATACCCCAGCTGGCGCAGCCTCAGGACCTCTCGTACCTCAACCATTGGCACCTCCCGGAACATCTGCAACCTCCTCTGCGCTGAAAGCGAGAAGGGTGCCCGACTGATGCTCCGAGGGTCCAGGTGGTCCCTAGTTCCTGGCTAAAACGGCCTGGGGTGGTCCCTAGTTTGTGGCTAAAACCTCTCTGGGTGGTCCCTAGTTATTGGCTAACACACCCCTTGGGTGGTCCCATGTTCGTGGCAAGCCACA
>JABEUU010000143.1 GCA_013044295.1 Candidatus Dormiibacterota bacterium
CCCGCCCCCGGCCCGCCAGAATGCGATCTCCGGACTGTTAGAATTGAGTATGGCTTCCGCGAGCCGTGGCTCTCTCAACCCGGGTGTCCGGGCAGGAGGCTGGACACGTCCGCGTTGAAAGGCCGTTTGCCGTCCCCCAGGGAGCAAGAGTGGTAGACCCCGAGAGCGAAATGTGGCTGCCGATCGAGTCCGACGGCGAGCCTCCAGCCCCTTCGACCGAGCGCAAACGTCGCCCTCCCCGGCCCGCCTCCAGCGGATACTCCGCCGACCAGATCCAGGTCCTCGAGGGACTGGACCCGGTGCGGCGCCGACCGGGCATGTACATCGGCGACACCGACGTCAATGGCTTGCACCACCTGGTCTACGAGATCATCGACAACTCGGTCGACGAGGCCCTCGCCGGCGAGTGCAACGAGATCGAGGTGAGGCTCGCGGCCGACGGCTCCTGCACCGTGAGCGACAACGGGCGCGGGATCCCAGTCGACATCCACCAGCAGACGGGCCGGCCCGCCCTCGAAGTCGTGATGACCAAGCTCCACGCCGGCGGCAAGTTCGGTGGTGGTGGCTACAAGGTCTCGGGGGGGCTGCACGGGGTGGGCCTCTCGGTGGTGAACGCGCTGTCCCAGCGGGTGGAGGTGGTGGTCTACCGCGATCAGCGGATCTACCGTCAGGAGTACGCCCGCGGGGTGCCGATGATCGACCTTCATTCAGAGCCCGACAGCCGCTCCGGCCGCCGGGGCACCACGGTGCGCTTCTGGCCCGACCCGGAGATATTCAAGGTCACCCAGGTGATCAAGGCCGAGACCATCACCACCAGGCTGAGGGAGCTGGCCTTCCTCAACAAGCGGGTCCACTTCCGGCTCATCGACGAGCGGCCCGACCCTCACTTGGAGCTGAACTTCTACTTCGAAGGTGGGATCGAGGCCTTCGTGCGGCACCTGAATCGGGGCAAGGGCACGGTCCAGGCGCGGCCGATGTATGCCGAGCGAGAGATCGAGGGCAGCACCGTGGAAGTGGCGATCCAGTACAACGGCAGCTTCACCGAGCATGTGCTGGCCTACGCCAACAACATCAACACCATCGAGGGCGGCAGCCATCTGACCGGCTTCCGCGCGGCTCTGACCGCGACCCTGAACCGCTACGCGCGCAAGGCTGGAATCCTCAAGGAGGGAGACCAGAACCTGAGTGGGGACGATGTCCGCGAGGGCCTCACGGCGGTGCTCTCGGTCAAGCTCCAGGAGCCCCAGTTCGAGGGCCAGACCAAGACCAAGCTGGGCAACTCCGAGATCGCCGGCCAGGTCTCCAGCGTGCTCTCGGATGCCTTGGGGCAATACCTGGAAGAGAACCCCGGCGATGGCAAGCGGATCGTGGAGAAGTCGCTGATCGCCGCCCGCGCCCGCGCCGCCGCCGGGAGGGCCCGGGAACTGGTCCAGCGCAAATCGCTGCTGGAGACCGCGACCCTCCCCGGCAAGCTCTCCGATTGCTCGGAGAAGAACCCCGACCTGTGCGAGATCTTCATCGTGGAGGGGGACTCGGCCGGTGGGACCGCCAAGGGCGGCCGGGACCGGCGCACCCAGGCGATCCTGCCCCTCCGGGGCAAGATCCTCAACGTCGAGAAGGCACGCGAGGACAAGATTCTCCAGAACGAGGAGATTCGCAACCTGATCACCGCCCTTGGCACCGGCGTTGGCGAGCGCTTCGACATCTCCCGGCTGCGCTACAACCGGGTGGTCCTGATGGCTGACGCCGACGTGGACGGATCCCACATCCGCACGCTGCTGATGACGTTCTTCTGGCGCTACCTGCAACCGGTGGTGACCGAGGGTCATCTCTACATCGCTCAACCACCGCTCTTTCGGGTGTGGCACGGCAAGAAGGAGAGTTGGTGCTACACCGACGAGGAGTTCGCGGTGGCGCTGAAGGAGGTGGGGTCGAAGGCCAGGGTGCAGCGCTACAAGGGGCTGGGGGAGATGAGCGACGACCAGCTGTGGAACACCACCCTGGACCCCGACCAGCGGGTGCTGCTCAAAGTTGAGGTCGACGATGCGATCGCCGCCGACGACATCTTCGACAAGCTGATGGGCATCTCGGTGGAGCACCGCAAGCGTTTCATCCAGGCCTACGCCAAGACCGTGCGGACCCTGGACGTTTGAGCCGACAGACTCCGGCACTGGCGGTGGATGCCATGGGCGGCGACCGCGCTCCCGAGGCACTGGTCGAGGGCAGCCTGATCGCCCTGGGCGCGGACCGCGACCTGCGGCTGGTCCTGGTCGGCGAGCGCGCTCGGCTGGAGAGCCTCCTCGGGGAACAGGCGGGGGCTGCCGACGGCCGGCTGCGGCTGACCCAGTCCGAGGGGGTGATCGCCATGGACGCTCACCCGGTGGAGGCGGTGCGCGCCCAGCCCAGGGCCAGTGTCAACGTGGCCGTGGACCTGGTGGCCAAGGGGGAGGCGGACGCCTGCTTCTCCGCGGGCAACAGTGGCGCCGCGATGGCGGCGGCGCTGCTGCAATTGCACCGACTGCCGGGGATCGCCCGGCCCGCGATCGCCACCCCGCTGCCGACCCCGAGGGGAACCACCATGCTGCTCGACTCGGGCGCCCAGGTGGACTGCCGGCCGGAGTGGCTGGCCCAGTTCTCCACCATGGGCAGCGCCTATGTCAAGCGGGTGCTGGGAGTCGAACGTCCCCGGGTGGGCCTGCTCAGCAATGGGGAGGAGAGCTCCAAGGGCAACGACCTGGTGCAGGCCGCCCATCGCCTGATCGCCCAGCTGGACCTCAACTACGTTGGCCCCGTGGAGGGTCGCGAGCTGCTCTCGGGGGCTGTGGACGTGGTGGTCTGCGACGGCTTTGTCGGCAACGTTGCCCTCAAGACCGCCGAGGGGGTGGCCGAGGCCATCATGAGCGCTCTCCGGGAGGAGGCAGAGTCAGGGCTGCGCTCGCGGATGGGCGCGGTCCTGCTGCTACCCGGGCTGCGCCGGCTCCGGCACAGAATGGACTGGCGGGAGGTCGGGGGCGCCCCCCTGCTTGGAGTGCGCGGCCTGGTCTTCATCGGCCACGGGCGGTCCGACGCGGCTGCCGTGGCCAGCGCCCTGCGGGTGGCGGCGACTGCGGTGCGGGCGGATCTGCTGGCGGGCCTGGCCGGCGACCAAGCCGGTGCCGGCGCTCTGGCGAGGGGCTAGCTGATGGCTGTGAACCAAGGGGGTGGCGCGGGCCGGGTCCAGGGAGTGGAGCTGGTCTCGGAGATGCGGGAGTCCTACCTGGTCTACGCCATGAGCGTGATCGTGGCTCGGGCGCTCCCCGACGTGCGCGACGGACTCAAGCCGGTCCAACGCCGGATCCTCTACGCGATGCAGGAGCAGGGGATGACCCCTGGGGCATCGCACCAGAAGTGCGCCGCCATCGTCGGAGAGGTGCTCAAGAACTACCACCCCCACGGCGATCTCTCGGTGTACGACACCCTGGTCAGAATGGCCCAGCCCTGGGTCATGCGCTATCCGCTGGTGGATGGCCAGGGCAACTTCGGCTCCCCGGAGGGGGACCCTGCGGCCGCCTACCGGTACACGGAGGCGAGGATGGCGCCGATAGCGGCCGAGATGGTGGCCGACATTGAGAAGAACACGGTCGACTTCGCCGACAACTACGCGGCCACCAAGCAGGAGCCGACGGTGCTGCCCGCGGCGCTGCCGAATCTGCTGGTCAACGGAGCTGCCGGGATCGCGGTGGGGATGGCGACCAGCATCCCGCCCCACAACCTGTCCGAGATCTGCGACGGCCTGATCCGGCTGATAGACAACCCGGAAGCCGACACAGAGGAGCTGATGAAGCTCATCCCGGGCCCCGATTTCCCCACCGGTGGCATTGTCTACGGGCGGGACATTCCTCAGGTCTACGGGACCGGCCATGGCCGGGTTGTGCAGCGTGCCAGGGTCGCCTTTGAGGAGTCCAAGAGCGGGCGGGAGCAGATCATCGTGACCGAGCTGCCCTACCAGGTGAACCCCAGCCGGGTGCTCCAGACCATCGCCGAGCTGGTCAACGACCGCAAGCTGGAGGGGATTGCCGACATCCGAAACGAGACCGGGCGGAGGGAGGGAACTCGGCTGGTGATAGAGCTCAAACGTGACGCCCGGCCCTACACCGTCCTCAACAACCTCTACAAGCACACCCAGCTGCAGTCCAGCTTCACCTGCATTCTGCTGGCCCTGGTCGACGGCCGGCCGCAGGTGCTCTCCCTGCGCAGCATGCTCAGCCACTATCTGGAGTACCGCCGGGAGGTGGTGGAGCGCCGGACCCGCCACGACCTGGAGCGCGCCCAGGAGCGGGCGCACATCGTCGAGGGCCTGCGGATCTGCCTGCAGAACCTGGACGAGGTGATCCGACTGATCCGAGCCGCGCCCGACGAGGCCACGGCGCAGCGTCAGATGGAGGAGCGCTTCAGTCTCACCGACCGTCAGAGCAAGGCGATCGTGGACATGCGACTGGGTCGGTTGACCCGGCTGGAGCGGGACCGGCTGGAGGAGGAGCACGCCGAGCTGATGCGCCGGATCGGGGAGCTCCAGGAGATCCTGTCCAGCCGGGCGAACCTGATGGTGGTGGTTCGCGAGGAGCTCACCGCGCTGCGCAAGAAGTACGGCGACGCCCGCCGCACCGAGATCAGCTACGGCGACATCGAGCTCAACGAGGAGGACCTGATCCCCCGTGAGCAGGTTGTGGTCACACTCACCCACCGTGGCTACATCAAGCGCACCCCCGCGACCGATTACCGCTCCCAGCGCCGTGGCGGCAAGGGGGTCATGGGCGCCAAGCGGGTCGGCGACGAGGACTACGTCGAGTTCCTGAGAGTTGCTTCCACCCACTCTGACATGCTTTTCTTCACCAACCGCGGCCGCGTCTTCCGGCTGCGCACCCACGAGATCCCTGACGTCAGCCGTCAGGCCAAGGGCACCGCCGCGATCAACCTCTTGGAGATGGACCAGGGGGAGAGGGTCACCTCCATGCTCGCCGTCGACGGATATTCCGACGAGGCCTACATGGTGATGGCGACCCTTCGCGGCCACATCAAGAAGACCCCCGCGGCGGCGTACGCGTCTGTCCGTCGCAACGGATTGATCGCGATGAATCTGAGCGAGGGCGACGAACTGGACTGGGTCCGGGTCAGCACCGGTGGGGATGACATCCTGCTGGTGACCCGGCAGGGCAAGGCTCTCCGCTTCAACGAACGCCAGGTCCGACCGATGGGGCGGGACACCCAGGGGGTGACCGCGGTCCGCTTGCGTCCTGGGGACGCGGTCGCGGGCATGGACATCGTGCGTGACAACGGCTATGTCCTGGTGGTGACCGAACGGGGCTATGGAAAGCTGACTCCGGTGGACGACTATCCGATCAAGAGCCGGGCCATCCAGGGGGTCTACACCCTCGACCAGAACGCGATCTCGAAGGTCGGCGAGATCGTGGGCAGTCGGATCGTCGAGGACCTCTCCGAGGAGCTGATGCTGATCAGCAGTCGTGGCCAGATCATCAGGATGCCCCTGGAGGGGGTCAGGATCTCCAGCCGCCAGACCCGGGGCGTGATCCTGATGCGGCTGGACGACGCGGACACCATCGGGTCGATCGCTGGGGTTGCACCTCCCGGCGACCTCGAGGAGGCCTAGTCTTCGGCGGCCGCCATTCCGGTGCCAGCGTGGGGCCAGTGTGACCCACATCCTTTTCCAGCTCACCCACCTGCCTCCCCTGGGCGTCTACGGCTTCGTGCTGCTCTGGTTGGCCGCCGAGTCAGCTGGGCTACCCCTGCCGGACGAGGCGGTCCTGCTGACCCTGGGATTTCTGGCGCATCGAGGGACGGTCTCGCTGGTACCCCTCATCCTCTGCGCCGTGACGGGAGCTGCTATCGGGGCCGCCATCTCGTACCAGATCGGCTACCTGCTGGGGCGACCGGTGGTGGCGCGCATCGCTTCGCGAGTGGGGGTCTCCGACGCCCGCCTGACCGAGGCCGAGGTCTGGGTTCGCAAGCGCGGCGGGATCGGCGTGTTCCTGACCCGGGTGATCCCGTTCGCGCGCAATCTGGCCTCGTACGCAGCCGGGATCGCGTCGATCCCGCCCCGCATCTTCTACCCGGCGATGCTGCTGGGGGCGCTGGTGTGGTGCACCACCGTCACCTCGGTGGGCGATGCCCTGGGGGCCCACTACGCCACCATCCTTCGGCTCGGCCCGGCGGGCCTGTTGATAGGCGGGGGCCTGCTGGTGGTGGCGGTGGTGGCTTGGATCGTGTGGGCCCGCCTGCGCGGGCGGCGCAGCGCCCGCCTGAGCTGAGGTCAGTCGGGTGATCCGGGCAGAGTAAGGCTGCTGCCCTTAGCCGTCGCATCCAGCGCCGGGCGGATCATGATCAGCCGGCAATGAACCCGACCCAGGAGCTCCTCTGCGGTTCGATCAAGGCTGAACTCCCCGAACTTCGGGGGCGCCCCCAGACCGACCACCATGAGGTCGGCGTCCCACCGTCTCGCCTCGTCCACGACAGCCGAACCAGCCTCCCTCGCCTGCAGAACCACGGTGTCGACCTTGGTGCCCAGCTGGGTGGCCAGGACCTCCATCCTGCCCAGCATGCCCTCGGCCTCGGCCAGCTCCTCGCCCAGGCTGACGCCGAGGGGAAGATGCCGCGGCACCTCCAGCACCGCAATGATCAGGACCCTGGCCTTGGCCGGGCGAGCCAAGCGGCAGGCCGCTCGGAGGGCGTCCTCATCGACCAGGTCTCCCCGAATCGGGACCACGATTCGATGCGGACCCAGCACCCCCAGCCGCTCCGGAGCGGTCGCCTGATGGGAGCCGGATCGAAATAATCGAGACGCCACGTGGCCCATTGTGGCGCTTCTGAGGAGCCGCCGCACCCACCTGGCGCGGCCTTCGGAGATGGCCCCTCTCGAACTCAGGCTATACTCGCCCGCGTGAGGGTTCTCATTGTGGGTTGTGGCCGAGTTGGCTCGGCGCTGGCCAAGGACCTGGCGGCCGATGGGCATCAGGTGACCGTGGTCGACAGTTCACGGGCGGCCTTTGATCGGCTGGGCCCCGGGTTTCCGGGCAGGATGGTGCTCGGCAACGGCACTGACCAGCACGTGCTGGAGGAGTCGGGTGCGGCCGATACGGACTGGTTCATCTCGGTCACCAACGGCGATAATCGCAACATCATGTCCGCCCAGGTGGCCCAGGAGATTTTCCAAATTCCCCGGGTGATGACCAGGATCTACGACCCCATTCGAGAGCAGGTCTACCGCGAGATGGGGCTCTTCACCTACTGCCCCACCCTGGTCGGAGCCGCCATCGCCAAGACCTACTTCGAGGCTGGCCCCGAGGCCGCCGACAGGGCCCGTCAGGCCGTCACCGCCTCGGCGGGGCACGCCGATGGCTGAGCGGCCCGTCTACGTGATCGTGGTGGGAGGGGGCAAGGTTGGCTTCTACCTCACCCACCGCCTGCTGACCGCCGGCTACGAGGTGGCCCTGATCGAGAAGGACCGGGTTCGCGCCGCCTCCATCTCGGCCCAGCTGGGGAGCTGCGCCTGTCTGGTCGGAGATGGAGACGAGATGGCCTTCCTGGCCACCAGCGGGATCGAACGCGCCGATGTCCTGGCCGCTGTCACCGGGGATGATGAGGACAACCTGGTGGCCTGCCAGCTGGCCAAACGCAAGTTCAAGGTTCCCCACACCATCGCTCGCGTCAACAACCCCAGCAATGTCCAGCTGTTTCACCGCCTCGGGGTTGATGTGGCGGTGTCGGCCACGGAGCTCATCCTCAATGAGATAGACACCGCGCTGGCGACCGATAGCGACATCCACCGCATGCCCCTGGAGGGTACCGAGTCCGCCCTGGTCCGGATCACAGTTCCCCTCGGGCCCGCCGTCGGCCACCCGTTCGGAGAACTTCGCGGGCTGAGTCAGGAGAGGGTACTGCTGCTGGTTCGCGACGGCCACCAGCTGAATTCGGAGACCCCGTTGCTGGCGGGCGATCAGGTGGTCATCTTCACCAGCCGGCCCAGCTCCGACTTCCTCCTGGAGGAGGTGGAGGCGCTCAGCCCAGCGGTTCGCTGAGCCCCTGTCGCCCGAGCTTGGCGTAGGCGTCCCAGAGCCGCCCCACCACCTGCATCCCTTTGAACAGCTGGTGCAGCACCACTCGCTCGTTGGGAGCGTGGATGCGATCATCGGGCAGGCCCACCCCGAACAGCACGCAGGGGACCCCCAGCTCGTCGGCGATGGTAACCACCGGCGGGATGCTGCCTCCCTCCCGGATGAAGACGCAGGGAGCCTGCCACACCTCGCTGACCACCCGCGCGGCCGCGTCGACGGCCGGGTGCCGCGAGGGGGTCAGGACCCATCTCCCATCGTGGATCAGCTCGAACTCGACTCGTGCCCCGGCCGGGGCAGCTGCCCGCAGATGGGCCCCGACGGCGGCAGTGACCTGATCGGCCTCCTGGTCGGGAACCAGTCGGGACGAGAGCTTGGCGCCGGCCCGGGAGGGGATAACGGTCTTGGCTCCCTCCCCCTGATAGCCGCCCCAGATCCCACAGATCTCCAGCGTCGGTCGGATGGTCCGACGCTCCATCGTCGAGTAGCCCTCCTCGCCATCGGCGGTGGCCCCCACGGAGGCCAGGAAGGTGCCCCCGTCGAACGGAACCTGGGCCAGCTCGGCGCGCTCGCCACTGGTCAGGTCCCTGACCCCCTGGTAGAAGCCGGGGACCGTGACCCTGCCCCGAGCGTCGTGGAGGCCCGCCAGCAACTGGCTGAGGACCGCGATCGGGTTGAGAACCGCTCCCCCGTAGACGCCGGAGTGGAGGTCGGTGCTGGAGGTCTCGACGCGAACCTCCCAATAGGCCAGTCCGCGCAGCGCCACGGTGAGACCGGGAACGTCCTCCGCCAGCATCCCGGTGTCGCTGATCACCGCCACATCGGCCGCCAGCTGCTGGCGATGGTCGCGGACCAGCTCCTCGAAGTGCTCGGAGCCGTCCTCCTCCTCGCCCTCAGCGATCAACTTGACGTTGATGGGCAGCCGGCCCCGGGTGTCGAGGATGCCGCGAATGGCCTCCATGTGCATCAGGATGTGGCCCTTGTCGTCGGCGGTGCCACGCCCGAGTAGCATGCCGTCGCGCTCCAGTGGCTCGAACGGGGCAGCCTCCCACTCGTTCTCCGGGTCGACCGGTTGGACGTCGTGGTGCCCATAGACCAGAACCGTCGGCAGGGAGGGATCCTCGATCCGTTCGGCGAAGACCGCCGGATGGCCCGCGGTCGGCCAGATCTCCGCCCTGGACATGCCACAGCCGAGGGCGTAGTCGCGCAGGAACGCCGCCGACGCCTCGACATCCCGGGCCCTCTCCGGGTCGGTGCTTACCGAGGGAATGGCCACCCACCGCTTCAGGCCTTCCACCAGCGGCCTCTCCCTGGCGGAGATTCCGCTGGCCAGGATATCCCCGCCGCTCATCGGTCAGGGCCTCGTTCGAGACCCTGACCGAGGTCGAGCCGGATCAGGCGGCCTTTCCGATCTTGAAGATCTTTGTGCCGCAGACGGGACAGGTACCGGTCACCGCCGGCTTGCCGTTCTTCAGCGTGGTCGGCTGAGGGTCCTTGATGTCCCTCGTCGTCTTGCACTTCATGCAGAAGCCGGTAACGGCCATGTGTGTACCCCTCCGCTGGAATTGGGACCCGAACTCAGGCTCCGGGCCATCAGGCGCATTGTATTGATCGATCTCATCCCTCGCAAGGCCATCTGGCCAGGCAGGTCCCTGAGAAGGCGGCTGGAGAGGGTCACCGTGGCTGTTCAGGAGCTGCCTGCGGGCCGGTCCCGAAGTCGCCGGCCGCGTGCCTGCGATTCAGCCATCCGTACATTCCGGCCGCGTTGGACGTCACCCCGTTGAGAGCATCCACAACCGGCTGCCGGTCCGGCTCGGTGGCGGGGTCGTACACCCGCTCCAGCAGGGCCCGCTCGATATGTTCGATCGACGGCTCCTCGAGGTACGCCTGCTCCGCCACCCGGCACCACCGGCTCATGGTGGCCTCCGCCTCCTCCAAAGCCTCCTGGGGATCGCCCGCCGGTCCGAAGTGGGTGAGCACCACCTGAGTGGGCTTGAGCTTTGCGAAGCGATGCAGGGAGCCCAAAGCCAGGGCCAGCTCGAAGTCGTCGGGTGGCATCGCCGGGCGGAGCGGACCACCGCCGGGCACCTTCACCCCGACCGCGTCCCCCACCAGGAGAACTCCGGTGGCGTCGTCCAAAACCGCGATGTGGTGCTTGGCGTGGCCGGGAGAGTAGACCAGGGTGACCTGGCGTCCCGCGCCCAGATCGAGACTCTCCATGTCCTCGGCCGCCCGCAGCTGGGAGGGGTCGACGGCGGTCATCGTGCCGTAGAGGGCATCCAGGTTGGGCCCGTACACCTGGCCCGCCGCCGCCACCAGCCGGGCGGGGTCGGCGAGGTGGCGAACCCCCTTGGGGTGGCAGATGACCTCGGCCCTTGGGAAATGAGCCGCGATCTCACCCACCGCCCCGCCATGGTCCAGGTGGATATGGGTCAGGACCACGTAGGCCAGGTCGTCGGCGCCGAGACCCCTGGCGGCCAGCCCCGCCAGCACCTTCTCGAAGTCCTTCTGGGGGCCGGTCTCCACCAGACACGGTCGAGCTCCCTCGATGAGGAACACGGAGTTCAGCTCATGCCAGCCGCCCAGCTCGGTGTCTATCTGCCAGATCCCGGGAGCTATGAGATGGTCCATGTCTGGACTCCTTTGCGCGCTGTGGCCGGGCCCGATCCCGCCCCCGCAGTGTAGATCGCGTGGCACTGGTCCACGGGCCGCCCCCGCCATCGTCACCCAAGATGGGCCGCCGGCGCGCCCGGCAGTCGCCCGCTGCTCTCTCGGTGCCAAGTGGAGCCGTCTCTCTTCGGTGACACCAGGCGCAGGCACCACCCCGCGAGTCGCGGTCTCCCGGCTGCGGTGCGACTGGACCTGATCCCGGGGCCCGCAGTCGACCGGTTGGCCATCGGGACCCGACATATACTCACCTGATGGCAGACCCCGATCCCGCTGAGGCTCCTGCGCTTCCCCTGCCCAGCGCCGCTGATGTTCCGGAGAGCCCCGAGGCCAGCGCCGAGGCGGCTCCCGAGTCCCTGGCGCCCGCTGCCCCGCTGCCGGAGTTCCTCAATCCTGAGTCGACCCACTATCAGCCCTGGGCCGAGAAGCAGATCTTCAATGCCACCAAGGACAAGCGGACCTTGGAGGCTTTCATGGCCGACTTCGAGAATCGCCTTGAGGCGTACCCAGAGCTTCCCCAACCGCACTGGGACAGCAGTCGCCAGGAGCAGCTTCTGGCCCGCTTCGCGGTGGCGTCCCCCAGCCGAAGCAAGCGCCGGCGTCGCCATCGCAGCGGATCCCCGGCCCCGGCCGCCGCGGCCAGCGGGGCGGCGCCAACGGGGCGCTCATCCCACTCGGGGCGGGGGCCGCGACGGGCACCGGGCGAGCATCAAGCGGCGTCCACGCCGCCGGCCGTCGCCTCCCGCCCCCCGTCTCAAACCACCGGCGAGCATCGGCGCCGCCGCCGGCGCCGCCCTCGGGGAGCCTCGCCGGGAGGACCCCCTGCCCCGGTGGCTTGAGCGCCACCAGGTCACCGCGAGCGATCGGCTTCGACTACGGGAGGACACTGGTCGAGATCGGCTACCCGCGCCAGGGATTGGCGCGGGCTGGGCGGCGACTCCTGCGCCTGCTGGAGATCCCAACTCCGGCCGGAATGAGGCCTGACCAGGTGGGCCAGCTGGTGGACGCCCGGGTGGACCAGCTGGTGGCCGGTGCCCACCTTCAGGATCCCCTCCACGAAGTCGAGATCTACTCCCTCTACGAGAACGCTCTGCGGGCCATTCTTCCCGTGGAGCCAAGTTCCGGGCAGGTTAGGCAGGCCGCCGATCTGCTGCAGCTGTCCTGGTGGCAGGCGATCAAGGTGAAACGGGAAGTGAAGCCCGCCCTGAGGGCGCTGAAGCGCCGCGGAGCCCGCCTGGGTCTGCTCTCGAACGCGCCCTATCAGCCAGCCCTGATGCGCGGGCTGTTGAACCGCCAGGGCCTGAGTGGTTACTTTGACGTGATCCTCTTCAGCAGCGAGATCGGCTATCGCAAGCCGGCCGCCGCGGCGTTTGCGACTCTGCTCTTCGAGCTCGGGACCAAGGCGGACGAAACCTGGTTCGTCGGTGACGAGGCCGCGGCCGACATCGAGGGGGCCCGGGCTGCCGGGCTGCTGCCCCTGCTGGCACCTCGCCAGGTCGCCGCGGGGTCCCGGCCCGGGACGCCGGCGCTCGGCTCGTGGGCGGACCTGGTCAGCCGCTGGGAGGCTGCCAGAGCCCCCGGGTGATCCGCTCCAAGGCCCGGCCGCGGCCGG
>JABEUU010000144.1 GCA_013044295.1 Candidatus Dormiibacterota bacterium
GGCCGGGGAGGCCGAACTGGGGGTCGGCTCCACCGACGGCGACGGATAGTAGACCGGGGTCGGGGTTGGACTGGGGGTGTTGGTCGGGACCGACTCGATGTCGCGAAGCTGCGCCACGACCAGGGTTCCGCCGGCTCCGGAGGTGAACGTCACGATCACGGCCTCCCCCGGGATCAGGCTGGCCAGGCCCACCTTGGTGCCACCTCTGGTGATGCTGGAACTGGAATCGACCAAAGCCTGGACCGGGCTCCCCACCGAGGGCTGGATGGCGATCAGGTTCTCAGCGGCTGAGACCGCCAGAATGGTGCCGTCAATGGGAGTGCCTACCAGGCTCGAGTTGGCCCCGCCCGTCCCCGGAGTGGACGCCTGGGAACGGGGTGAGGAAGGGTGCGAAGGGGTGCTCGCGAAGATGGTGAGGGATGCGGCCAGCAGGCCCGCGGCCAGAACCGCCAGGGCAGCCAGGGCGAAGATGATCAGCAGGGCGAGGCCAGAGCGGCGGCGGACGCGATCGGATCGCTTGCGCCTGCCCATGCCAGCCCGGACCCTGGGGCTCTTGCCCTCTCGCCGTCCGGACGGAGCCTGCACCTCGGCCACGGGACATCCTCCCAACAACGCGTCACAGGCACTCGGACGCGGTGCCTCCAGAGAACCGGAGTATAGAGACAGCCCGAGACCACCCTGATGCGGCCGGTATCATCAAGGGCCACCTATGCCCCAAGAGTATGATCACGGCGCGATCGAGGCCAAGTGGCAGGAGCGGTGGCGCCGGAGCGGGCTCTACGAGACTCCCCTTGAGCAGGCCGAGCGCCCCTACTACAACCTGATGATGTTCCCGTACCCCTCGGCGGAGGGGCTCCATGTGGGCAACATGTACGCGTTCTCGGGGGCCGATGTCCATGGCCGCTTCCAGCGGATGCAGGGCTACGACGTGTTCGAACCGATCGGCTTCGACGCCTTCGGGATTCACAGTGAGAACTTCGCCCTCAAAGTGGACCGCCACCCCACCGACCTGATCGCATCCAACATCCGCAACTTCCGCCGCCAGCTGGAGCGGCTGGGCGGGCAGTTCGCTTGGAGCAAGACCGTCGAGACCACCGACCCCGCCTACTACCACTGGACCCAATGGCTGTTCCTCACGCTTTGGAAGGGCGGGCTGGCGTATCGGGCCCGCCGCAACGTGAAGTGGTGCCCCCAGGACCTCACGGTGCTGGCCGACGAGCAGGTCATGGCGGACGGCACCTGCGAGCGCTGCGGGACCCCGGTCGTGGAACGGGAGCTGGAGCAGTGGTTTTTGCGCATATCCGCCTACACCGAGCGGCTGCTGGCAGGGCTGGACCAGCTGGACTGGTCGGAGAGCACCAAGCTCCTGCAGCGACACTGGATCGGCCGCAGCGTGGGCTCCCTGCTCGACTTCCCGATTGACGGCGGCGAGCCGCTGCGGGTATTCACAACCAGGGCGGACACCATTTTCGGGGCGACCTTCATGGTGCTGGCCCCCGATCACCCTCGCACCCTGGAGCTGACCACGCCCGAGCTCCGGCCGGCGGTCGCCGCCTACGTCGCCGAGGCCACCCGGCGCCGGATTGCCGGGGTCCGAGAGGAAGAGGTCGCGACCCGCGGCATCTACCTGGGCCGGAGCGCCCGCCACCCGTTGACCGGAAGGAATCTGCCCATCTACGCAGCCGAGTACGTGCTCTCCGGCTACGGAGCCGGCGCGATCATGGCAGTCCCCGCCCACGACAGCCGCGACCACGCCTTCGCCAAGGCGTTCGACCTTCCGATTGTGGAGGTAGTCTCGGGCGGCGACGGAACGGGCGGCCATGGCGGTGGGGCGCTGGTCAACAGCGGGGAATTCGACGGCCTGGCCGCCCCGGACCCAGCCCGCGAGGTGGTCACCGCCGCCATCGCCGAGCGCGGTCTGGGCCGCACTCACGTCACCTACAAGCTGCGGGATTGGGGCATTTCGCGGCAGCGCTACTGGGGTCCTCCGATCCCCGCCATCCACTGCCCGGTGCACGGCGCCGTGCCGGTGCCCGAGGATCAGCTGCCGGTGTTGCTACCCCAGATTGCCGACTTCCGCCCCCTGGGCACCGGCGAGTCCCCCTTGGCCAGGGATCCGGAGTTCTTCAACACGACCTGCCCCATCTGCGGGGGCGCCGCGCAGCGTGAGACGGATGTCTCAGACACCTTCCTGGACAGCTCGTGGTACTACCTGCGCTACCCGTCGGCGGACCGATCGGATGGCGCCTTCGACCCTGGCCTCACCCGCAAGTGGCTGCCAGTGGACACCTACATCGGCGGCAACGAACACGCGGTTCTCCATCTCCTCTACTCGCGCTTTGTGGCGATGGCGCTGCACGACCTCGGCTGGCTCGACTTCGAGGAGCCGTTCACTCGCTTCCGGGCCCACGGGACCATCGTTCAGAACGGCGCCAAAATGTCCAAGTCGCGGGGCAATGTGGTGGTTCCCGACGAGTACATCGACCGGTTCGGGGCCGATGCCTTTCGCCTCTACCTGATGTACATGGGCCCCTTCAGTGAAGGCGGTGAGTTCCGGGCGACCGGCATCAACGGCCCCCAGCGCTTTCTGCTCCAGATCTTCCGCCTGCTGGCCAGGATGGAGGGCGAGGGACAGGCCGAGGCCGAGCCGCGGGTGCTGGCCCAGGCCCGCCACCGTTGCATCCAACAGGTGACCACCGACACCCCAGAGCTCAAGTTCAACACTGCGATCGCCGCCATGATGAGCTTCGTCAAGCGCCTGAAGGAGCACCAGGGGCCGGTCCCGCGGCCCGCCCTGGAGACGCTTGCCCTGCTCCTGGCTCCCTACTGCCCGCATGCTGCCGAGGAGATCTGGGAACGCCTCGGCAATCCCTACTCCGTCCACCAGCAGCCGTGGCCCAAGGCGGATCCGGCCATGCTGGTGCGGGATCAGGTGGCGGTGGTGATCTCCATCAACGGCAAGAAGCGCGACCAGCTGATGGCCCTGCCCGGGACATCCCCGAACGAGCTGCAGGAGCTGGCTCTCGGCTCGCCACGAATTCAGCAGTGGTTGGCTGGTCGCCGGCCATCGCGGGTCGTGGTGGTTCCGGACCGCCAGGTCAACCTGGTGGTGGCGGGCGATTAGGCGAAGCCGGGTAGCCGCCCAACTCGCTCTCGCCGCCGGCCGCGGATCACCCCGGCCTCGGACTCTACCCGCCAGCGTCCATCGCGGTTGATGGCCGCGTCGACATACCGGCGAACCAGGTCCGCCTCGGGTCCCGCCAGCCGCCGCCCCGGCATGGAGCGCAGGTAGTCGAGCACCGGCCCGGCCTCGGTCACCGCCAGCCAACCGTGCTGCCGAACCACGCTCATATGGGCGAACCAGGGGCGCAGCTGAACCGGCCCGTTGACCAGGTCGAACTCGGAACTGATGGCGGCCGTGGCCGTCGGGCGGACCAGCTGTTCCAGCTCGCGGAGCTGGCTGAGGTGGCCTGGACCGTTGGTGGCCGCCAGCAAGAGCCCACCCGGTACCAGCACCCGGCGGAACTCAGCCAGCGCCGCGGAGCGGTCGGGGACGTGATACAGCATGTGATTGGCAACCACCGCGTCGAAGCTGCCGGGGTTGAACGGCAGTGCCACCGCATCGGCGGCCTGGAATGTCACCTGGGGTCCAAGGGCCAGCAACTCACGAGCCGCCTCCTCGAGCATGCCCGGGGACAGATCGGTGAGCGTCATCCTCCAGCCCCTGGGAATCAGCTCCCGGTTTTCGCGCCACAGCCAGCCGGGGCCGCAGCCGACCTCCAGAATGCGGCTGCGCTCCGGTAGTCGCAGCTGCCGGAATACAAAGCGCTGCCAAGGAACCCCGGTTTGGGCGTATTCGCGATGGAGCCGCTGTCGGGCGGCGAGATTGGATCCGTCCCGGTACTGGCCCTGGCACAAGTAGGCTCGGTCCTGCAGCTGCACCGACCCAGATTACCCGGCGGCCCCCAGGGGACCTTATCCTTCGAGCATCGGCCCGTAGCTCAGCTGGTTAGAGCGGGGCTCTTATAAAGCTCAGGTCGTGGGTTCAAGTCCCACCGGGCCGACCAGTTCTTGAGCTCGCCCAGTACCGCCCAGTACCGCCAAGGACCGCTCTGCTCCGCGCGTTAGTCCGTCAGGTTTGTCCGTCAAACCGGGCCAGCTCAGCAAAGTGGTGCCGCCGGGAGCACTGAACACTCCCTCCTAAGTCCATAGCACGCCTACCATGTCCAGGCGGTGGCCGAGGCTACCAGCCGAAGCTGTTGCTCCGCGGCCACTGGCACCAGTTCCAGCAGGTCCGGCTCCCAGGCCAGGACACCAAGGTGATCGGGCTGTCTACGGATGGGACACGAAAGAGTTGGATGGTCCTCGACCTGCCAGGGCTGGCGATCACGCATGAGCCCGCCTGACTTGGGCGTATGCTCCCCCCATGACCGTTGATCTGGATGCTCTGCTCTCTGCGCTGAAGTCGGACCCGGTGCCGCGGGACGCCATCCGGCGGGAGGTGCTCACGGAGGACCTGCTGGCGCTGCCAGGCCAGGTAGCGAGGCTCGCGGCTCACACCGATGCCCGCTTCGCGGAGGTGGGAGTCGCCCTGGCACAGCTGGCGAATCGAATGGACCAGCTCACCGTCAGGATAGATCAGCTCACTGAGCGGGTAGACAAGCTTGCGGGTCAGATGGCCGAGTTGGTGGCCCAAGTGGGGACTCTGGCGAAAGCGCAGCAGCGGATGGGCGGCGAGGTGAGCCGTCTTGTGGGAGCCGAATACGAGGCATGGGCGCTGCGCACAGCCCGGCCGGTCGCTCGCGCTGTGGGAGCACCTCCGGCGCAGGTCCATCCCATCTCGGCGGTCGCTCTGGACGCGCTGCTAACCGCCGCAGAGGATGCCGACGTGCTCGAACCCGATGCCGCCGACGATCTGGCCCTAGCGAACGGCATCTTCGTCTGGGAACCAGGCGAGGGCAGCCCACCCGTCTACGCGGTGGTGGAGGTGTCGGTCACGGCCAAGAGCGGCGATGTGGACAGGGCTGTGGCTCGGGCCAACCTGCTTGCCAAGACGGGGGGCACCTCTCGCGCCGTGGTCCTCCGCGATGCCGTGGCCGACGACGTGGCCCTTGGCATGAAGGCTCATCACGTGGGATGGCAGCGTGTCGCGCCCAGGCATGCCATGCCGATGTTCTGATCTGGCGCTACTGACGCCGCGCCTCTCTCACCGCCAGCATCGCTTCCCTCCGCAGCTCGGGCCAATCAGCACTTCCCGCTCACAGTCGGTCGAAGGCAGGGCCAAGGACGGTTGCCGATGTGCGCAGGGCTCCGTCGGGGACGGTAGAGGCACAGATCCCTTCGCCCACGACCGCAACGCTCCCACACCCAGAAATGAGAAATGATCCTGCTCTTGACATGCCAGGGCCTCCGGGCGCATACGGGTTGCGTACCCGAAATCACGCGCCCAGATGACGAGCGGTGAGCGGGACTGCGGGTGCGGCGGTATCATGCCACCATGACTAAGAACTTCACTGTGCGGCTGCCGGACGACGAGGCGGTCAACGCCGCGGCGCTCGCCCGAGCCGAGGGCCTGAGCTTGAACGAGACCGTCCGTCGTGCGCTGGTCGAAGCTGTGGAGGCGCGCCGGGCCGACCCCGAGTTCCGCTCTCGGGTGAGGCGGATCATCGACGAGGATCGTGAGCTGCTTGAACGCCTGGCCAGGTGACGGTCCGCTACCTCGACCTGACCGACTTCTTGGCAATCGCCGCTGAGGTCACCAATCTCGACGCAGAGACCCTGACCCGGGTCACAAACCTGAATCTCGCTGAGTCTGCGCTGCACGCCCCGGCGGCAAGCTGGGCCGGCGAGGACTTCTACCCGGAGTTCGTCGACAAGGCCGCGGTGCTCCTGGCCCATCTGGCCAAGAACCACCCCTTGCCGGACGGCAATAAGAGGGCGGCCTGGGTGGCGCTTCGTCTTTTCCTCGATATGAACGGTTGGGCGTGGGACGACTACCCTTCAGTCGACGACGCCGAGGGTGCCATGGTCGCTGTCGCCGCCGGCGAGTGGAACGCCGGGCGCCTTGCGTCCTGGCTGGCACCTCGCCTGCTCTCGGGCGCCAACCGGCCCCGGTAACGCGCCGGCGCCAAGACGACATGCTGCTGGGAGAGGTTCAGCGCAGGAGCGCGGCTCTGGCGATCCGCGCCACCACGGCGACGGGCGCAGCGGCATAGAACTCGTGCGCGCCTGGTACCTTGACCGGCTCGACGCTCGGACGATCCCGAACGACCCTGGCCATCCATTTCTGCCTCAGCCTCTCCACCAGTCCGCGGCCCCGATTCGCAGTGGTCCCGCACAGCGGAAGGCGATACCACGGCCGCCCTCCCGCCTGAAGCGCTGCCGGCTCGCTGTCGGGACTGACAACCTGATCGCCGACGTCGGGACCTCAGCATCTGTGCCCGTCGGCAAGGCGAGAGGTCCTCGTGAAGATCGCCAGCCTTATCGCGTTCCGTGCTGCTGGGTCCGCATTCGGCGCGGTGAGCAGTGGACGGGCGTCACCGATCACGGCCAGAGCCTGCCGTTCCTGCGGGCACGCTGAATTTAGACTCACAGGGCTCAGACCTGCCAAGATCAGTGCCGTGCATACCCACCGGCCAATCGCGCTCGTGACTGGAGCTAGTCGCCGGATCGGCATCGGCGCAGCCATCGCCCGGCGCCTGGCCGGCGACGGGTGGGACGTGGCCACAACCCACTGGACAAGCTACGACAGACGGATGCCCTGGGGGACCGACCCCGACAAGGTCGCAGAGTTGCAGCGGGACCTCCAGCGCGCCGGAGCTCGTTCAGTCTCTCTCGAGGCCGATCTGTCGGAGCCCGCCACCTCGAAGAAGGTCTTCGACTTCGTCGAGGACCGACTCGGCCCTGTGAGTGCATTGATTATGGCTCACTGCGAGTCCGTCGACTCCAACATCATGAATACGACGATCGACTCGTTCGACCTTCACTTCGCCGTTAACGCACGGGCAACCTGGCTATTGATCCGGGAGTTCGCGCTGCGTGGACCTGTGGCAGCCGGTCGCGGTCGCATCGTCGGACTGACCAGTGACGACACGGTGGGAAACCTTCCCTATGGGGCGAGCAAAGCGGCCCTAGACCGCATAGTTCTGGCCGCGGCCAAAGAGCTGGCGCACCTCGGAATCACCTCGAACGTCGTCAACCCCGGCGCTACCGACACTGGCTGGATGACACCCGCGCTCAGGTCGCGCATCATGGATGCCACCCCGCTCGGGCGGTTAGGTCAGCCAGATGACTGTGCAAACCTCGTCGCCTTCCTTTGCTCACCGGCCGGAGCCTGGGTCAATGGCCAACTTATCCACAGCAATGGTGGCGAACAATAGGTCACTGGGATGGCTAAAAGCGGCGACCGCAGCTTGTGCCGATTGGTCGGATTGGACTGCTCGAGGAATCGCTGCGCCCCAGACGAACGCGCCAGCTCAGCCAACCGGTCGTGTGGCCCCGACGAGGCCTTGTTGCAATAGGCTGCGCCGCCGTCAGTCGGGAGCAGCTCGGTGCACACGACGATTGGGGGCGCCGAGCATCTCGGATGTCCCAGGAGAGATCCCGACGCGGCAGTCCGCGAGTCGGGCTGGAATCGTACCCGCACCCGCGGGTGGGCGCCATCGCCGGTGAGGGCAAGTGGGTCTTCCTGGGTCAGGCGGTAACCTTCCTCATCCGTAGACCATCCCCGGACCGCCTCTGGCTGGCGCCCCTCGACCTCGAGGGAGGGGCCAACTTCACCGACTCCAGCTACTTGGCGCACGCCCTCTTCCACGTCGCTGATGTCGTGAGTGGCGGCGGAGACGATCAGCCGCGTCCTGAAGGAATTGGACCGGCGGCTTGCTGAGGTCCGAGGTCGGTAGCAGGGGAAGCTCGGCTGCCCCGGCCAACTGGCCCTGGATCGTGGACGAGGTGGCCGAACCAACGCTTTGCGACCTGGCGACGACCTGCCGCCCAGGAGGCGGCCATCGGACGGCTCTGTGCGATCGCCAAGCTCAGGATGTCGGCGGCTGTTCACGTCGTCTGCTGAACTGGGAGATCGGACGGACGGGCAGTCTCGGCGCGGCTGAAGGTCAGCCTCAACACGGTGGCCTTCCGGGTTACAACCGCCGCCGACCTCTTCAGCCTGTTCGACAGCCCCAGAGCCTCTGTATTGCAGCACGGACCCGGGCCGGGCCATCTGGGCCAAGGAAACCGTGGACGAGATCGATGCGGTCGACTGCTCCATGGAGGAGAGCCAGGAGCTGCTGCCGGCAAGTTGGGGTCCCAGGCGGGCGCCTGGAGACAGTAGTCCCTCTCGGCCGCCCTGCGGACGCACGGCTGGCGGAGGTATCAGTTCTCCGGCCCACGCCGCCGACATGGTTACGACACCTGGTATCCTGTGCGACTGGTATTACGTGTCAGGAGGAACGATGCGACTCAACAGCAAAGGACAAGTGACGATTCCGGCTCCGTTGAGAGAGAAGCACGGTCTGCGTGAGGGCGACGAGGTGAACGTCATCGAGGACGGCCCCGCCCTGCGCATCGTCCCGGTCGATTCCAGCCACACCCGTGGACAGCGACTCGTGAACAGGATGCGTGGCCGGGCCACCACGACCATGAGTACGGACCAACTGCTCCAGCTTCTGCGGGGTGAGTGAACCGCACGCCGCGACGGCTGCGGTCGAGAGTCCCATCGCCTTGGTCGACTCGAGTGTTTTGCTCGACATTCTGACCAACGACCCCACATGGCGTGCTTGGTCGGAGCAGGCCGTGGCCAGGGCCAGGGAAGTAGGGAAGTTGGCGATCAACCCGATCATCTATGCGGAGATCTCGACCGGGTTCGACCGGATCGAAGATCTGGATGACGCTGTTCCCGCGAGTGACTTCGGGCGCGAACCGCTGCCCTACCAAGCGGGATTCATCGTCGGCAGGGCCTTCCTCGCTTATCGCCAACGCGGCGGGCAGCGACGTTCTCCACTCCCGGACTTCTATATCGGCGCTCATGCGGCGGTGTGCGGCTACCGATTGCTGACAAGGAACAGCGCCCAATACCGGACGTACTTTCCCTCTGTCGATCTGGTGACACCGCCACCGTGAGCTCCGGCTCGGTCAACAGTCCTGCGTTGCTTCGGAGAGACGCTGTGGGCGGATCAGCCAGGTATCGA
>JABEUU010000145.1 GCA_013044295.1 Candidatus Dormiibacterota bacterium
ACCCCCATCCCCACCGTCGGGACCACCCCGCGCCACGAACTTCTCGCGATGCAGGCTGGCCGAGCCGGACCCGCCCTTGCCGGCACTCACCGCAAGCTCGACCTCGTCCAGAAACATGGCGTCCCTCGGGCAGGGGCCCGAAGCGGCTCAGCTCGAGACGGGCTCGGCTGGGGTGATCGAGACCCGCTTTCGGCTGGTGCGATAGGGCCGATAGGTGACCAGCCCTGGAGCTAGCGCAAACAGGGTATGGTCCTTGCCGATGCCCACGCCCGGACCGGCCAGAATGCGGGTCCCCCGCTGGCGCACCAGGACGGCTCCTGGGATCACCTGCTCGCCTCCATAGACCTTCACGCCCAGCCGCTGAGACTGGCTGTCGCGCCCGTTGCGGCTGCTGCCGCCACCTTTCTTATGCGCCATCAGCAATCTCCTCGTGGCCGCCAGGAAGCTCTGCGCCAGGATCCGTATTCGAAGCCTTGCCAGGGGCCGCCCGGCGGGGTTTGCGGGCTGCCACCACCGGCGCCGCGGCCGTGCCGGGCTCCTCAGCTTGCGCCCTGCTGGAGTCGGCCTTCTTGGGAGCTGCCGACCGTCTGCTGGGCGCCTTGGTGACCGCCTCGGGAACAGATTCAACCGACTGGGTGGGAGAACTGGCTGAACTCAGACTGATCCCGTCGATCCGCAGCTCCGTCAACTCCGCCCGGAAGCCGCGCTTGCGGCGGTACCGCTTCTTTGGCTTGTACTTGAAAACCAGCAACTTAGGCCCGCGGAAGTGGCTCACAGCGGTGGCCGCCACGAAGACATCTTCCAGGCGGGGCCGACCCACCTGAGTGGCGCCCGCGTCGCCTGCTTCAGCGACCAGCATCCGCACATCGGGTAGCTGGAGCTCACTGCCAGGCTCTACTTCCATTCGGTCGACCACCAAGCGATCCCCGGGCGTGGCTCGATACTGCCGACCCCCGACCTGGACTATGGCGTACATGCGAACTCCCTCGGGACTTGCTTGGAGCCCTGGTCGCGCCGCGAAGCGAAAACCAGTCGGCGCCCAACCTGAAGGCGGCCATCCACCTGAAGGGGAAGTTTATCAGACGGCCACTCCGATACAGTCGAACCGCTTCCAGCTCAGCTGTTGGAGGGGGCCGGCCCAGCCCCGGTCACTTCCACCGGAGCCAGCGCGGCGAAGTTGAGTTGCAACTCGTTCTGGGTGGCGGAGCCGTTGCTGGCAACCAGAGACGCGGTCGCCTGGTAGATGCCACGGGGGACGTCGGGGAGCACCCGGACCTGAAAGTTGAGGGACAGGATCCCCGGACCGCCGCTGCCCTGCCCGGGAATGTCAAAGCCGCTCCAGGTCGGGATCACAGAGCCCGGGATCGGATAGGTGCCCCCCGAGGTGCTGGCGTTGCCAGAGGTGGAGGTGGTGGTCACATAGTCAAAGTCGGATGGCAAGGTGATGCCGAGGTCGGTGGCCGCCGCGGCGCCGCTGCCGGTGTTGGTGATGACAGCGTGGTAGGTGACCAAACTCCCTGCCGTCACCGAGGCTGGACTGACGCGCACAACCAGGTTCAGGGACGGAGCCGGGGTGATCTGCAGCGTTGCCGGGGCCCCGGTCAGGGAGCTGGCGTAGCCGGTTGCGAACACCTCAGGAGCCAACTTGGACTGGCCGGCAGCACCGGTTGCGAGCAGATTGGCGGTCACCACCACCTGGCTGGGCTGGCCAGCACCGCCGGGACCGATCGTCCAGGCGCCCCAGGTCAGGGTTGCCTCTCGGGAAACAGGGGCGATGTCGGCCGACCGCACCGAGTCCCCGTTCTGCACCACCGAGACGGTGTTGGTGTAGACGAAGCCGCTGGGCACAGGAAGTCGGATGGTCACCCCGCGGAGGGCTCCAGAGCCGATGTTGGTGACAGTCACCTGGACCTCGATGGAGGTCCCCTGAGCCACTGGCGCGGAACTCGACGAGCTCCCCTGGGAGCCTACCTGAGTGCTTACCGAGAGCGAATTTAGCGGGGTGCTGGAGCCGCAGGCCGCCACTCCAGTTCCCGCCGCCAGAGCCAACAAGGGCATGCCGGCCACCACCCCCCACGGTCGGGGCAGGTTCAGCGGGAACTCCCGGTCCGGTTGGAGCTGGCCAGGGGCCGCCTGGTCGTGGCGGACTTACCCAGAGCCACCGGGTGGTCGGGCGCGGTTGGCAGCGGGTTGGGATAGCCGACCTCGTTGAGCAGCTGCATCGCCATCTGACAGTCGAGGCCGATCACGGTGTCGGTACGGCCCCCGATCGCATCAACCAGCGAACCTCCCAGGCCCTGAACCGCATACGCTCCCGCCTTGTCGAGGGGCTCTCCACCAGCGACATACTGGTCCAACTCGTCGTCGCTGAACTCGCGCATCCGGACTGCCGAGCGGGCAAGCCCGGTGCTCTCCTTCATCGTGTCCGGGCAAAGGGCGCAGATCCCCGTGAGGACGACATGGCGCTGGCCCCGAAGTTGCCGAAGCATCTCCTTGGCCCTGGCCTCCGTGTGAGGCTTGCCCAGGGGGCCGGTGGTGCCCACCACCACGGTGTCGGCGGCGAGCACGTACGCCCCGCGACCGTTGAGCAGGGCGAGCGCGGCGTGAGCTTTGGCGCGGGCCACCAACTGGACCGCCAGATCCGCGCACATCCCGGGCGCGAGCGTCTCATCGATCTCCGGCCGGACCACGGTGAACCGCAATCCCAACTTAAGCAGGAGTTCGCGGCGACGATCCGAACCGGAGGCTAGGACTAGTTCCGCCACGCCCTTACCAAGCCTCCCGTTCCCGTCTTTGGAGTTGGCCCGGATGGGCCCTCCACGCCGCACACCGTCCATCGGTCCACGGGATCTACATTCTACCAGTCAGGGCACCGCCGGGCACTATCCCGAACCTCCTCAGCAGGTCCTGCCCACCCCCGGAGCCGGCCAGGCCCAGAAGTCCGCAGGAGCCCCACCAGACCGCCATCACCGACCAGGCAGGGAGCGTTTGGAGCTGCGGCAGGAGCAAGCTGAGGCTGAGTGCCAGCCGCGCCGCCCAGGCCCCAGCGATCACTGCCCCGTCCCGGGGGTGATCGGCGCCGGTGCCAGTGACAACCCATAAGACAATCAAAAGAGAGGCCAGGCCCAGCGCGAGACGAGCCAGTTCCGCGCCAGCTCCGCCGGCAGCCATGACCCCAGCCCACGTGGGCGCCCGCAGGGCGACCGCCAGCCCAACCAGCCCAAGCGACCAGGCCAATGCCAGCAGGGTCAGGAGGGGCCGGTGGCGCGCCGGTTGGGCCCACGACTCCAACACCCAAAGGGCCAGCAAGGATGCGGCCACGCCGCCGAGTCCCATCCCGGTCGAGCCCCCGAAGTCAAGGTGGAAACTCGGGCTGCCTCCCCATGGAAGCGGAAGCACGACCAGGCCGCAGAGCAAACCCGCGCCCAGCCAGGTGCGAGTGACGCGGGCGGAGCGAACCCACCCAAGCAGACTGGCCCGGCTGGCGGGAGCGAACCTGCCGGTCTGGATCAGCCCCAGGCCAACCGCCGCCGACACGCCTCCCGGATAGACCACCAGGGCGGCGCAAAGGGCCAGGGCCACTCGTACCTGACTCATGGGTGCAGCCCCATCACCGCCTGCAGGGCCTGGCCCGGGACCAAGCCCAGCACCAGGATCGCGGCGGCCGCCACCAACCCGATGAGCTCCCGCCGCCACGACCCGGTGCTGGAGGTGCTGCTGAGAGTCGAGCGCATCCCCGAGGCCGCGGCAGCGAGTTGCAGTCCCATCCCCAAGAGCAGCAACCAGACCAGGGTGAAGCTGACCGGGGCCGCCGCGATCACGATCAGGATCCGGCCAGCGAAGCCTCCGAAAGGAGGTATCCCAGAGAGCCCGATCCACGCCAACAACTGGGATCTGGTGCCGGACTCCTCGCCCAGCACAGCGCCACCCAGCCAGTGCGCCAGAATCAGCAGCAAGGCGGCAGTCAGGCCTTCGGCACTACCCAGTCCGACCGCGGCGCAGACCAGGCCGGAGTCGGCCGCCAGGACCCGCGAGTAGCGGGTGGCGGACGGTCCCAGCACTGCCCGCAGACCCCAGAACAGCGCCGAGGCGACGCCCAGAGCCAACAGCAACTCCTGCAGGGGCAGGGCCACCCCGGGGGGACTGGTGGCGACCAGACGGGCCCCCACCAAAACGCCCACCGGAATCGCCCAGATCCGCCATGGCGACGCCTCCGAGCGGCCCACCCGGATCGCGGCTCCGACCCATGCGGAAAAGGGCAGCACCCCGAGCAGTCCAGTGACTCCCCCCGCCAGCAGGATGGCCTCCAGGACCGTCGGCGCCGAGCCCAGTCGGGCCGATGGCATGAGCGCGGCCGCGGCCAGCAGTGACGCCAACACCAGGACGCCCTGTCGCGCCAGGCTGCGAATCGGCAGTTGAGGCCCGGCGACCCGCTGCCACCGCACCCAGATCATGGCCAGCAAGAGACCCACACTCAGGGCCAATGGCACCATGCCAGTCGTGAGCAGGGCCATTCCGGCCGGCACTGCGGCCAGCAGCCCGAGGGCGACCGCTGCGGAGCCGGGTCCCGTATCACCTCCTACCAGCAGCTCCAGCGTCATCGCTCCCAGGCCGCCCAAAAGCACCCCCACGGCCATCCTGGACGCGGCCAGGGTGCCCAACCCTGAGCTTGCCATCCTGGCCGGCGCCGGCGCGATCGGGACCCGCAGCACGAGGGCAGCCACTACCCCCACCGCCACCACCCCCAGGGGCAGGACCCAGCGCCAACGGCCGCCGAGCCACCAGGCCAACACGATCGCGGCGGCCCCGACCGCGATGCCGACAGCTGGGCTCAAGTTCCGGTCTCCCATGGCGCGGACCTCGCCAGCAACACCAGGGCCAGCGCGGGCAAGCCGGCCGCCAACAGAGCCGGACCCACGGCGGTGCCCGAGGAGCTGAGCAGCAGGAAGGCGGCACTCCCCATCCCCGCGCAGAGGGCGCCCACGGCCAGGTCCGCCGGTCCTCTGCCGGTGCCGACTCGGATCGCGCCCACCTCCCAGGCGAAGAGGCAGGCAAAGGCGGGGCCCTGGGTGGACACGGTCCCCGCACCCAGATGGCCGGAGAGCAGGCGAGCTGCCAGCAGGCCTCCCAGGCCGAGCAGGAGCCTCAGGCTCCGGATGTCAAAGACTCGTTCCCGGCCGACCACAGGTGAGTTTCCAAGCAGCCAGCGGCCCGCGGAAAGTCCGGGCACCCTGCTCCCCGCCGCCACCAGCAGGGCGGCCGAGGCGCCCACCGATCCCAGCACCAGAAAGCTGGGGGCTCCACCGGCCAGGGCCGCCACCCCACCCAGTCCCAGACCGAGTGCCAGGGCGCTGATCCACATGCCGGTGGGGCCCACCGCGAGCAAGGCGACCGCGGCGGCGATGAAGCCCGCTGCCGCCAGCGCTGAGGCTGGGCTCACCTCTGAGCCATCAGCCAGCCGACGACCGAGATCGTCGCCAGCCACAGCCAGACGGGACGCTCCGCCAGGTCGCGCTCCGCCAGGTCGACTACCAGAGAGCCGGCGCTGCGAAGTCGGTCACTCCACCGGAGCAGGTAGCTCCAGCCGGTGACGATCGGTGCCGGGAAGGCGACCCGCCATGAAGTGGTCGCCGGACTCTCCTCGGCAGGGGCGGACGTGCGCGGCGGCCAGACGGGAAGACCGACCGCGTAGCGAAGCGCCAAAAAAGCGAATCCGCCCAGCGCCAAAAGCATGGCCAGGTAGCCTGCCGGCCACACCGTGGAGCCAACTTGCACCACCAGCGGGTCCGGCGCCGTGAGTCCCGTCGGCCCCGCTGAACCCGCGAAGGCGATTGGGCCGGCCATCGTGGTCAAAACCCAGCCGGGGAGCACCGCCGCCCCGAGGAGCCCGACGGCGGGCAGGGACAGCGCCCAATCCCAGGGGCGGGGCCCGCCCCGCAGCCGCAGCCCGCGAACCGCCACGAGCCCGAGCACCGCCAGAACCAGGGCGTACCCTAGGGCTGGCAGCACCCCTCGGGATCCGCCTGTCTGGAGGGCAGCACTCAGCCCCAGCATCGCCACCGTGCCCGCCAGCGAGACGGGGGCCAACGCCGCTCCGACCCCGGCCAGGCGCTGAGCTTTGGCCAAGGGTCGGGCCCGGCCAGACTGGACCCCGCTCCCGAACAGAGCGCGGGGCAGAAGTGCCACCGCCAGCTCCAGGAAGATTCCCGCGCCCAGCGCCAGCTGCACCCCGGCGGCAGCGTTTGAACCAAAGCCAAACCACACCAGCCCCGAGGTTCCCAGCAGCAGGGCGCGCACCTCCGACTGTCCCGGGGAAGACAGCAGCAGAAACCCCAGAGCGGCGCCCGCGAACGCGAGCCCGACCAGGTCAAGCACAGTGCCGAAGGCCGGGGTGGGCCAGCTACCCCCTGTCAGTTGACGCACCCGCAGGAACACCACCAGTGCGGTGGGAACGGCCACCACGGCCATCCAATCGGCCACGTCGAGCGCCCGGGCAGCACCCGGCTGGCTCGGTTCCCTGGGCTCGGGTACCAGCAGCGCCGCCCCGGCCAGGCGGACCAGTGCCGGAACCAACAGGATCCCAGCCATGGTGAAGCCGACCACGCTGGTGGGGATGTCGGTGAACTGCAAGGTACCCACCTGGCGGTAGATCACGATCAAGGCTCCCAACCAAATGAGGGCCACCACCTGGTCGGCGGCGGCCGCCCAAACGATCCGGGAGCTGGCGGCTCGCGGATACCTGGCATAACTGAGGCCGATCCCACCAGCTGCCGACAGCTCCAGGCCCACGAATAGGCCGAGCAGGCCCCCCGAGAGCGCCACCATGACCCCTCCCAGGGCCGCCAGGGCCAGGGCGGCCGAGGCCAATGGCCTGCGCTCAGAGGCCGAAAAGCTGACCACCAGAGCGGCGGCCAGCACGGCGAGTGCGATGGCGGCTCCGCCGACGTCGACTTGCACGGTCACTGGCAACCGGGAGTCGAACTCCCAAAGGGTGACCTGGACCGTACCGGACGGTTGGATCAGGTAAAGGAGGACGGCGACGTCAGTGAGCGCAAGCAGAAGTCCGCCGCGAACCAGCCAGCGCGCCACAGCACCCCCGCCGGCCAGCCAAGGACGGCCCATGACGCCGCTGGCGAGGGCCGCCGCAGCCGGAATGGTCGGGGCCAAAAACGCAAGCTCGGAGAGGGACAGCACTCAGCCGTCCCGGGATCAGATCTCGAGGGCGTCGCGCAGCAGAGCTTCGCGCCGAGACGCCTCCTCGAGTCTGCTCCGCTCCCGCGCCACCAGCTCGGCCGGAGCCGAGGTCGCGAATGGGCTGGCCAACTTGGACTCCAGGGAACTCCTGAAAGCCGAAAGGCGGTCCAACTCGCGACGCATCCTGGCCCTCAACTGCTGACTCTGGGCGGCGGCCGTGGCAGCCAGCCGGATGCTGCTCTGGCCCACCACCAGGGGTGCCATCCCCTCCAGGTCCCCGATGGCAGCCTCCACCCACTGCACTGGGGCCAACCGCTCGAGATACCGGAGCACCTCGGGCTGGGCTAGATCAGAACCGGTACTCGAGACCAACAACGGGACCCGGGTGGCACTGCGGCCGAATTGAATGCCCAGATCCTGGAGCCAGTGGCGGAGCTGGCCGGTCAGGTCCTGAAAGGAGCTCATCGCGGCCTCCGCGGCCGGATCGTCCCACTCGCTGCGAGCCTCGGGCCAGCTCATCTGGTCCATTGTGGAGGGGATGCCTTCGAACTGCTCCCCGAGCGCCTCGGTAAGAAATGGCATGATGGGATGGAGCAGAGTGGCCGTGGTGAGGAGAGCGGATCTCGTGATCCAGAGGGCGACCTCGTCACCGGCCTCAAGCCGTTCCTTCACCAGCTCCAGATACCAGTCGGCAAGCTCATGCCACGCGAACTGGTAGATGGAGTCGACCACCACCCCCAGCTCGAAGTCAGGCAACGCTCGGGAGACCTTCCGGACCAGACCGGTCAGGCGGGAGAGCAACCAACGGTCGGCCAGCTCGAGCTCGCGTAGAAGGGGCTCGGGCGACTCTGGGATCCGCCCGGGCTGCCCTTCTGGGAAGTGAACCAGGCGCAGCAAGCGAACCATGTTCCAGAGCTTGTTGGCGAACTTGGCGAAGCCATCGATGCGGCTCTCGTCGAAGCGGGCATCCTGCGTCCCCATGGCCACGCTGGCCCCCCAGGCCCGGAGTGCGTCGGCGCCGTAGCGGTCGGCCATCTCCAGGGGATCGACCACGTTGCCCCTGGACTTGGACATTCGTGCCCCATCCGCGCCCAGGATAGTGGCGTGCAGGATGACGTCTGCGAAGGGGACCTGGCCTGGGAAGCGGAGCCCCATCATCACCATCCGGGCCACCCACAGGCGCAGAATGTCTCGCCCGGTGCTGAGCACACTGGTGGGATAGAAACGAGCCAGCTCGGGGGTCTGCTGGGGCCACCCCAGAATCGCAAACGGCCAGAGCGCGCTAGAGAACCAGGTGTCCAGAACGTCGGGATCGTGGCTCAACTCCGAACTCTGGCATACCGGGCATAGCTCCGGCTCCTCAACCCAGGCAAACGTGTGCTGGTTAGCGCAGGTTGAAACCGGTATGCGATGTCCCAGCCACAGCTGCCGGCTGATGCACCAGTCGCGCAATCCATGGATCCAGGTGAGGTATTGCTCGCGGTATTGACGGGGGTGGAACGTGATCTCGCCGCGCTCGACCACCTCAGCCGCCGGCTCGGCCAGCTCGGTCACGCGCACCCACCACTGGGCGGTGACCAGGGGCTCGAGGATGGTCCCGCAGCGGTCACAGTGCCCCACCTGGTGCACGATCGGCTCCTCCGACACGAGGGCCCCTGAGTCGCGCAGCCGGTCCGCCGCCCACTCCCTGGCAGGCGCCACCTCGAGCCCGTCCAAATCGGGAAAGTCGGGAGCGATCATGCGCCCGTCCAGCGAGATAACCGTGAGCACCGGCAGGTCGTGCCGAAGCCCGATCTCGAAGTCCTCGGCAGAGTGCCCCGGGGTGATCTTGAGAGCCCCAGTCCCCAGTTTGGGGTCAACCGCCTGATCCTCAATCAAAGGTATCAGTCGGCCCGAGAGAGGCTCGACCAGTTGGGCTCCCAGGAGGTTGCGAAAGCGCGGATCGCCAGGTGGAACCGCGACCGCCACATCGGCGAGGATCGTCTCCGGGCGAGTGGTGGCCACCACCACCTCCCCTGGCCCGTCCGCCCGCCGATAGCGCACGTAGTAGAACTTGTCGATCTGCTCCTCGAATTGAACCTCCTCGTCGGAGATGGCGCTGTGGCAGCGCGGGCACCAGTTGACGATTCGGGGCCCCCGATAGATGAGCCCCTGCTCGTACAGGGTCTTGAAGACGGTGCGGATGACCCGTACGTAGGCGGCGTCCATGGTGAACCGCTCCCGGCTCCAGTCGCAGCTGGCCCCCATCCGACGGAGCTGCTCCACGATCCGACCCTGATAGGTGCGGTACCAGGCCTCCACCCGCTGGTCGAACGCCTGGCGGCCGATCTCCTCCTTGGAGCTGCCCTCAGCGGCCAGCTGGCGCTCGATCACATTCTGAGTGGCGATCGCAGCGTGGTCGGTACCGGGAACCCATAGGACCTCATAGCCCCGCATGCGGTGGAAACGGCAGAGCGAATCCTGAACCACCGCGTTCAGGGCGTGGCCCAAGTGCAGGGAGCCGGTGATGTTGGGGGGCGGCAGCGCGATCGAGAAGGCCGGTTTGGCGCTCCCGGGGTCCGCCCGGCCCAGATCCAGCTCCTCCCAGCGTCGACGCCATCGACGCTCGGTCTCCTCGGGCTCGTAAGCCGCCTTCAACAGACCAGGGCCGCTAGCCGGCCGGAACCGGCTGCAGTTCGGCGGCGACCTCTCGGGCGGCGCCGACGAGGTTGCGGAGCGAGGGCTCGACCTCGGCCCAACCCCTTGTCTTCAACCCGCAGTCGGGGTTGGCCCAGAGCCTCTCCAGCGGAATTACCCGAGCCGCTGCCCGCAGCCGATCCGCCATCTCGGCCTGGGTGGGCACCAACGGTGAATGGATGTCGTAGACGCCCGGGCCGACCTCGTTGGGGTACCCAACGTCGGCGAAGGAGTGCAGCAACTCCATCCCGGAGCGGGTCGCCTCGATGGAGAGCACGTCGGCGTCCAGCTCGGCGATGGCCTCGACTATGTCGCCGAACTCCGAGTAGCACATGTGAGTGTGGATTTGCACTCCCGGTCCGGCCCCGCCGGCCGCCAACCTGAAGCTGTCGATCGCCCAGCGCAAGTAGCCGGCCTGGTCCTCTCGCCGCAGCGGCATGGCCTCCCGGAACGCAGGCTCGTCGATCTGGATGATGCGGATCCCCGCCGCGGCCAGGTCCGCCACCTCATCTCGGAGCGCCAGTGCGATCTGAAAACTGGTCTCGCGACGAGGTACATCGTCACGGGGAAATGACCACTGCAGGATCGTGACCGGGCCGGTGAGCATCCCCTTGACCGGCTTGGCCGTCAGACTCTGGGCGAAACTGGCCCAGCGCACGGTCATCGGCACCGGGCGGGAGACGTCGCCGAACACAATGGGAGGCTTGCTGCAGCGAGACCCGTAGGACTGGACCCAACCCAGCTTGGTGGTGACGATGCCGGCGAGTTGCTCTGCAAAGTACTCGACCATATCGTTGCGCTCTGGCTCGCCGTGGACCAGCACGTCGAGGCCAACTTCCTCTTGGAACTGGATCACGCGCCGGATCTCATCCTCCATCCGGGCCTCATATGTCTTTTGGTCGACCTCGCCGCGCCGCAGCTGAGTCCTGGCCTGGCGCAGCTCCGCCCGCTGCGGGAACGATCCGATGGTGGTCGTCGGCAGGGTCGGCAGGCTGACCTGCTGCCGCCACTCGGCGCGCCGAGTGGCGGCGTCCGCGTAGCGCTTCAGGTCCGAATCCGCGATCTTCGCCAGGCGGCCCCTGACCTCGGGGTTCACTCTCC
>JABEUU010000146.1 GCA_013044295.1 Candidatus Dormiibacterota bacterium
CGCCGCCAGGTTGGCGCCGGCCGCCTTGGGCTTGTTGCGGAACTGGCGAGCCAGGGCCTGCTCCAGGGCCGAGTCCGGCATCCCCAGCAGCTCGGCCACCACCCCCACGTAGAGCATGTTGGTCAGGTACTGGCGCAGGCCCTGGTCCTCGAACGACTCCTTGGCCAGCCGGGCGAAGGGGACCGGGTACACGTGGATTCCTCGCTTCTGGTCCAGGCTGGGGGCTGAGTAAGCCTGCTCGTAGATCAGCACCCCGCCGTCCTCCAGCCGGTCCAGGTCGCGCTCGAAGGTGTTGCGGTTGAGGCACACCTGCAGGTCGGCCCGCCGGCGCCCCGCCAGGTAGCCCTGGCTGTTCGCCCGCAGGTAGAACCAGGTGGGCAGGCCCTCGATGTTGGAGGGGAACACGTTCTTGGGGGCGACTGGAATGCCCATCGCGAACAGCGCCCGGGTCAGCACCAGGTTGGCCGACTGGCTGCCCGATCCGTTGACCGTGGCGAAGACCATGTTCAGGTCCAGCCCGGGATCGTCCGCCAAGCTCATCTCCCCATCCAAGTAAAACCACCCTGCGCCGACGCCTTCATCCTATCGCCTGGCTTTCCCCGGCCCGCCCCAGACGGCCGCGCCGGTATCGTGGGGCTGGGATAGCAGACCTTCTCGGTCGGCAGTGGGAGGCAGGAGCATGGCGCTGACACGCAGGCAGCTGGGCCAAACCGGCATGGAGATAACCAGAGTCGGGTTCGGGGCCTGGGCGGTGGGCGGCGGCGGCTGGGCATTCGCCTGGGGGGAGCAGGACGACCTGGAATCGGTCCAGGCGATCCGGCGGGCGCTGGACTCCGGGGTCAATTGGATCGACACCGCCGCGGTCTACGGGCTCGGCCATTCCGAGGAGGTGGTCGCCCGGGCACTGGAGGGCATTTCCGAGGCGGACAGGCCCTACGTCTTCACCAAGTGCGGCCTGGTCTGGGACCAGCACGACCGCAGCCTGCCGCCTCGCGAGGTGGGCCGTCCGGAGTCCATCCGGGAGGAGCTCGAGGCCTCCCTGCGCCGGCTCAAGGTGGAGCGCATCGACCTCTACCAGATGCACTGGCCGGCCCAGGACGGCACCCCTTTGGAGGAGTACTGGGGCACCCTTCTGGAGCTGAAGCAGGCGGGCAAGATCCGGGCCGCGGCGCTCTCCAACCACGATGTGGCGGAGCTGGAAGTGGCCGAGCGAGTGGGGCATGTCGACTCCCTGCAACCGCCCTTCTCCCTGATCAAGCGGGAGGCCGCTGCCGATGTGATCCCCTGGTGCCGGGAGCACCAGACCGGGGTCATCGTCTACAGCCCGATGCAGGCCGGCCTGCTCAGCGGCAGCTTCAGCTGGGACCGGGCGGCCAGCCTGCGTCCCGACGACTGGCGCTCCCGCGACCCCGAGTTCCAGGGCGAGCGGCTACGGCGCAACCTGGGCCTGGCCGAGGCGCTGCGCCCGATCGCGGATCGCCGTGGGGTGTCGGTGGCCGCGGTGGCGGTGGCATGGACCCTTGCCTGGCCGGGGGTGACCGGCGCCATCGTGGGCGCGAGGCGCCCGGAGCAGGTGGACGGCTGGGTGGCGGCGGCCGACATCGAGCTGACCGCCGAGGAGCTGGACCAGATCGCGGTCGCAGCCGAAGGGTCGGGCGGCGGCCCGAGGCGGCCGCAACCATAGTTCAGAGGGCGCGCCGGACGCTGTGGCCGCCCGCAGGTCCCGGGCTGGCGCCGGCCGCACTCAATCGACGCTGGCCCTTCGGATGCCGGGGATGCGGTCGAAGTCACCATCCAGCGCCAGCACCTCCAGGCCATGGGCGATCGCCGTGGCTCCTATCCAGAGATCGTTGGAGTTGACCGACGCCCCCGCTACCGCCAGCGCCGCCGACAGCCGGCCGTAGGCGCGCGCCGCCAAGAGGGCGACCGGCAGCGCGGAGAGTGCGGCCAGGAGCTTCTCGACCAAGGCGGAGCGCTGCTGGGCGCGGGCGCCATCTGTCCGGTGGACACCTTGGAGGAGCTCCGCCGCGGTGGCAATGGAGAGGGCGTACCGCCGGTGGGGGCGGATCAGCCCCACCAACCGCAGCCGGCCGCGCTCCTGCCCACCAGGACCGGGGTGTCGATCAGGACGGCCACGGGTCTGCTCCACTCGCCGCCACCCAAGAGAGCCGCTCGATGTCGATGGCGAAGCCATCATCGAACTGGGGCAGCTGACCAAGGATGTCGAGGAGGGAGTCGCCAGGCACAAGCGTGCCGACGGGTGGCGTCACAACTGCCACGATCTCCCCGTGGCGATCCACCTCCACCGTCTCTCCGGACGCGACCCGGTTTAGGAGGGCGGAGAACTTCCGGCTCGCCTCGGTGGCTTTGATGCGCATCGACAATGCCTATCAGATTTATCTGATTCTTCTTTGGGGCTCATGCCCGGTTGCGGCTGATCCCAATGGCACGAGCGGACATGAGGAGACCAGCGTCGGCCGCCGAGTCGCCCGACGACGCCCAGGTCCTCCCTGGGACCCGCAAGTGGGCGCCGAGATATGCGTTGGGGAACGCCAATGCCGGCGGCGCCCCAGGCCGGGGCGCCCACCGGTTCGGCCCCTGCCGGTTCGGCCCCGTCAGCCGCGCTTGGGCGGGCGGTGGCAGGCGACCAGAAGAGGGGGGCGGGACCTACTCGACGTCGCCCCCGATCCGCTCGGCCACGACCCGGATGATGACCCGGCGCTCGCCTTTGGCGAGCTTGAAGTCGCGGTTGCCCTGGTACTTGTACTGGAACTGGCGGATGTGCTCCTCGGCGCCCTCCTGGATCAGCTCGGCGCGACCGCTCACGGTCAGCTGGGAGTAGGGATTCTCGAAGTCCGTGATCGAGATGGCCAGCCTGGGGTCGCGCTCCAGGTTGCGGGTCTTCACCCTGCCCAGGGCGGTGTTGAGCAGCACCGACTCTCCGTCGGTGTCGACC
>JABEUU010000147.1 GCA_013044295.1 Candidatus Dormiibacterota bacterium
ATGGATCGACACCCACGCGCGGAGTATCAGCGCCTCGGTCCTGGGCCTGGTGGCGATCGCCTATCTCGGCTTCGTCTACTACTTCGGGGTTAATGTCCCCTTTCAGGACGAGTGGGCGGTGGTGATCCTCTACCGCTCGGCTGTGCACGGCCGGCTGAGCCTCGCCCAACTCTGGACCCAGCACAACGAGAACCGGATGCTCTTCCCCAACCTGCTGATGCTGGGGCTGGACCATTTGAGCCACTTCGACACCAAGGTCGAGATGTACGCAAGCGTGCTCATGCTGATCGTCGCCGTGACCCTGATCGCGGTGGTCTACCGGCGCACCACCTCCAGCTCCCCGATGTGGTTTGTCCCGGCGGGTCTGGTGCTCTTCGGCTGGACTCAGTATGCGGTGGCGCTGCAGGGCTTCGCCATCGCCCTGTATCTGATCTTGCTCTGCCTCTCCGTGGCCCTGGTCGCGCTGGCCGCATCCCGAAGTCGGCCGGCTCTCTTCCTGGTCGCCATCTTTGCCGCCACCGTCGCCTCCTACTCCTCGACCCAGGGCCTGGCGATCTGGGCGGCGGGGCTGGTCTTCCTGCTCGCCCGGCGCTATCCGCGCTCTCGTTGTTGGTGGTGGCTGGCCAGCGCCGCCTGCATTTCAGGGATTTACTGGATCGGCTTCATCTGGAGCGACACCGGCGGCGGGGTGCGCTGGGCGCTCGCCAATCCCGCGCCCACGCTCCACTATTTCTACCTCCTGGTTGGAAGCGTCATACCCACCTCCCACGCCCTGGGGATCGGCGCCTCCGCCCAGGCTGCGGTGGGGGCGGTTCTGCTGCTTTTGAGCCTGGGCACAGTCGGCTATTGGCTCTGGCGCCGGAACACCGGCGAATGGCTGGCGGTGCCTTTGGCCCTGATCGCCTTTGGGATCCTGATTGACTTCCTGATCACCATCGGCAGGGCTCACCTGGGCCTTCAGACTGCCACCAGTTCCCGCTACACCCTCTTCAACCTGTGGTTGTTCGCCGGGGTGTGGCTGGCCGGTGCCGCCGTGGTCAGTCGTTCTCACCTGCCGGGAGCGAGGGTGGTAGTGGTCCTGCTGGCCTGCCTTACCCTGGTCCAGGTGCTCGGGTCATTCCACTCCGGCCTGGTCGAGGGCAGGATCACCAGGAGCCAGCGCGAACAGGCGGTGGCGCTGGTGCACAACTACGCGACCGCCCCCGAAAACCAGGTGGTCCCTCTCGTGTACCAGCTGTACCCCGGCTTCAAGCCGCTGGCCGCCTTCCTCGCCCACGAGCATCTCAGCGTGTTCTACCGCGCCAATCCCTGATCGGGAGCCGCCTCGCGCGCCCTCTCCGGCTGGACAAGCCACGCCAAAGCGGCCTATGGTGCCCCTCGGCCCGGGGGCAAGTTGGGGCCGCTGAGCGGGGGCTTGGCAGAGGTCCCGCCTCACCAGGGCACCTTCCGGTGGCTCAGCCAACCAGCCCCTGTCTACGGGCCCCTGGGCTTGCCCACCCCAGGAGCGGTGCTCCTGAGCGGTGCTGCCGGCATCTCCTACGATCTCAAGCTGGTTGCCGACCTGTGGCCACCGTCGTCAGACGCCGCCAGGGCACGGTGTATTGGGGCCATCTGCTGCGCCGCTCCAGCCGCGAGAATGCCAAGGCCGAGAACGGGCCCAGGAGAGCGCCCCCATTTCCCCCCACCTCTGCGAGATCATCCGCAGGCTCCTGACCAGGGGCGGTGAGGGCGGCCGACTCGCCAACCAGGTGGCGCCGGGCAACGCCCGTGACCCGGACACCGTGGCCGCCCAAAAGGAGAGAACCAAGCAGCGGTGCCACCTCAAGCGCGCGCTCCTGGCCAGGGACTGCGGAATGCCAACTGGGACCAGCAGGGAGAAGCTCCGTCGGGTAGCTGGGAATGAGTGGCTATCGGCTCCGCTCAGCTTTCAGATGTGGGCGCTGCGAGGCCAGGCCGGCATCCCAGCTCGGCTTGTCCGCCGCGAGGTCCAGGAGCCCTCATCCACCCGACCATCTCGGAAAGATGCCCGAGGAGTCAGATCCGGCCGCTTCTGACTGCCTCCTCAATCCAGGGAATGACCTCGTCCAACATCTGCTCCAGGGTGGTGGTGGCCTCGAAGCCGAGCACCTGCCTGGCCCTGGCGGTGGCGGGCACGCGGCGCTTCACGTCGTGCTCGAAGGGAGGGTCGGAGAGGTAGCGAAACGGCACCTCGGCGCCCCGGATCTTGGCCCAGATCAGCTGCGCCAGTTCGAGCACGGTGGTGGACTGTGAGGTGGAGAGGTTGAAGTCCTGATTGAGCGCTTTGGGACTCTCCATGGCCATCACGATGCCCTGGGCCAGATCGCCGCCGTAGGTGTAATGCCGGATCTGAGTCCCGTCGCCCAGGATGTGCAGAGGATCCTGGCCCTTGAGCACCTTCTGGACCAGGTCCGGGACCACGTGACTCATGGCCAGCTTGACGTTGCCACTCTCAATCTCGATATCGCCCCGGGCCCTCTCCTCGCCGATCCCGACGCAGTTGAACGGCCGGATGATGGTGTAGGGAAGCCCGTACTGCTGATGGGCCGCCCGGGCGAAGTACTCGACTGCCAGCTTCTGGAAGCCGTAGGAGGAAAGCGGCGGCGGCACCTCCAGCTCCTGGCCCTCGTAGGACGGCCACCGGTCCGCTCCCTCGTACACCATGGAGGAGCTGAGGTAGGTGACCTTCTCCAGGGTCCCCTCCCGATGGGCCCTGATGGCGGCGTCGCAGGACGACGCGATGATCCTCTCGTTGGTGGCCAAAAGGTCGTAGGCGTAGGTGTGGAAGTAGGAGATCCCTCCGATCATGGCGGCCCCCGCGATGAAGTGCTGGCAGCCCTCGAGCAGGGAATGCACCAGCTCGCTGTCGCGGGCGTCGCCGTCCACCAGCCGGTAGCCAGGGTGATCGTCGTAGGAGCGCTTGACCGGGCCGTACTTGGAGTGGTCGTCGAGGCCGACCACCTCGTGGCCCCTGGCGAGCAGTGCCTGGACCACGTAGCCCCCGATGAAGCCGGCCGACCCCGACACCAGAACCTTTGCCATTCAGATCACCTCTTGTAGGGCCGCCGCTGGCCATAACCCGGCAGCAGCGCGACCAGATACCAATGGAGATAGCGCGGAATCCACTCGGTCGCCTTGAAGTTCGACTGGCCCTCGGTGCGATCCATCCAGATGGTGGGAATCTCGGCCACCCTCTCCCCTCTGCGGCGGGCCTTGGCCACCATCTCGATACCGATCTCGAACCCCGCGTCAGACTCGATCCCGGCCTCGGCCAGGAACGAACTCGAATAGGCCTTGAAGGAGTTGGTGGGGTCGTGGGTGCCGACCCGCGCCAGCGCCTGCAGGGAGAGACCCGCGGTGCGCGAGATGAGGCCCTTCAGCCTAGGGCCGCCGACCTGGCGGCCGCCTGGCATGTAGCGGGAGGCGGCCGCCACCACGGCGCCCCCCTCCACCAGCTGGGTCAGGGGCTCGATCTGACGCGGGTCGTCGCTGCCGTCCGCCATGGTGACCACCACCACCTGGGCCAGGGCGGCCCGGATCCCGCAGGCAATGGCGGCCGCCGGCCCAGGTCGGATGTCGTTGAGGACCGGCCTGACCCGGGGGTCCCGGGCCGAGTAGGCGGCGGCGGGGGCCGCGGTCGAGTCGTCGGGGCGGTCGTAGACCACCAGCACCTCGCAGGGGATGGTCACCGCCTCCAAGATTCGGTCCAGGCAAAGGGTGATCGCCTGGCCCTCGTTGTAGGCCGGGATCACGACCGAGACCCGCGGGACGCTCAAACTCCGCTTCCCTTACCCCGCAAGTTGGTGAGGTCCACCACCGGCACCGAGATCGGGAGCTCGCGGTACTGCGAATGAGGCGCGCCGATGACCACCAGATCCGACTCTTTGAGCACCACCTCGAGGGGGGTCAGGTTGGGGTCGATGGTGACGTAGGGGTCGGTGCAGAGCACCCTTTTGGACTTGAATTGCAGGATCCGCTTGAGCCGGTAGCTGAGGCTGGAGCGGATGTCGTCCGACTCCCCCTTGAAGGCCATCCCCAGGATCCCGACCGTCATCTGGCTGAGATCGTAACGCTGCTCCAAGCGCGCCACCGTGTAGAGCGGCAGGCCCTCATTTATGAGCATGGCGGAGTGGCCCAGGGTGAACTGATTGTTGTTGAAGGCGGCCAGCTGCATGGTGTCCTTGAGCAGGCATGGGCCCGCCGCCAGGCCCGCTCCGGGGAGGTCCTGCGCCCGCGGGTAGTTGTGCGCCAGGGCGGTCCGGATCCGGTCATAGTCGAGGCCGAAGTCGTTGGCGATCATGTAGAGCTGATTGGCGGTGGCGAACTTGATGTAGCGCCAGGTGTTGGTGAACAGCTTGGCCAGCTCCGCCTCCTCCGGCTCCAGCTCCACGATCTCCTGGGTGAGATGGGAGAAGAGGGCGGCTGCCCGAGCCCGTATCTCCGCGGTTCTGCCCGAGACCAGCTGGGGCAGGGAGAAGAGCTCGGTCATGGCCTTGCCCTCGGCGATCCGCTCTGGACAGAAGGCCACGTCCACCGCCTTTCCCTGCTCGGCCAGGAGCCGCTCGACCATGCGAGTGACCCCGGGATAGAGGGTGCTTCGCAGCACCAGCAGCTGACCATCGACCAGGTGCCGGCTCAGCTTCTCGATCTCCTGGGGGACCCCCAGAGCCTCGGGGTTCAGATGCTTGTCGATCGGGGTCCCGATCACCACCACGATGTTGTCGGCCGAGCTGAGCAGGCCGGGATCGGAACTAGCCATGAAGGTGCCCTTGGCCAAAACCTCGGCCAGTACCTGGGGCGCTCCCGGCTCCTGAAAGGGCATCTGCCCGGAGTTGACCAGGGCAACGGAGGGCTGGCTGATGTCGTAGACGGCCACCCGCAGGCCGCGCTGGGCAAAGGCCAGGGCCAGCGGCAGGCCAACGTGGCCGCAGCCGCCAACCACGGCGACATCGAATCTCCCCATTCCGGGATCAGATGTTAAGGGATGGCCCTCTGAGCGCCCGCCTGGGCTCCGGCTCCACGAGGGCCAGTCGGGCCCAACCGGCGGCTGCGTTGGAAGCGGGTCGGGGCCAGCCCCCCGCCACCTTGTCACCAGAACCAGGCCAGGGCCTCACAGAATAGGACCACGGCTGCCCGGGAGCGCCGGGCCTCTTCGTCAGGCCCGGGCCCCGAGTCCTCTCGGGACGAGGCCGACCCGCGCACGGGCCGCCGTTTCGGGCCCATTCCAGGCGCGGTGATAACTGGCCGGGCGCGCGGTGGCACTGGATGGCTCCTCCTGGTGCTGGCTGGCGCCGAGGCCCCTGGCAGCGAGCTGGGGAGGCAACTCACCTGCCCAGGGACTTCCGCTCACCCATTGAAGCATCCCGCAGGACCTGCGCCAGCCGAGATCCCACCGGTCGCTGTCGGGTGATTTCACGGGCGGCGACGCCGCCACTGGAGATATCCGCGCGCGCTCGAGACCCTGTCCCGGACGCCTCCGGCAACTACGTCTGACAAGGCCCGACGGGTCATCTTCGAACTGGCGGAGCTAGGCTACCGGACCGGTCCCCACTCCCTTCACTCCGCGAGCGCCAGCGAGTGAGCGCAACCAGCTTTGCGTGGCGGGCGCTGGACGAGCGATGTCTGGGTCCAGGCGCCCCGCTCGCACTATCCTTCCGGTCACCGTTCCTACGGAGTGCCCATAAGTGACACCCGGTCGGGACGAGCGGTCCTTCCCGACCTGGACGCTGCCAAGGTTGCCGTCGCCGTTTCGGGTCTTGCGCCACTGCTGTGGTTGCCCTCACGCCTTCGTAACTTGGACCGGCCCTCGCACCCGGTACCCGCCATGCCGGCGCATTCCACTGGGTAGCTCTCCACATCAGCGGGTTGCCCCGCCGCTTCGATCCCCTGGTCGGACGTGGTCACACCTGGACTTGCCTGTGGTCTGCGCCGGGCAGAGTGCC